>JANWYE010000196.1 GCA_025057175.1 Chloroflexus sp. | reverse complement strand
GCGCGCAGCCGCGTTGATGCGCATAATCCACAGGCGGCGGAAATCGCGCTTGCGCCGGCGGCGGTCGCGGTAGGCATCGGCGAGCGCGTGCATCACCGCCTCGTGAGCGACTTTGTAGTGACGGCTACGCGCGCCGCGGTAGCCTTTCGCCTGAGCCAGCAACTTCTTGTGGCGCTTGCGCACCATCATGCCACGCTTAACACGAGCCATATTCTTTCTCCTTTGGCGGACCGGTCAGGGGGTGGCAGACCGAACCCTGAACTTCATCCGCGATTCCAACGCGAAAACCGATAACGTTACAGACTAACAACAGCCCTGCGCCAAGCACCGGGCTAATCAACGTGGCGGGTCATGCGTGACCTGCCGTTTCGTTTCCTTATTCTAAGCCGTAGGGCAGCGCGACTTGCAACATGCGGCGATTAGCCGGCGAGGTCGGTTGATCCTTGCCCCACGCGCGCTGCGAGCGGCTAGGCCGGTTGCGCTTGTTGCCGCGCACACCGCGCTGCTGCAAAAACTTGCCCGACGCAGTCACCTTAAAGCGCTTCTTGGCGCCCTTATGCGTCTTCATTTTCATCTTAGGCATTGAACTCTCCTTTACCGCAACCGGATCGACAAAGGGTTGGCCGGTTTCGCCCGGTTAGCGCCGGCGACGGCGCTCTCGCTCATCGTCATCATCAAACTCGTCATCGTCCTCGTCGTCGTAGTCCTCGTCGTCGTAGTCTTCCTCATCGAGATCGATATCTTCAGCGAGCACTTCCTCTTCTTCGTCCTCTTCGACTTCAGCAGAAGCGGACGGAACCGGCGCTGCGGCAGGAGGCTGGGCGGCGCTGGCGGCCGATTGACGCTGCGCGGCAGCTTTTTGCGCCTGCTGCGCTGCCTTGAGCACTTTGGCTGTCGGCGCTAGCAGCATAGAAAGCACCCGGCCTTCCATCAGCGGTTTTTGTTCGATGACCGCAATATCACTCAATTGCTCGGCGATCTCGTCGAGCATCTTGCGCCCGATTTCCGGGTGAGCCATTTCGCGACCGCGGAAGCGCAGGTTAAACTTCACCTTATCGCCGGATAACAAAAAGCGCCGCGCCTGATTCGCTTTCACCGCGACATCGTGATCGTCGGTCTTCGGCATGAGCCGGATCTGTTTCAATTCCGACTGCTTTTGATTGCGGCGCGCTTCTCGCTCTTTCTTGCTCTGCTCGTAACGGAATTTGCCGTAGTCGAGCAGGCGACACACCGGTGGCACCGCGTTCGGCGCGACTTCAACCAGATCGTACCCTCGCTCTTCGGCCATTGCAAGCGCTTCGCGTAAGGGCACAATGCCGACCTGCGTGCCGTTCTCGTCGATGAGGCGCACTTCACGGGCGCGAATGCGATTGTTGATGCGAAACCGGTCTCTGATAGCGCGACTCCTTCGTCTTTCGAGCGGTGACGGTGGTGGGCAAACAGTATACTGCCAGACGCTGCGTCACCGATATAACTGATTTCCTCTACACCGACGACAATAAGACAGTGACGTGAAGCGCATGCTCACGTCAAGCCTGCATTATACCAGCCCGTGAGCGGCGCGTCAAACGAGTTATATTGGGATTGCGCTAAGCTCGCTTTCATGCTATGATGGCACAAAATAGATGCCGGGGGAGCTTGGGAGAACCGAGCTGAGAGGGCGCCTTTGGCTAACGCCGCCGGCGCCGACCCTCTGAACCTGATCTGGGTTATGCCAGCGGAGGGAGGAGCAGCGCGCAGTCCTTTTGGCATGGTCTGCGTTCACCGTCTATCAACCGTCCTGCCGCGGCAGGACGGTTTTTTACACCCCTGCGCGCTCGTCTCCGTTTGCTGGCGCAAGGAGGCAACGATGACTCTCAACGAACGGATCGCGGAGTTGCGGGAACGGGTGCGCCAGCAGCGCCCCCTCATTCACCACATCACCAATTTTGTGGTGATGAACGATACGGCCAATGTTACGCTGCATATTGGCGGGTTGCCGGTGATGGCCCATGCCCGCGAAGAGGTGACCGAGATGGTGGCAATGGCGGGTGCGTTGGTGCTCAACCCCGGCACCCTGTCGCCCGATTGGATCGAAGCGATGTTGATTGCCGGCAAACGGGCCAACGAGCTGGGCATTCCGATCGTGCTTGATCCGGTTGGCGCTGGTGCAACGACCTTGCGAACCACGAGCAATCGCCGCCTGCTAGAAGAATTGCAGATTGCGGTTGTGCGCGGCAATTCAGGCGAGATCGGCGCGCTGGCCGGCATGGGTGGCGTGGTGAAGGGGGTCGAGGCGGTGGTTGAGGCCGATGATCCGGCGGCAGCGGCGCAGGCCTTGGCGCAGCAATACCATACGGTGGTGGCCGTGACTGGCCGGCGCGATATTGTGACCGACGGCACGCGCGTGTTTGCAGTTGATAACGGTCACGAGTGGCTCAAGACCCTGACCGGCACCGGTTGCGCGGCGACGACTGTGATCGCAGCCTTTGCGGCAGTCGAACGCGATTATGCGCTGGCAGCGGCAGCCGGCTTAGCCTGTTTTGGGTTAGCTGCTGAATTAGCCGCAGAGCAGGCTCGCGGCCCAGCCAGTTTTAAGATGGCTTTCTACGATGCCATTTATCACCTGTCGCCGGAACAGATCCACGCTGGCGCTCGGGTTACGGTCTTGAGCGATGATCAGAGTATTGCCGTGGCGGGGTAACGCCAAGCGGGCGTGGCTGGGTAACGGCCACGCCCCACAATGTGTGCCTGATGTTCGCGCTAGTTATGGCAGCCGGGCGTAGGAACGTTCATGCGGTCGCGCGCCCGGCACAGCTCTTACAGTAACGTATGTGGTCAAAAACATCCATTGACTGGAGCCTGTACGTAGTGACCGATGCCGGTTTGGCGCGGGGTCGATCTCATCTAGCTGTGATTGAGGCGGCCATCGCCGGCGGTGCTACGGTGGTGCAGTACCGTGAAAAGGCGGCCTCTACCCGCCAGATGATCGCCGAAGCGCAAGCCTTGCGTGAACTGACCCGGCGCGCCGGCGTGCCGTTGATCGTCAACGACCGGCTTGATGTGGCGCTGGCGATCGATGCCGATGGCGTGCATGTTGGTCAAGACGATATGCCGGCGGCGTTGGCTCGCCGCTTGATTGGCCCAGACAAAATCTTGGGAGTTTCAGCCGCCAATCTGGCCGAGGCAATGCAGGCGGCGCAAGATGGCGCTGATTATTTAGGCGTGGGGCCGATTTTTGCCACGCCGACCAAGCCCGACGCCGCCCCGCCGATCGGTATGGAAGGTCTGCGCGCAATATGCCGGCAGGTGGCGCTACCAATCGTGGCCATCGGCGGGATCAATGCTGCCAATGCCGTTGACGCCATCCGGGCCGGCGCTCATGGGGTTGCAGTGGTGTCAGCAGTGGTCGCCGCCGAAGATGTGGCGGCAGCGGCCAGCCAGTTACGCGCGATGGTGGCGGAGGCGCGCCGGCAAGATGTATAGAGTAGAAAGGAGCAGGCATGGCATTGCCACGCTGTTTGACGATTGCCGGTTCTGACTCGGGTGGCGGAGCCGGCATTCAAGCCGATCTCAAGACCTTTGCCGCGCTGGGTGCGTATGGTATGAGCGCGCTTACGGCTGTGACAGCGCAAAATACGATTGGCGTGCAGGGGGTCGTTGAGTTGCCGGCGGCGTTTGTGGGCCAGCAGATCGACTCGGTGGTGAGTGATATTGGAGTTGATGCGGTCAAGACCGGCATGCTGGCCAACGCCGAGATTATCGCGGTGGTTGCCGAAAAGGCACGGGCCTACCAGTGGCCCTATCTGGTGGTTGATCCGGTCATGGTCGCCAAGAGCGGCGATCCACTCTTGCGCCCGGAAGCTCAGGCGGCGTTGATCGAACTCCTGTTGCCGCTAGCGACGATCGTGACTCCTAATCTGCCCGAAGCGCGCGCCTTGACCGGGATGGCAATCAGCACAATTGCCGAAATGGAACAGGCAGCGCAGGTGATCCATCGTATGGGGCCGCGGTGGGTGTTGGTGAAGGGCGGCCATTTGCAAGGCGATAGTGTTGATGTGCTGTATGATGGGACGGAGTATCGGTATTTTTCTGCGCCTCGGATCGAGACGCGCCATACCCATGGCACCGGTTGCACCTTTGCCTCGGCAATCGCTGCCGGCTTGGCGAAAGGCCTTGCCGTGCCCGCTGCGGTTCAAGCGGCCAAAGACTACATTACGCTAGCGTTGCGCCACGCACCCGGCTTGGGGCAGGGGCACGGGCCGGTGCATCATTTTGCCGCGTGGTATGAACGAACGGTGTGATAGCTGGCGGTAGGAAACGTTGATTGGATGAGACGGCCCTAGGGGCCGTCTCTCTGCATTTATTTGACAAGACAGATGCTGATCGAGTATGGTGGCCTCACTACATGTTGTAGCCAATTAGCATTGAAACGTCACAGGCATGTCTTATGCGAGCGCAGAACAAAGTCATCGTCGTCACTGGTGGCGGCAGCGGGATCGGACGGGCCTTGGTGTTGCATTTGTTAGCGAAAGGAGCGCGAGTAGCGGCGGTTGATCTGAACCCAACTGCCTTGCGTGAGACGGCGCAACTGGCAGGGGCGCAGGCCAACCGGCTTTCAACCCATGAAATGAACATCACTGATCGCGCTGCGGTGGCCGCCTTGCCGGCGCAGGTGATAGCGGCACACGGCGCAGTCGATGGCCTGATCAACAATGCCGGCATCATTCAGCCGTTTGTGCGGGTGCCCGATCTCGATGAAGCCACTATCGAGCGGGTGATGAACGTCAATTTCTACGGCACCGTGTGGATGACCAAGGCCTTTTTGCCGCACCTGCTGGCCCGGCCCGAAGCGCATATCGTTAATGTTTCGAGCATGGGTGGCTTTTTGCCGGTGCCGGGACAGACCATCTACGGCGCGGCCAAGGCAGCGGTGAAACTGTTTACGGAAGGTCTGTATTCCGAACTGCTCGAAACGAACGTGCGGGTGACGGTAGTCTTCCCCGGCGCGGTCAACACGAATATCACTGCTAATTCAGGCGTGAGCAGCTTGCCGCGTACCGATAACCAGAGCGCTATCACGCCGTTACCAGCCGAGCGAGCGGCGCAGATCATTATCGAAGGGATGGAGCGCAACCAGTTTCGCGTGTTGGTGGGTAACGATGCAAAAACGATGGATCGGCTCTACCGGCTCAATCCGCAGTTTGCTGTGCGCCTGATTTTCCGTCAGATGAAGCGCTTGTTGGGAGGGTAATCTCAGCTTGTGGTTACGGCTTGGCGCAAAGACCGAATTCATTCCGCTCTGCCATCATTACCATCAAGCGTTTCGTGCGGCAAGGTCGCTAATGGGTACCCTAGCACGAACACGCGCCGGAGCGTGCGCCCGTCGGTGCGCGGCTGTTGTTCAGCTTCCCGCAAGAGCTGGTAAATAGTGTTGCGGATATGGTGAAACTCTTCGTCGGTAGCGTAAAAAGTGAAGTCGTGAGCTAGAATGTCGTCAAAGCTCGGATTGTCCTTCTCAAGTAGATAGCGGGCAAGGTCTTGCGCCACGACCCAACCATACATACTGACGTGTTCGGCCATTTTTCGTTTGCCTTCTTCGTCGCGAATCTCGGCTAATTTAATCTGCCCAAATACGGGGGTGAAAAAGCGCTCTTCAATCCCATTGATGTGCCGGGTCGCGGCGACTTTGATGATCCCGGCATCAAGCATTTTGTGGATGTGGCGGTAGAGAGACGGGCGCGGCACATCAGGCAGCAAACGGCTCAGTTGGTTGATCGAGTAAGGTCCGCCGTACAACGTCTGAAAGATACGCATCCGCACGGGATGGTTGACAACATCGAACTTGTGCAGGATCATCGTTGGCTCCTAACGTCATCAGATTTGAGATTGTTTGTTGATTATACCACTGTTTGGTGGTAGTGATGACGTAGAGGAGGCTTACCGTTGTGCGGGCTAGTTTGGGCAAAGCAGGTCACAGCCATCTCTCCGGCTGCGAACGCCGCCTTCCCAAACATTGACACATTTAACAAAACAAAATTCTACCAACTAGACGGTTACACACTAGCGTAGCCTTCGATGCAAGATGGCGTGGTTGAGGAACGGAACAGGAATTGGATGGGCAATTGCGCTTAACTGCGCAGAATCAGCGGCAAATACGCGCGCGGTGTGAGTGGCGTGCCGCTGCCAGCAAAGGGAGTATCGGTCGACCAGTGTTGAGCCGCGCCGCCGGTGCGCGGTTTTAGCTCACCGGGGCTTTGGCTGCCCGGCGCGCTGTCAGTGATCGACGTGCCGCTGCCTTCATCGAAGCGGTAGAGCGCAACGGTGTTGGCGTCGGCGGCGTGGGGCGCGGTGGGGGGTGTGAAATCGCCAGTGTAGCGCACAATGTTCGATAACCGCACATCGTCGAGCAGCCCATTGTAGTAGCGGCTGCCCGCATAGTCGTGCTTTTCAGCCCCGAAGACGAGGTAGGGGTCGCTGTTAGGATACGAGGTGTCGCGATTGAGCCGGTAATCGATGCGCCCGCTCGGTCCGTTC
The DNA here is from genome assembly GCA_025057175.1 of Chloroflexus sp. Lineage (GTDB taxonomy): Bacteria > Chloroflexota > Chloroflexia > Chloroflexales > Chloroflexaceae > Chloroflexus. The sequence goes on along the minus strand of JANWYE010000196.1, from coordinate 657 downwards.
ATCTGCGCGTCGAGCTGGCCATCAACAAATAGCCGCACTTGCCCGCTATTAGCGCGGGTGACGGCAATGTGGTGCCACGCGCCATCGGTGACGGTGCGATTTCCCTTCAGCAGCCGATCGTCATTGCCGACGCTAAACCCGACCACCAACTTGCCGTCACAAAGCGCGATCCCGTAGTCGCCGTGATCGCCACCGCCAAAGATGTCGCGATCGATGATGATATTGCCGTAGTACCAGCCATCGCAGGCCGGCGCGGTATTGTCGGCGGCGTTTGCTTTCATCCAGAACTCCAGTGTCAGATCGCCGCTAATATTCACCGGGCGCGAGCTGGTCAGGCGTCCGCTGCTGTTGATGGTTCCGAGCGGAATTTTGATTCGGTCGAGATCGTTGGTGCTGCTACCAAAGAAGCGGATCGCGTAGCCACCGGCTGAGCTTGGCGTTGCGTTGCCGGCGCAATGCCGGTAGGTTCTGGCACGATGGCGGTCTGGGTTGGAGCGGCAACTTCTGCCGGCCTTTGGGCATGCGTTGGTGATGGCGTCGCGCTGCCGGTACTGCAACCGATCAGGAGACCGATCAACATCAAGATGCCCATTAGCCGGTATTGTTGCATGTGCCCCCCTCGCACGAGATGGAATGTGGGCTGAACAGTGGTCTATC
>JANWYE010000195.1 GCA_025057175.1 Chloroflexus sp. | reverse complement strand
CAACACTGCCGGATGATGCGTAAGGCGGACTAATGTTTGCCGTTCAACCCGGTAGAAGATGCGCTCGCCAGCATTGTCAGCAGTAATCGCTGCCTTTTCGCGATCAAGCGGGCCAAGCCGTGGCGAGAGGTCGAGATCGGGTAACACGACTAATGACCAATTGCGTCGCCAGACCGGGCGGTGTGGCTGCAAACGAGCTACCAATTGATCAGTCGAGAATGCTAACCGCTCACTAAACCCCGGCACTGGCCCGTGGATCGCCGCAAGCGGCAACCCCATCTTGTCATCGAGGCACCAACGGTTGGGAAAGCAGAGTTGCCCGGCAATCAATGGATGGCCAGCGGCTTCATCAACCTTCATCAACAGCAGATCCTCTTGCACCTGTCGGCCTAGCCAGTCAATCGGCCACAAACCAAGATCGCCCCCGATGCGGATCGTAGCCGTTTGATGAAGCAGCCGGTTTTCCCAGTGCAATGCTGTGCCTTCGCGCCGCGCCACAAACCACTGGGGATAGCTGCGGGCCAACTCAGCCACGCCCCATTCCAACAGTTCCCACTGAGCCGGCAGGCTCTCTGGATACGCTTGCATATAGTAGCGATGATCGGCTTGCAAGAGCGCCTGCTTCAGGGCTAGTTCGGCGTGATAATGATTGGGATCGACGTGAAACACCGGCGCGCCGTGCAGTGGGTAGGCGCCGACCCGTAACACCTGCGATGTGGGAATAACAAATGGATCGAACGGCCATGCTTCAACCATGCTCCACCTCGCGCGCAGCCCATGCCGCCAACGCCCGAATGTGATCGGGCGTTGTCCGGCAACAGCCGCCAATCAACCGCGCCCCAGCGGCGTACCATTGCCGAGCCTGCGCGGCAACATCGCCAATCTCAGTTGTGCCGATCCAGCATTGCGCTACCGGATCGTAGGTTTCGCCAGAATTGGGGTAGACCACAATCGGCTTGTCAGTGACAGACCGGATCGCTTGGATGAGATCGAGCATAAAGCGCGGCGCAGTGCAGTTAATACCAACCGCAGCCACTTGCGGGTGCGCGGCAATCTCGGCGGCCACTTCCGCCACCGGCTCGCCTTGCGAGGTATGCGCGCCATCACGAGCGCTGAAACTAATCCATGCTGTCAGATGAGGAAATTCGGCCAACAATGCTACCAACGCCCGCGCCTCATCACAACAAGGAATCGTCTCGCAGGCAAAAAGGTCGGGTTCAGCGGCAGCCAGCGCTGCCATGCGTGGGCGATGAAAGGCAATCAGTTCGGTGACAGACAGACCATAATTGCCGCGATATTCCGAACCATCGTGCAAATACGCGCCGTAAGGGCCGATCGACGCCGCTACGAGCGGGCGGATACGCCCCTTCCGGTTGGCCGGCTCGGCCCAAAAATCATCACGCGCAGCGCGGGCCAGCGCAACCGAGCGTTGCAGCAGCGCGATGGCCTCCGCTTCGCTCAGCCCACGGGCCAGAAAACCGGGTATCGTCGCCTGATAGCTAGCCGTAATTGCCACGTCAGCGCCGGCAGCAAAGTAGTCAGCGTGAACGGCTTGGATCAGCGCCGGATTTTCGATTAACACCTTCGCCGACCAGAGCGGATCGGCCAGATCGCAACCCCGTCGCTCAAGTTCGGTCGCTAGCGCGCCATCGAGGATCAGCAGCGGACGCTGAGCCAACGCTCCAGCAATCGGGTTCATAAGTATTCCTTCGTCGTAAACTGCCCAGACACGAAAAGGGAATGCGTGAAGCGGCTGCATCCCACGCTCGCGGGAGCTTGCCTCGCCACGGTGGCAATGCAACGTCCTGCTCCGACGCCCAACCCGCAACGGACTCTGGACACCAATATGTACGCTACAGACAAAAAGTCATGTGCGCCTTTTGCTTCACCTTGCGGCTAGAATGACTGCACTCCCTCCTGCAACCCGCGCAGCATGCAAAACTTGACCACTTCGTGCCATGCCAGCGTCGCGCAGAGAAACAACCCCAACCAGCCATCGCGCCAGCCACCAAGTTGGACATAGCGGCGGGTGAACTCGCGGGCCGGTGCGCCGAGCAGATTGCGCCAGCGCATGCGCCGCCCGGCGCGGTAGAGCATCGTCGCCTCGGCGAAAGCGTAGCGCGCCTGTTTCTGCCACAGCTCATCAAGCCGCTCGATGTTGAGGTGCAACAGATGGCCGCGCAGCTCGCTGATCGCGCCACGCAGCGTAGCGACTTCGTGGACGGCGACGCCTTCATCGTACCAAGCTGCATCGCGGCGCAGCAGGCGCAATTGGTAGTCAGGGTACCAGCCACCGCCGCGCAAGCGTTGGCCAAAGAAGAGGTTGTAGCGCGGAATGCGATAACCAGCCATAGCCGCTGGCGGACCATGATGCATCAGCGTCGCCAGCTCGACAAACAGCTCCGGCGTCAACCGCTCATCAGCGTCTATAAAGAGCACCCACTCGCCACGGCAGCGTTGGAGGGCCAAATTGCGCTGGGCGCTAAAACCACGCCACGGCTCGATCAAGACTCGCGCGCCATAATCGGCTGCGATCGCCGCCGTCTCATCGCGAGTCTGCGCATCAACAATGACCACCACGTCATCGCTGAGACCGGCGACACTGCGCAGACAGCCGGCAATGTGCCGCGCCTCATCGCGGGCGATGATCGCAATTGATAGGCAAGCCATATCAGAACAACGTCCCCTGCTGCGGCCCGCTCTCGTCGTCGGGCGGCAGCGCGCGTTCCGGGAAGGGCAACCCAAGATGCTCGTAGGCGCGGCGGGTAGCAATGCGCCCGCGCGGAGTGCGCTGCAAGAAGCCGAGCTGCAACAAGAACGGCTCGTACACGTCTTCGATCGCGTCAACCTCCTCGGCCAGCGCCGCCGCCAGCGTGCTGAGGCCAACCGGCCCGCCGTTGAACAGCTCGATAATCGCGCGCAACAGCCGGCGATCGTTCTCATCTAGCCCCAGCTCATCAATCTCAAGCTGAGCCAGCGCCGCCCGCGCCACCTCCAACGTAATCGCGCCATCGGCCACCACTTGCGCATAGTCACGCACTCGGCGCAGGATCCGGTTGGCGATACGCGGCGTACCGCGCGCCCGCCGGCCAATCTCGCGCGCGCCTTCAGGGCTGATCGCTACCCCCAAAATCCGTGCCGAGCGGCTGACGATCTCGGCCATCGCTTCATCGGAATAAAACACCAGCCGGTGAACTGAGACAAACCGGTCGCGCAACGGCGAAGTGAGCAGGGCAAGACGAGTAGTAGCGCCAATCACGGTAAAGCGGGGCAGGCTAAGGCGCAAACTGCGCGCTCCCGGCCCCTTGCCCACCACCAGATCGAGCGCGAAATCTTCCATTGCCGGATAGAGTACCTCTTCCACTACCCGATTCAAGCGATGCACTTCGTCGATAAACAGCACATCGTTGGCCTGCAGGTTAGTCAAGATCGCCGCCAAATCGCCGGCCCGCTCGATCGCCGGCCCGCTGGTAATCTTGATCTTGGCTCCCATCTCGTTGGCAACCACATTCGCCAGCGATGTCTTGCCTAACCCCGGCGGCCCGTAGAAGAGAGTATGATCAAGCGCCTCATTGCGCCCACGAGCGGCGGCAATCGCAATCCGCAATTGCTCGACGACCTTCTCTTGCCCGATAAACTCGCTCAGCGTGCGCGGGCGCAGGCTCTTCTCAACCTGTTGGTCGTCACTATCGGAATGGGGATTCACCAGCCGCTCGGCGCTCATGCCCGTCCTTTCACCGTTCTGTCGCACAGGTGTACGTATCTGGGCTGATTATACCACGCCGGCTGGGAGAGCCGTTGCAATCGTTGGAGTTGTCTGTCAGTGCGCGCTGCCAGAGGCGGCGAGGCAATCGCCCGCAGAAGCGGGAGGGATGCGGTGAGCGGGTGTCCCCCGCTGGAGCAGGGGATTGCTTCGGGGGCTACGCCCCTCGCAATGACAAGGGGGGCTACCGCCCCTCGCAATGACAAGGGGGCTGCGCCCCCGCGCCACGACGCGCCCTCCCTGTCATTGCGAGCCGCCAGCGGCGGCGAAGCAATCTCCGGCGGGGGCGGGAATGATGCGCTTTGAGAGAGCAGGTGCCGTTAGAGCAGGAGATTGCTTCGGGGGCTACGCCCCCTCGCAATGACAACGGGGGGCTACCGCCCCTCGCAATGACACACCCCCATGTCATTGCGAGCCGCCGCAGGCGGCGAAGCAATCTCCCGCAGAAGCGAGAAGAATGCGGTGAGCGGTTGCCTCCCACTGGAGCAGGAGATTGCTTCGGGGGCTGCGCCCCCTCGCAATGACAAGGGGGGGCGGGAGGGAACCACACTGTCATTGCGAGCCGCCAGCGGCGGCGAAGTAATCGCTCGCGAGCACGGATGATGGTTGCTCGGCTAACGTGCGCTATTACGGTGAACCGGCGTATAATGGGTAGAGATGTTATGCTGTAACGCCTTTAATTTATTTTTATGTAAACTGTTCTATGCTCATCCACTGGTTTCGGCGCGATCTGCGCCTGCGCGACAACACAGGCTTAGCAGCAGCGGCAGAACTGGCCGGTGGCGCGGTGATCCCAGTCTTTATCTTTGATGACGTGATCATCTGCGGGCGTTTCGCCAGCCCGGCCCGCACCCAATTCCTGCTCGATAGTTTAGCCGCGCTCGACGCCGAACTGCGGGAGCTGGGACTGCATTTGGTGGTGCGGCGCGGCGAGCCGTTACCCACGCTGATGAGCCTCTTGCGCGAAACCGGCGCTCGTGGGGTGACTTGGAATCGCGACTATACACCTTACGCTATCCGGCGCGACAGCGCGATTAAGCGCGAGCTGCGCACCGCCGGTTATCAGGCCGAGAGTTACAAAGACGCAGTAATCTTTGAGATGAACGAGGTTGCGACTGCCGAAGGCCGGCCATACACCGTCTATACGCCTTATGCCAAGCGCTGGCGAGCGCGGCTGGAGAGTGAATCAGTTCGTGTACAAGCCATCCCGCAACTGGCTGCCATCCCGCTGCCGGTGAGCGAGCCGTTACCAGCGCTGAACGAACTCTTGCCCAACGCGCCAACTCGCCTGCCCCGCTTCGCTGCCGGCGAAACAGCAGCCCTCGCCGCCCTCGAACAATTCATCCACAAGGCCATTGCCAACTACGCTACCGCACGCGATCTTTTGGCCGCCGCCGGCACCTCGCGTCTCTCACCCTACCTGCGCTTTGGCGTCCTCTCGCCGCGCCAATGCGTGGCTGCGGCGCGGGCCGCACCGCCCGGACCGGGGCCAGAGAGCTGGATCGGCGAGTTGATCTGGCGCGATTTCTACGTGCAAGTGCTCTACCATTTTCCGCATGCCCTACGTGGTAGCTTCAAACCAGTCTACGACAAGATTGCGTGGCCGAACGATCCGGCCCTCTTTGCGGCGTGGCAAGCCGGCCAAACTGGCTACCCGATTGTTGATGCGGCGATGCGCCAACTGCAACAAGAAGGTTGGATGCATAACCGTGCTCGCATGATCGTCGCGTCGTTCCTAACCAAAGACCTGTTGATCGATTGGCGCTGGGGCGAACGACATTTTATGCATCTGCTGATTGATGGCGACCCGGCGGCAAATAATGGCGGTTGGCAATGGGCCGCCGGCACCGGCACTGACGCCCAACCCTACTTCCGCATCTTCAATCCGGTCAGCCAAGGCCAGAAGTTTGACCCAGACGGCGCGTATGTGCGGCGCTACGTGCCGGAACTGGCCCACGTACCGGCGCGTTATATCCACGAACCGCACAAGTTGCCGGCTGCTGAGCAGATTCGGGCCGGGGTGCAGATTGGGCGTGACTACCCAGCCCCGATCGTCGATCATGCCACCCAACGCATGCGCGCGCTCGCACTTTACCGGGCGGTGACCCGCCACGATGATACCGCAACGGAGCAATATGCTTGACGATCAGACCCGGCTCGAATTCCCGGCCAGCGGTCTGATAGAAGTGCCGTTGGTCTGGCAACCACAAGTGGTGCGCTGTCAAGCTGCCGGCCCCGGCGGTCGCCCGCTTATGGTCTTGATCGACACCGGCACCGACCCCTCGGCGATTGACCTCACGCTTGCCCGCCGGCTCGACCTGCGCATTGGCGATTTTGCCCTCGGCTCTGACGCCGCCTCCGACACCGTACCCTTCACCGAGACGGTACTGCCATGGTTGCGCATCGGTGATCTGACCCTGCGCAACCTCTACCTGATGGCAATCGACCTCAGCCATGCGCCATTTCCAGTTGACATCGTGCTCGGCTACAACGTACTCCACCGGCTCAACCTCACGATTGATTACACTGAACAGATCATTCGTCTCTGCCACCCTGACCTCGCTCCACCCCTACCCGGCCCCAATGGCGCTACTCTTCCGCTCTGCTTCTTTGAGCACTTCCCGGCGATCACAGCAAGGGTTAGCGCGCCACGACCAGCCGACCTGCTGCTCACCATTGACACCGGCTCAAACAGCGCGCTCACGCTCAGCCCCGATCTCGCCGCAAACCTTGGCTTCAACCCTCGCCCCATTCCGGCCACCACTGGCCATGGCTTTGCTACTGCCACGCCGGTGGCGTTAGGTATGGCAGTCGATCTCGAATTAGGCCCATTTCGTCTTGCATCGGTCGAGGTTGATGTACCGGCTACTAGCCATGGCGACCTTGGCCGGCGAGGGAGGGCCAACGCTGGTAACCGGCTACTCAGCCGCTTCCGGCGCGTCACCCTTGACTACCGGCGCGAAGTATGCATTTTGGATGGGTAGTAGGCCGAGCAATAGCTACCAAAACCCGCAACAGAATCACAATAGGGTCAGGGTGGGGGCCATCACCCCTCACCCCCAGCCCCGCTCCCACAGGGGGCGAGGGGCGCTGCGTGATCGCGGCACGGCTAGCTTTGTCTTAGAAGTGCGGCAGGGGCGCGATGCCTCAGCGGCCTCACCCCCTCTCCCAGCGGGGTGTCTGCCCCCCTCCCGGCCTCCCCCTCCGGGGGGAGGTGTTGCTCCCTCCCCCAGCGGGGGAGGGGCGGGTGGGGGCTAGCACCCCTCACCCCCAGCCCCGCTCCCACAGGGGGCGAGGGGCGCTGTGCAATCTCGACCAAGCCAGCTTGGCCTTAGGAGTGCGGCAGGGGCGCGATGCCTCAGCGGCCTCACCCCCTCTCCCAGCGGGGTGTCTGCCCCCCTCCCGGCCTCCCC
>JANWYE010000194.1 GCA_025057175.1 Chloroflexus sp. | reverse complement strand
ATTTAAGAGGTGATGTACCATGACGCTTGATGAAGCGATTGCCGAGATTCAGCGCCGGATTGCTGCCGCCAGCCCCAGCGCCGTGACGCGGGTGACGCGGGTTTCTGCCGAAGAGGCCAGCATTCGCGCTTACGCGCCCGCCGCCGACGAGCAGGCGATCAAGAATGCTACGAATGAATTTACCATTTCGTTGTTGACGAACGAGGGTCTCGACGTACAGGTACTGGTGTACGACATCACCACCTCGCTACCACCGGAAGAGTAGGCACCGCCACGCCACGCCGCAGAGACGGCCCAATGGGCCGTCTCTGCGGTACGAGCAGGTGATAGGTGTCAGGCTCGATGGGCGGGCCGTTGCTACGATAACCTCCCAAGTTTAGGCCGGATAAGCCTATCTTATGGCAATTCCTACCCTCACCCACCGCGAAAGCATCCGGCAAATCCAGCAGCGCCTGTTCGACAGTCGCACACCGGCAGCGGAACGCAATCGTCGGGGCCAATTTGCCACCCCACCGCTCCTTGCAAACGAGATTGCGCAGTATTTGCGCGCGGTAGTCGGAGACGATTTGCCAGCTATCTCGTTTGCCGATCCAGCGGTTGGCACCGGTAGTCTCTATGCAGCGGCGCTGGCTGCGTTTGGCCGCGAGCGGATTACGTCTGCGATTGGGATTGAAATAGATGAAGGATTGTGCGCCATCGCGCGCGAGGTCTGGTCAGAAACCGGTTTGCACGTGGTGGGCGGCGATTGCACTGCCTTGATGACTGGTGCCCAGCGCCTTCCGGCGCCCAATCTCATTCTCGCCAACCCGCCCTATACGCGCCATCATCACCTTGACCAAGCAACCAAACAACGGCTGCGCGCGCTGACTATGCAACATACCGGAATCCGCGTCTCTGGATTGGCCGGTTTGTATGTGTATGTAGTGTTGTTGAGCATGGCATGGCTGAAACGGGGCGGCTACGCAGCATGGCTCCTGCCGGCAGAGTGGATGGATGTCGATTATGGTGAGGCATTACGGCGCTTTTTTAGCGAACGTGTCACGGTCATCAGGATTCACCGGTTTGATGCAGCAGACACCCAATTCGCCGATGCCCTTGTTTCATCAACGGTGGTTGTGCTGCGCAACGAACCGCCACCACCTGACCATTGCGCGATCATTTCGGCAGGCGGCACGCTGGCTCAACCGCAGACAATCCGCACGGTTCCGGCAATAAAGCTGAAGGCAGCGCGGGCTTGGTCGGCAATTAGCGCCGAGATTAGCGCGAACACCGATTCATTACCGGCGCAACCGGCTGTGTTTCTGAGCGACCTGTTTGACATTCGGCGCGGAATTGTAACCGGCGGCAATGACTTTTTCATCCTCGAACGTAGCGCTGCGCGCCAGCTTGGCTTGCCTGACGAATGCCTGCGCCCCATTCTGCCGCCACCGCGCCGCCTGAAGACAACGATTATTGAGTCTGACGAAGATGGCTATCCGAACCTGCACCCGCAACTCTGCCTGATTGACTGCAACCTCGACGAAAAGCAAGTGCGCGAACGATACCCTGCTTTGTGGACATACTTCCAGACGGCCCCGGCCGAATTACGCGCGCGCTACCTTGTCAGCCGGCGCACACCGTGGTACCGGCAAGAATTGCGCGCTCCGGCGTCATTCCTCTGCACCTACATGGGACGGAGCGGGCAGGGCAGGCCACCGTTTCGCTTCATTTGGAATCGTTCGCAGGCAATCCCGCCGAATGTGTATCTGATGCTCTACCCAAAAGCAAAGTTGGCAACGTTGCTGCGCGACGATCCCACTAGCGCGGCTGAGATATTTGCCACGTTACAAGCTATCAGCGACGAGGCGCTGGCAACGGCGAGCCGCGTTTATGGCGGCGGTCTGCATAAGCTCGAACCGAGCGAACTGGGACGGGTGCCGGCTACTCGCTTGGTTGAACGCTGGCCGGAATTGGCAACCGGGGCAGTGACCCAGCCGGCATTATGGTAAGCCGCTGCGCACATTGCTCTAGCCTCGCCTCATCGCTATTCGCCGTTCATCAACACCTGCTGCAACTGCCGTTTGAGACGGGCAAAGGCGGGATCGGTGACGAGCGTGTACGAGCGCGGACGTGGCAGCGCGACCCGCACCTCTAGCGCAATGCGCGCCGGGCGTGGGGTAAGCACGTAGATGCGGTCGGCGAGGATGATGGCCTCATCAATATCGTGAGTAACGAGCAAGACGGTGCGGTCGAGCCGATCCCACAGCGCGAGCAGCCACTGTTGCAGTTGGGCGCGGGTGAGGGCGTCAAGCGCGCCGAAGGGTTCGTCGAGCAGCATGATCGGGCGGTGCCAGAGGACGGTGCGCAAAAAGGCGGCGCGCTGGCGCATGCCACCCGACAGCAGCGCCGGGCGGGCATCGCCCCAGCCTTGCAGGCCGAAATCGGCGAGCAGGGAGCGCGCTTCGCGGCGAGCCGCAGCCACATCACCACCTTGCACGACTGTCGCCAGCACCGCATTCTCGATCACCGACAGCCACGGCAGCAACGCATCACGTTGCGGCATGTAGGCCACCTGCCCGCGCCGGCCCGTCACCGCAACACCGTCGATCAAGACTGCGCCAGCATCGGGATGCTCAAGGCCGGCGATGATATTGAACAGGGTCGTTTTGCCGCTGCCACTCGGCCCAATCACGGCGACAAACTCACCCGCTGCGACTTGCATACTCAGCCGGTCGAGCACCGGCACCGGGCCGGCGGGGGTGGCGAACGATTTGTTAATAGACCGTAATTCGAGGGTTGGCATGAGTTTATTGATTGATGACCGCGTAGGGACACAACGCGGTTGTGTCCCTACGGCGAAGGACGGCTACGGCAAGAAAGCGTTGGTAAACGCCTTTTCCGGTTCGATCATGCGGGCAATCAAGTTGCGGTCGGCCATCCATTGGGCGTAGGCGCGCCAGACCTCAAGTTTCTGCTCACCCCAACGCGGCGCTTCGGCCTGATACTGGCCGGCCAGATATTGCTGGCTGCGCCGCACCAGTTCGGCGTCAAGTTCGGGCGCAGCCTTAAGCAAGATCGCGGCTGCTTCGGCAGGCTGCTCGATGGCAAAGCGATAACCGGCGCTAGTGGCGGCAAGGAAGCGCCGCACCAGATCGGGCTGCTCGGCGATCAGCTTTTCGCTCGTGATAAGCACCGGCGTGTAGTAATCAGGAATGCATTGCACGTCATTCATCATCACAATATTGAGCGGCACGCCGCGCACCTCAGCCTCGATGCCGGTCCAACCTTTGAAAATCCAGACAAAATCGACCTCATCGCGTTCGGTGGCGACAAAGAAATCGGAGCTGCCGATGTCAACGAACTTCACCTGATTGAATTGGTCGCCAACGCCAGCACATTCGAGCAGGCCGCGAATGACCGCCTCTTCAATCGGCGAACCGAACGCGCCGTATTTCTTGCCGATAAAATCGCGCGGGCTGGTGATGCCTTCTTCGACGCGGCTGGCAAACCCGCTGGTATTGTGTTGGATGATAGCGGCAATCGAGACGATTGGCACCCCTTCCACGCGGGCCTGTGTCACCCCTTCTTGATACGAAATGCCAAAATCGAGCCGGCCCGCCGCAACCAACTGCTCGACAGTGCCGCCCTCTTGCGCGCCGAGAATCTCAACCTCCAGCCCTTGCTGCGCGTAGTAGCCCTTATCTTGGGCCACATAGAGACCGGTATGGTTCGTGTTGGGCGTCCAATCTAACCCCACCCGCACTTTGGTTGGCGGGGCTTGGGTAGGTGTAACCGGCGTCGCTGCGCCACCGCCACACGCGGTGAGGAGCAACACGAGCGTAAGCACAAACCATCTGCGCATTAACGTTCTCCCTTCCAGAAAACGACCCAGCGTTCAAGCAGACTCACCAACGTAAAGAGGGCTATCGTCAGCAACGATGTCACCAACGCGGCGACAAAGACCTGATCGGTGCGAAAGGCGCGCAGCGAGCGAGCAATATAGACCCCTAACCCGGCGCTAGCGCCGATCCATTCGGCCAAAACCGCGCCGATCACGCTGTAGGTAATCGAAACTTTGATACCGGTAAAGATAGCCGGCAGCGCGGCGCGCAAGCGCAGCAGGCGCAGCAATTGCCAATAGTTGGCCCCCATGGCCTCAAGCAAGCGGCGTTGGTCACGATCGGCCCCTTGGAGGCCATCGATGGTATTGACCACGATCGGGAAGAAGGTGATCAGCGCCACGACCAGCACCTTGGGCAAGAGACCAAACCCGAAACCGACCACCAGCAACGGCGCGATCGCCACAATCGGCACCGTCTGCGATGTCACCAGCAGCGGGTAGACGGCGCGGCGCAAAAGCGGCGACGCATCAAGCGCCACGCCCAACCCAAAACCGGCCACCAATGCCAAGCCAAAACCGGGAATAGTCACCGTGAGCGTCGCCAAGGTGTGCTCGACCAGCACCGGCAGACTCGTAACCAACGTCGCAATAATCCGCGATGGCGATGGCAACAGCCACGCCGGCACCGCCCAATACCAGACCAGCCCTTCCCAGAGCAAGAGCAAACCGAGCACAAGCAGAGCCGGCGGGCCATATTCGGCAAGGCTGGCGCGCCACCCTAGGCGGACAGGCGTAGTTGGCGACGCAGCAGGTATCGGCGCGGAAACCTCTTCACTCATACTTCGCCAGCTTCTCAGCAATTGACGAGCCGTTCGGATCGTAGTCAACCTTGATCAGGGTAAAGACTCGGCTAGCGCCGGCGGCCAGCACCGCCTCTTGCGCCCGCTTAATCACGGCCATAATCGCATCGTAATCACCTTCGATGGTCGTCTCCATTGGGCAAACGCGGTAGGTTAGGCCGCTCTCGGCCACCACTGCAATCGCCGCGTCAACGGCGGCATAGGTGGTAGCTTTATCAGGCAAACCGCCGGGCAACACCTCGAAACTCACGGTCACTGCAGGCATACCACTCCTCCTACTGATAACAAAACCTACCCAACCATTAGCGAGCGCCCTGCGCTGCATTCCCCAAACCAAAAACCGCCGCCCCAGCGATTGGAAGCGACGGTACATCACCAGAAAGCCTTCCCTCCGCTGGTATAACCCAGATCAGGTTCAAAGGGTCAGCGGCATCAATCGGGCCGCAATCTCAGCCGGGCTCACCCGGCTCCCCTGGCTGCGCAGATGCGCATCTTTGATTGTGCAAAGAATGATAGAAGGAAGTGGGCCGGCTGTCAAGCGCCGGTGGTGTGAAGATCCATCGAAAGCGGCAACACCGGCAGAGGGTTGCCGATCGGTTCACGCTGTGAGCAAAGACAGCAGAGCATTGCCTTGCTGGCAGGACTATAAAGCCGGTCAAACCATGCGATGGTCTTGTGCTCCCCGCAGCAAAAACCAACGACCGGCAAAGGCCGGTCGCGCTTGGTGGGCCGCCTCGGATTCGAACCGAGAACCTGTCGGTTATGAGCCGATTGCTCTGCCGTTGAGCTAGCGGCCCGCTTGCCCTATTATAGCGAGAGGCAGGGGTTGGCGTCAATTCGGTAATAGCCACAGAGAGATTGCGGTAGGCACACAGCAACGCTGCATGCCTACCGCACCTCGCAATGGCACAAGAACGCGCTACCGGCAACAAGGCATCAAACCCTCTTCAGAGCGCAATCAGCAGGCAACCCGCAGACCTTGGGCGCGCGTTGGAGCAAGCCAGTGGATCACGCACCCGGAGCGGGCCAAACAGAGCACTCTGGCAGTCTCGCCCAACCACCCCTCAGGTGAGGAAGCTAGAACTTCTGGCGCTGGCACAGTCTGTCGGACCGTTGTTTTGTGGCCTCATTCGGCAGGCCGTTGGCCAACAACCAGCAACATCGAGCGAGTAGGTGGAATTGCGGCGGTGAGCGCAAAGAAGAGTGCCTTGGCCACAACGCGATGCGGTGCATTCAAGAGGCGACGCGCTTCGAGACCAACCCGCTCCCACGGAGCTTCAAACCGCTTGAGCGCAATCCGAAAACCGGCCTGTTCAACCAGCCACACCAACTCTTCCATCGTATAGGTACGGCTGTGGGTAGTGTAGCGCGCCTCGCCTTCGAGCAGCATCTGGTGACGAAACTCCTCGCGGGTGCTGAGGCTCTGCCACAGCAGCATACGCAGAATCGCTCGCGCCCGGCTCTTGAGGTAGAGTTCGTTGGGTGTCGTGATCAGCAAACGGCCACCGGGGCGCAACACACGGTAAAATTCGCGCAGAATCGGCAAGGGCGAATAGACCATGTGCTCGATCACCTCCGAAAACACCACCCAATCGAAGCTCGCATCAGGATAGGGCACCGGTTCCCGTTCGAGGTTAACCTGCCGCACCTCAACCCCCAACCGATCCCACAGCGCCTTGCGGGTAAAAGGATCAAGATCGGCGCCACTAACTTTAAAGCCGGCCCCGACCAACAACTCAGTAAACTGGCCCGGCGTTACCCCCACCTCAAGCACATGAGCGCCGTTGGCCGGCCCCATCGCGCGCAGCATGGCCGCAAACCGGTGGCGGTGCAGGCGAAAATAGGCTTCCTTGCCATCGGCCCGCGCGCTCTGGGCAACGCGGGCGAAAAGGGCTGTTTCTTCAACCTTGGTCATTGTTTATTCGTCAATCATCACAGCAAGTGACACCTGTACCGGTGCCGCGCCGTATAGTATCATACTCGCGACAGATCGGCGAGTCGGGTAGGATTAGCCTATCCGGCTGGAAGGAGCATCACCATGTATCCACCTCCAACATCCACCACCCCGCCACGCAGCGAACTAAGCCGGCTGTTCCTGCGCTGGTTAATCTACTCATTGGCGATCTTTGCCGCAGTGTGGATCGTGCCGGGGATCGAGTTTACCGGGCCGGGCTGGCAGATCGGTATTGTGGCCCTGCTATTTGGGCTGCTCAACGCGCTGCTGCGACCGCTACTCTACTTCCTCACCTGCCCGCTGGTCATTCTCACGCTCGGCCTGTTTGGGCTAGTCATCAATGCGCTGCTATTGGGGTTAACTTCAGCGCTGGCCGACCAGCTCGGCATCAACTTCGTGGTCAATGGCTTCTGGCCGGCCTTCTTTGGCGGAATGGTCATTTCTATCGTCAGCACCACGCTGCAATACCTCGCCGGCGACGTGCAATTTAGGATCGTGGTCGAACGACGGCCACGCGATTGAGAGAAGAGTACGGGCACAGCGTGCTGTGCCCGTACAGCGAGAATAGAGCCTTAAGGAGCCTTAGGCG
>JANWYE010000193.1 GCA_025057175.1 Chloroflexus sp. | reverse complement strand
GCGCGCATGATGCAGCCAGACAAGCGCAATGACCACGGTAAGTGCGATGATAAAGAAACCCGCCGGCAGGCTCATCAGATGCTTCCTTCCGCCAATATGCAATCTTTTACAGCTCAACCGCCAATTTCTTATTGAGTGTAACCTACTAGATCGGCTTTGTCAATTGTTTGAGGCAGGAAAAAGCATCACAAAGCGATAAAACGATGATATGTAGCAAGAAAAATGGCATCCCTTACCGGAACGGGAGCCACCGGTATGCACGGTATGGGATGCGGCTATTCGACGACCGCACCCCAAGCGCAGCGTATATCACAGTTAGCGCGCTGCGAAGCGCCTATCGCCAAACGGCTGCTAGCGCGCGCGCAAACGCGCCCACAACAGATCACGCAGTGCAGGCCAATGCGCTGGTAACGCTAACGTCTCGATCGCACTAGCCCAGCGGGTGCCACGCGCAAATGGCGCCAACGCTTGCGCTCCTTGGCTGCACACCACGTCAAACGGAGCAACTATGTGCAACACCATCGCAACCGGTGCGCTCAGCCCAGCCCGCTCGATCTGATCAGCCAGTTGGTGAAGGGGGTGAGACGGTTCCATTTGGTGTCTGTTCAACGACGCGGCGCAACGCATGCAAAAACTCGAGTGCCAGCTTCTCAAAGCGTTTCCGCTGAGTCGCATCAATCAGATGCGCAACCAGATCGGGCAATTCCAGTTGGTCAAGCCGTTCGATCCGATACCGTCCATCGCCAAGCGGCACTAACCGGCAGCGGTTAACGCCTTGAAAGGGCGGAAAGCTGATCCGAAAGCGTGTTGCCCGGCTCAATGGCGTATAGTCGATGACTTCCATCTCGGCATGCACGAGCATGCCATGGAGTTTGAATCGATAGCCTTGCCGCGGACGGTCATCCGGCGGCAACTCAATCCGCACCCGTTCCAGCGATGGCATCCAACGCGGCCAATTGCTGAAATCATCAAGCACTGACAACACTCGCTCTGGCGGCGCGGTTGTCACCGTCGTCGCGGCAATCTCGTAACGGATCATCGTCTCGTCACCTCTACGCTGATGCCGGCAACGCGGGCGGCATCAGAGTTCATCGCCAAACACGATCCCCAAACTACGCGCGCAGAGCACTAAATCGCTATGCGGGCGCACTCGGTTGAGGTAGCCGCACGCCTCGGCGAGTGGCACCGTCACAATATCTTGCCCGCGCAACGCCACCATCTCGCCATAGATCCCGCGCGCGGCGGCTTGCACCGCTGCTGCTCCGTAGCGTGTTGAAAGCAACCGATCATACGGCGAAGGTGAACCACCGCGCTGTAAATGGCCCAACACCACGACCCGCACGTCTTTGCCGGTCAGACGCTCAAGCTGCTCGCCAACCCAGTGCCCAATTCCGCCCAAACGGCCTTCGGCGATATACATCTCGCTGCCGCCGCGCGGGCGTGCGCCTTCCGCTACTACAATAATACTAAATGCGCTCCCCTGCGCATCACGCGCATGCACCTTTTCGGCTACCCGCTCGATCGAAAATGGAATCTCTGGAATCAAGATGACATCAGCGCCGCCTGACAAACCGGCATGGAGCGCAATCCAGCCGGTGTGCCGGCCCATGACCTCCAGCACCATGACCCGGTTGTGGCTAGCGGCTGTGGTGTGTAGCCGGTCAATAGCATCAGTTGCCACTTGCAACGCGGTGTCAAAGCCGAACGTGCGATCGGTGCCAGCCAGATCATTATCAATCGTCTTTGGCACGCCGATCACCGGTGCGCCTAGTTTGTGCAACTCGAGCGCGATCCGCTGCGTGCCCTCGCCACCGATCGTGATGAGCGCCCGCAGATTCATCTCCTCAATCGCTTTTACTGCGCGCACATACGGATCTTCTTCCGACAGCTCATCGCTGCGCCGCGGGCCAAAATGGCCTTTGTTCGTAGTGCGCAGAATCGTCCCGCCACGGGGTAACAACCCTTGCACATCGGCATTGGTCAGCACGCGATAGCTCTTCGTTCCTAGCAGCCCCTCAAATCCGTCGTGGATACCGATCACTTCCCAACCGAGACTGGACGCCGACTTGACGACTGCACGGATGACGGCGTTGAGACCCGGCGCATCGCCACCACTGGTGAGCACGCCGATCCGCTGCTTCTTGCTCGCCATGGCTTACCCCCTCGGGTTTATTGCGATTAGTACAGTTTGCCAGCCTGACAATCAGATTATACCACCTGCAACTATAGCATGGCGGTAAATTGTGGCAGTTGTTTGTAGTTGTGAGGCAACCATCAATCACGGTTGCCTCATATCATCTTTACCCCTAGCCGGCCACATAGAGCGGCCAAAAATGCCATCGCGGTGGGATGATCGATAATCCGTGCGTCGTAACACAAGCTCAGGTGCACTACCGATCCGGTGACGATCGTCGTTTCATCTATCGCCACCGGTTTTGGAAGGGCGGCGCTCAGCGTTAACGCGGCGGCTGTACCGGGCAGTGGTGGCGCGATTTGCCACCAGTCGTTGGTGGTTGCTATCACGCAGGTCGCGGCGCTCAGATTGTCGTTTGCCCGCGCTAATGCGCGGGCAATGCCGCGCTCGGTGAGATCGCCGGCGTCAGCGATGAGTACCCAGTGTCCGTTGGGCAAGCCGGCAGCTACGTGGTAGCGATGGCGCACGACGATGCCTGCATCGCTCCATGCAGCGTTGATGAGCGGGTGTAAAGGGAAGATTGCCGCTGCCGCCGCAATCAGCGCCCCGAGCGGCGTTGCTTGCAGGCCGCAAGCGGCAAATTCAGCCGTTTGCGCAGCGCAATGCTGCAACAGGGGCTGCGCGTTCACGGCAATGGTGGCGCTCGCGAGCGGGACGAGTTCGGTTATTGTCAACAGTGGTCGGGTTGCCGTGGCGACTACGCCATTACTCTTCGATGGGCTGATCACCGGTTCCAGCGATTGGTGTGCTGGTTCAGGCGGCACTGCCTCCGCTAGCGCCGCTCGTTCCGGTATCGTGTTTAGTGGCGGCTCACCGGCGGCGGCTAGCACATCATTCCGCCCAATCCGGCCACCCGGCCCGCTTCCGGCAATCGTTGCGAGGTCAAGGCCGAGGCTCGCCGCTATGCGTTGCGCCAGCGGTGTAGCCCGAATGCGGCGCAGCGGCGCGCAGCGGGCGAGCGGCGCGCCGGCAGTTACTTGCGCCCCAGCCATAACCAGTTGTTCGGCCAGCACCCCAGCGCATTGCGCCGGCACGGCCCACTCGGCATCGGCAGTAAGCACCCGCGCTACCGGCGTCGTGGGTGTGACCGTTTCGCCGGCCTTGACCAGCCATTCGAGAAGAGTGGCGTCACCGAGCGCGGGTGGCAGGATGATGGTCTGTGGTTGCATGCATAGGCTCCGTTGCTGCGAGAGATGCTAAAGGTGACGCCTCTGCTCACCCTGCCTGCAATGCCTCTGCCCAGAAGGCAGCAACCTTCTGGCGCAACAGGTGGTGTTCAGGGCGGGCCAGTTCCGGATCATCGTTCAGAATCGCCTCTGCCAGCCGGCGTGCTTCAGCCAATAGCCGGGTATCACCCTGCTGCGCCATCTTGAGATCAGGCGTCCCGCTCTGGCGGGTGCCGAAAAACTCACCCGGCCCGCGCAGTTGTAAATCAATCTCGGCCAGTTTGAAGCCGTCGGTGGTCTGTTCAAGCGCAGCTAGCCGTTCTCTCGACTGCTGGTTGTCGCTGTCGCTGATCAAAATACAGTAGCTTTGGTGGTTGCCGCGCCCTACCCGGCCACGGAACTGATGCAACTGGGCGAGACCAAACCGCTCTGCCCCTTCGATCACTATCGTCGTCGCGTTGGGTACGTCAATCCCGACCTCGATCACTGCCGTCGCTACCAGTATGTCGTACTGATGATCGCGGAAGGCGCGCATGACCTCGTCTTTTTCGCGCGCCGGCATCTTGCCATGCAACAGCGCCACCCGCAAATCGGGGAAGACTTCGCGCTGCAGCCGTTCGTACATCTCTTCGGCAGAAGGCAGTTCGAGCTTCTCGCTCTCTTCAACCAGCGGGCAAATGATGTACACTTGCCGCCCTTCCGCGACTTGTTTGCGGATGTGGCGATAAGCCTTCTCACGTTCAGAACGGCTAATCCGGCGGGTGCGAATCTCTTGCCGGCCGGGAGGCCGCTCATCAAGCACCGAGACATCAAGATCGCCGTAGATGGTGAGCGTCAGTGTGCGGGGAATGGGAGTCGCCGTCATCACTAGCATGTGCGGGTTGCACCCTTTGTTCTTCAGCCGCAGCCGTTGCTCGACACCGAAGCGGTGTTGCTCATCAACCACTACCAGCCCTAACTGAGCGAACTGTACCGTCTCGGTGATGAGAGCGTGGGTGCCCACCACCAGATCGATCTCGCCGCGGGCAATTCCTTCCAGTACCCGCCGCCGTTCGCGTGTTCCCAGACTGCCGGTCAGTAAGGCCACTCGCACCCCCTGCCCGCCCATGTCCTCTTCGGGAGTCATGCCCAGAATGGCGACAATCTCGGCCAGCTTAGCAGCATCATCGGGGTCAAGCAGCGCCCGCCAATCGGCTTGTTGATACACCTCACCGGCAGCCATCGCCGTCTTACGCGGCACACGCACCCGGCTGAGCAACTGCTTAAGATTTTTGGCGTGCTGTTCGGCCAGAATCTCGGTAGGGGCCATTAAAGCGCCTTGAAAGCCATTGGCTACCGCTTGCAACAACGCTGCCGCCGCCACTACTGTCTTGCCGCTGCCGACATCACCCTGCAATAGGCGGGCCATCGGCGATGGCCGCTGGAGGTCAGCGAAGATTTCGCTAATCGCCCGGTGCTGGGCCGTGGTCAGTTGAAACGGCAGCCGCCGCTGCAGCTCGGCATGCACCTGCGTATCAATCGTAAATGGCAGCCCCATCTCTTGCTGCCATAGTCGTTTGCGTTGCAAGACGCCGATCTGAATGAAGAGAAACTCATCGAACCCAAGCCGGCGACGGGCGGCGTCGAGCTGCTCGCGATTAGCGGGGAAGTGGATTTGGGCTAGCGCCTCTCCCAATGGCAACAGGCGCGCTTGTTCACGGCGGTGTGGCGGCAGATGATCGGGCACCCGCGGTGTAATGGTGTCAACCACTTGTTTAATGAAGCGGCGGGCCTGATTCTCGTGCAAACCCTGCGTCAACGGGTGGATCGGCACCAGTCGTCCGGTATGTAAGAGCGCATCAGGATCGGGCGTATAGCGTTCCCAACGCGGGCTGCTAAACTGGCGCTTGCCGCCGAAAACCGTGACCTTACCGCTGAGAGCGATCATCTGGCCAACCTTAATCTGCTGCGCAATCCAGCGCTGGTTAAAGAAGATTGCCTCGATCGATCCGGTCTCATCGCTCACTTCCACCCGCACGCGCAGCTTGGGGCCAGTGCCAATCGTGCGCACATCGGTCACTTCACCGATCACTGTCTCTTCTGCGCCAACCTGCAATTCGCTGATCGAACGGCGCCGGCTGACATCATCGTAACGGCGAGGGAAATGGTAGAGCAAATCGCGGATAGTTACGACACCAAGCCGGCGAAAGCCACTCACTAGCCGCAAATCGGCGTGCGCGATCTGCTCAAGCCGGGCATCGAGGTCAAGTTCAGCCAGCGAATGTTTTGGCATCTGCGCCGCCCGGTTGCGCGTTTGTCGCGGCGCTGTGCGGCGGGGGGCAGCCGGCTGTTCCGGCGCTGGCGGTGGTGGCGTCTCCGGCGCATTGCGGCTCGCTTGAAAGAGGGAACGCAACTCCTCGATCGCCGCTGCCAAGGCCTGATCACGCTCGGCGAGGGTCATGCCATCATAGCCAACCAGCCACCCAATTGCCCGTTGCACTGCCGGCAGGTGCGCAGCGCTGCCAGCGGCAGCCGACCACTGGCGCAGAAACGCGCTCAGACCGTCGTCGGTCACCCGGTCGGCGCACCCATCGCGGCGCTCAGCCGCTAACATCTTGCCGAGCGCCGTCACCTGCTGTCGCTCAACCTCGGTCATGCCTCATCGAAGCCTTCAAAGACAGTCACCGCCATCGCGCCGGGACCGAGGCGCGCCGCAATTGCCGGCCCCATGCGCGACACCTGCACCCGATCGCGCGGAAAGATCGGATCAAGCTTCTCGAGCAATTTCTCGACATCTTCGGGCGTGGTCGCGTAGTGAATGATCACATCCTCAACATGGGGAAAATCTTCGACGAAGGTAAACAAGCCTTCAATCGCCTTGGCGCGCGTGCGCGTGCGCTCATAAGGAACAATCTCACCTTCGTCGAGAATCATCAGTGGCTTGATCCGCTGCATTGATCCGATCAACGAACCGCTGAAGGTCAGCAGGCCGCTCTGCTCAAGGTATTCCATCGTGTCAACAAAAAAGGCCATATGAGTATGGCGGATCGTCTGCCCGATGAGTTCACTGACCGCAGCCGGCGGCATGCCATCGCGGATAGCGCGGGCAGCAGCAATGACCACCGATCCTAGCCCCATGCCGGCCAGCTTGCTATCAATAACGTCAATGCGCGTGTTTGAGGCCGGCAGGCGCGCGCAGGCCGCCTGTGCCTCGCCCAAGATCGATCCAAGGCGATGGCTCAGGTGGATCGAGTAGACGTGGTCATAGCGCCCCAACAAGCTACGGTAAAGCTGCTCGAACGTCGTTGTCGATGGCTTGACAATCTCAACCCGGTCGTGGCCGTTAAAGAGCAGATCGTAAACCTGATCTTCACTAATATCAATCCCAATTCGGTACAGCCGATCGTCAATCTGCGCCAAGAGCGGCACAACCTCGATCTCAAGATCGCGCGCTACGTCAAACGGGATGTCGCTAGCGCCGTCAGTAATAACTTTCATGAGTGCCATGGTCTGCCCTATCGTACGGAGCGGTTTGCCAAAGCGAATACAATATGGTATAGTCTCGCAAAGTGTGACTATTAAAGAGATGCACGTTTCGGAGCGTAGTCCTATGGCAAAATGTGAACTCTGCGGCAAAAAACCTTCATTTGGTCACAATGTCAGCTTCTCGAAACGCCGGACCAACCGGATCTGGCGACCCAATATTCAGAAGACGACGTTGATGGCGCCCGGCGGCCAGCCAGTGCAGGTGCGGATCTGCACCCGCTGCATGCGCACGCTAGCGAAGACGCGCTAGCGCGCAGTTCGGCTTCCATTAGGAGAGGCCAGTGTCCGGCAGGGACGCTGGCCTCTGCGCTTTTTCTCATTATAGCCGATACGGTAGT
>JANWYE010000192.1 GCA_025057175.1 Chloroflexus sp. | reverse complement strand
GAGTCGCTCTTGTTTAATGGCATTGTGCCGCCGCTGCTCGGCCAAACGTTGGCCTTGCGTTGGGAACAGACGGTAAATGATGATATCTGGTTCCTGCTCATGATCTGCACCCTCGGTTTTCATCTCTTTCGCCATCGCACCGGCGTGATGATTGTGACCGGTTTGTACGGTCTCTCGGTGGCAATTCTCGGCGGCCAGATTCTGTTCAGTATGCCGCATGAAGCGATTGAACCGGGATTGCAGTCGTTGCAGGTGTACGGGATGGGCGCGATCTTTCTGTGTTTCATCTACATTGTCAGTCGCTACCGGGCGCAAACGCAGCGATTGCAGATCGAATATGAGCTGATGGAAGAATGGGCATTTGTTGATATGCTGACCGGTTTGGCCAACCGCCGGCGCTGTGAACAGGCATTGCGGGAAGCAGTTGCGCGCAACCAACGATATGGTGAAGTCTTTACGATCTGTTTATGGGATATTGATCATTTTAAGCAGATCAATGACACCTATGGCCATGAAGGTGGTGATCAGGTCTTGCGCCGGATGGCGCGCTTGACGCGCGACACTATTCGTGTGAATGATGTGATTGGGCGTTGGGGAGGGGAAGAATTTTTCTTGCTCCTGCCTTCTACGCAATTAGCTGAGGCCGAGCAGTTAGCCGAGCGTTTGCGCCGTTTGATCATGGATCAGATGGCGCTGGGTGATCATGCGGTGACGGCCAGTTTTGGCTTGGCTGAGTATCACCCAAGTGACGATCAGGCGAGCTTGTTGGCGCGCGCCGATGCTGCGCTCTACGCTGCGAAATCCGCCGGTCGTAACCGGGTAGTTGGCGCTGCGCTAGCACCGTCAATTCTGTGAAAAAACCACATTTTATCTATCCCTAAGATCACTCTTTCTATTCGTTTATAAAAATGCAAAGATCATGTAAGTTCTTGCCTAATTGGCAAGAGGTGATCGTGCGCCATTATTCTTGGTAGCCGATGGAAAAGATTTGGTAACGTTTTCTCGGTCTGTAGCGCGATCACCATCAGGCGAAGGCCGCAGGGTTTTGTCGCCATGCAAGGGCATGAGAGCAGAGCGACGTCGGTGAAGCATGCAAACGGTGCGTCAGGAAGGCATAGCAACGCTGATCCTGCCTGAAATATCTTTCGGCTGCCTGCTCATTAGTTGCGGCGATAAAATTAGGTTGTGCTATGCATACGATGCTCGATCAAGAACGCCAACGCTTTGACCAGCAACGTCGCCGCACGTATCAAATTGCCGGGGCGATTGGCATCTTGATCGTGACCGCTGATGTTGTCGCCTTGACCTTCGATCAGCATTTGTCGTGGTGGGTGCGCCTCCTATACGTTGGCAATGATCTGTTTTTGATCGCTATCTCGTTAGTTATCATCTGGCTGGTGACGACATACCGCGGCTCGCTAACAATGGTCGAGCAGATGATGTTTATCACCTTTGCCGCCGAATCGCTGCTCTTCAATGGCATTGTGCCGCCATTACTCGGCCAGACAATTGCGCAACGCTGGATTGAGACGGTCAATGACGATATCTGGTTTTTGTTGTTGATCTGCACCCTCGGTTTTCACCTCTTCCGCAACCGTACCGGTGTGCTGGTTGTCGCCTCCTTGTATAGCCTTTCAGTGGCGATTGTTGGCGGGCAAACATGGCTGGCAAGCAGGCAAGGAGCTGATCTCGCGCCGGGGTGGTGGTCGCTGCAAATTTACGGCATGGGTGCGATCTTGCTCTGCTTTATCTATGTCATTAGCCGCTACCGAGCGCAGGCCCAGCGCTTGCAAATTCAGTATGAATTGGTCGAAGGATGGGCATTTGTCGATATGCTGACCGGCTTGCCCAACCGGCGGCGTTGTGAGCAAGCCTTGCAGGAAGCGATCGAGCGTAGCCGGCGCTATGGTGAACAGTTGGCGATCTG
This sequence comes from Chloroflexus sp., assembly GCA_025057175.1. Classification (GTDB taxonomy): domain Bacteria; phylum Chloroflexota; class Chloroflexia; order Chloroflexales; family Chloroflexaceae; genus Chloroflexus. Next base: position 5,408 of record JANWYE010000192.1, on the reverse strand, counting down.
TATCTGGGATATTGATCATTTCAAACGCATTAACGACACGTATGGCCACGACCGGGGCGATCAAGTACTCCGCCAAATTGCGCAGTTGATGAGGCAGACGCTCCGCTCCACCGATCTGGTTGGGCGGTGGGGTGGCGAGGAGTTTATCTTGTTGCTGCCTTGCACAGGGCAGGCTGCTGCCGAGGTGGTAGTTGAACGATTGCGCTGTCTGTTGATGGCCGCGATCACGCTTGACGGCCAACCGGTGACGGCAAGTTTTGGCATTGCCGTGTATCAAACCGATGATGATCAGGTCAGCCTGCTGGCGCGGGCCGACCATGCATTGTATGCTGCCAAAGCTGCTGGGCGCAATCGCGTGATGATTGCGGTGTAATTCGCAATAGCGCAAAGGAGCAGGTGTGGCTGCAATCGATGCTATAATATCCATTACGCATAATGAACAAGAGGTTGGGTATGAGCATCGAGCAGATTGTAGCCGGCTGCGTGGTGCAGCTTGAGAGCACTCACACCGCGCGCGAACGCGCAATTGCTGCGACCCGTGTTTTGGTGCGGCAGAGCGCCAACAGTATTCGCGCTGCCCACCGCGGCGATTTTGTGACGGCCCGCCATTTGTTGGCAATCGCCGGAGAAGTGGTGGCTGAACTCAATGACGCTACTGCCGGCGCGCCGGAGGTGCGCTATGCCGGTTACACCCAAGATGCCCTTAAAGAGTATGCCGAGGCGCATCTGGTATTGGCCTTTCTGGCTGGTGACGATCCGCCGACCGGCGAAGCAATCGGTGTTGAACCGGCGGCCTACCTTAATGGTTTAGCCGAGGCGGCAAGCGAGTTGCGCCGGGCCATTCTCGATGGCTTGCGCCGGGGTGAGGTAGCGCGCGGTGAACAGTTGCTCGGCATTATGGATGATATCTATAGCGCATTGATCACGGTGGATTTCCCCGAAGCCATCACCGGCGGTCTGCGGCGCGCGACTGATGCCTTGCGCGCGGTGCTAGAGCGCACTCGCGGTGATGTTACCGCTGCAATCCGGCAAGAACAGTTGACGGCGGCAATGCGCGCGCTAGAGGCGCGGCTCGAGCAGTGAGTTCTTTCGGAGCAGATATGCAGTTTCAGCTAGAGGCGCAGGGCCGGCGCAATAAAGTGGTGAGTGCCGCCGATGCAGTGCGCGTGATTCGCAGCGGCGATACAGTGGCAACAGGTGGGTTTGTCGGCACCGGCTTTGCTGAAGAGATTGCCATTGCGCTGGCCGAACGGTTTCGCGCTACTGGTGAACCACGCGATCTGACGCTCGTGTACGCGGCTGGGCAGGGTGATGGGAAAGAGAAGGGCCTGAACCATCTTGGCATTCCCGGTCTCGTGCGCCGAGTCATTGGCGGCCATTGGGGGTTGGTGCCGGCGCTGCAACGCCTTGCCGTGAGTGGGCAGATCGAAGCCTACAATTTGCCGCAGGGCGTGATTACCCACCTCTACCGCGACATCGCTGCCGGCAAGCCACGTACCATAACGCGCGTGGGGTTGGGCACGTTTGTCGATCCGCGGATCAGCGGCGGCAAACTTAACGATCGCACCCAAACCGATCTGGTTGAGGTGATCACCTTTGATGGTGAAGAGTATCTCGCTTATAAGACCTTCCCCATCAACGTTGCTATTCTACGCGGTACCACTGCCGACACAGAAGGCAATGTGACGATGGAGCGCGAGGCGCTGACGCTGGAAGCGCAGGCGCTAGCAATGGCGGCCCATAATTCAGGCGGGATTGTCATCGTACAGGTGGAGCGGCTGGCGCAACGCGGTACCCTTTCGCCGCGCCACGTCAAGATACCCGGCATTCTCGTCGATTGTATCGTCGTAGCGCGTCCCGAACATCATTGGCAGACCTTTGCCGTTTCGTATGATCCGGCGCTCAGTGGCGAAATTCGAGTGCCTACCGATTTGTTGCCGCCAATGCCGCTAAATGAACGTAAGTTAATCGCGCGCCGGGCAGCGTTTGAGTTACAGGCCAATGCGGTTGTCAATCTTGGTATCGGTATGCCGGAGGGCATCGCTGCGGTGGCCGCCGAGGAGGGGGTTTCCGATCTGCTGACACTTACGACCGAACCGGGGGTGATTGGCGGGATCCCGAGTAGCGGGCTTAATTTCGGTACTGGCGTGAATACTGATGCAATTGTTGATCAACCGGCGCAGTTCGATCTCTACGATGGTGGCGGGTTGGATATTGCCTTTCTCGGTTTGGCGCAGGCCGATGCTGCCGGAAACCTCAATGTCAGCAAATTCGGTCCAAGGCTGGCCGGCGCTGGTGGATTTATCAACATCAGCCAAAATGCGCGCCGGCTGGTGTTTGTGGGCACATTTACCGCTGGTGGTTTGCAGATTGCCGTGCAAGATGGGAAGCTGCAGATTCGTCAAGAAGGGCGGGAGCGTAAGTTTGTCGAGCAGGTCGAACATATTACCTTTAGCGGGCGCTATGCAGCCAAGCGCGGCCAGCCCGTGCTTTATGTGACCGAGCGCGCCGTTTTTCGTCTTACCGCGAGCGGGATCGAGCTGTGCGAAATCGCCCCCGGGATTGATCTCGAGCGCGATGTGCTTGCGCAAATGGCGTTTCGCCCGGCAATTGCCGCTAACCTGCGCCTTATGGATGCGCGCATCTTCCGCGCGGGCATAATGGGGTTGCGTGATGAACTGGTCGGATTGCCGCTCGAACGGCGCTTCAGTTTTGACGCGCACAGCGGCATTCTCTTCATTAACTTTGAAGGTTTGCGTATCACCCGGCCCGAACAGATCACCGCCATTGCCGATCATGTTGCCCAGCTAGCGCATCGTGTCGGTCAGCGTATGGCAGCGGTCGTCAACTACGACAACTTCAGCATTGTGCCTGAGCTGTTGCCAGAATATAGCGCTATGGTAGCGCATTTGATGGAGCGGTACTACACCCGCGTTACGCGCTACACCACCAGCGCCTTTTTGCGCATGAAGATCGGTGATGCATTGGCGGCAAGCGGGGTGGCGCCACATCTGTTTGAGCAACAAGAAGAAGCGTTGCGCGCACTGCGGGCCACGCAATCTACGGATGGCTAGCGCGTTGAGGCCACGAGTTGCCTTGCCCTCAAGTGGCGTCAGCCTTCCCCATTGGTACGCGAATGATCACCGTCGTGCCCGGCCCGTCGCCAAATTGCAGGGCAGCCCCGATCTGGCGGCAAAGGCCATGCACCAATTGCATACCGAGGCTCCCGCCGCCGGCATTCACTTGAGCTGGCATGCCGATGCCGTTATCGGCGACCTCAACGTGCAAGGTGTTGCCGTCTTTGTATAACCGCAAGCTGATCGTGCCATCTTTTGGGCCGTGGGGAAAGGCGTGCTTCACGCTATTCGAGACCAACTCGGTCACAATCAAGCCTAGTGCAATCGCCTGATCGATATTGATACTGATCCCGTGGCTGACTTCGCTGGCCAGCCGGATCGGGCTGCCGCGCATGCTTAGCGAGCGCCAAACGCTGGTTGCGATGCTTTGCAAATATTCGCCAATGTCAATGTGGGCGAGGCTCTCTGAGCGGTAGAGTTGCTCATGCACCAGCGCGAGGGCGCGGATGCGGTTTTGGCTATCTTGTACAGCGGCGCTCACCCGTTCGTCGCTGATGTTCTCGGCTTGCAGACGCAAGAGGCTCGACACGATCTGCAAATTATTTTTGACCCGGTGATGCACCTCGCGCAACAACAATTCTTTTTCAGCTAAGGCGGCGCGCAGTTGGGCGGCGACCGCTTGTGGCCCTGACAGGTCAGTCACCACGGCGCACATATTCGCTTCAGTTTCATCCTGAAGCGCGCGTAATGAAATCTGCGCCGGACGCTGTGAGCCATCAATTGCTTGCAGTGTAATCGGCCCTTTGCTCGATCCAGCGGCGCCGGCGGAGAGCAACTCGGCGCAGAGGAGACGGTCAGCCGGCGCGATCAGATCGAGCAATGAACGTCCGGTCAATTGATCCTGCGGCAGCCCGACCATTTCAGCGAACTTGCCGTTGCAATAGAGAATGGTGCCATCGGCCAACAGGGTCAAGGCGCCTTCGTTCATTGTTTCGACCAGCACCCGATAGGGATGCTCAGCGCCGCGCAGAGTGTAAATCAACGGCCCCCGTGGCCCGTCAATCACTAGCGCGTCGGCCTCACCCATCTGCAAAGCCCGCACTAACTCTTCGAGTTCGGCGAGGCGCGCTTGGAGGCGAGCTATCTCAACTGGGTTGATCTGTGGCATGTTTCCCATACGTCACTTCCCTATATGATCGCGCGAGGGTGTATGGGGGCAACACCATTTGTTGCCTGTACCACTCTCGTGAAAAGACCGTCAATCATCATCGGTCAGAATATTCAAAGCCGCTGCCACTCGCGGCCAATCCGAGGAGCGCAATTCGCCGATAAACGCAGTTGGCGGGCCGGGTTCCACTACCAACAACGTCGGCGTTGCAATAATATGATCTTCGCGCGCTCGGTCAGGCTGTTGATAGACATCGATCACTTCAAGCCGGTAGCGACCGGGCATATATCGTTCGCACAATCGCCGCACCGTAGTGATAGCGCGGGTCGAACGGCTGGTCGCGCCGGCGACGTACAACCGCAGCAGAGGTATAACCGGCTGATTGGTAATATCCATCGGCTCAGCTCCCTGTATGTCGCCGGGGCGTTAGATCGAGACCAACCAGCACCCGTTCCGTATTCGAGAGGTCGCCAACAATTTTGCGAATAGGTGGCGGTAGTTTGCGGACTAGGGTAGGAATCGCCAGAATATTGTCACTGATGGCCCGTTCGGGTTCATGATGCAGATCAATCACGTGAACGCGGTAGCGACCGTGCAGGTATTGATCGCAGAGACGGCGTAAATTGGCAATCGCGAGCAAACTTTTGGGGGTCTGCCCGGCGATATAGAGCCACAGATCGTACTCATACTCCGGCGCTTCATCTGCCATCGCTACCCTCTTTGGTCGCATCGCGATACCGGGTGGTTGCCAGCCGGCTCTGTAACTGCGCCTGTGCGCGCGCCTCGGATAGGGAGGCTGCCGCCTGCATCTCTTCATCAAGCGCAGCTAATTCCGTTTGCAACGCCTCGATCTGCAAAGCCAACTGCCGGCGTTGCAATTCGTAGCGGCGTTGGCGCTGGATAGCTTCCCGCGCATGCAGCTCGCGTTCGTACTTAAGCCGCTCTTGTTCGGCGACGCGCGCCGCGCCGACCAAGACCTCATTGCCGGTGGCGAAAATCTCGACTAACTTCAGCCCCTGCGCATCCATCACCAGCTCGCGCACTTGATTGGAATGGCGCATGCCACGTGATTTGAGCACCAGCAAGCTACGGTTACGTTCGCCGTTGGCCTCGTGGTTACGCAGCACGATCCACGTATCAACCAGCGATGAGATATTCACTTC
>JANWYE010000191.1 GCA_025057175.1 Chloroflexus sp. | reverse complement strand
GATTGTCACTACCAGCTATATGATCGGGCTTGGTGATCGACCGCAGGGGTATATCGTCTTGGCCCATAACGTGAGCCGAGGAGCATACCTGATCGGATTATTCTTGGCCGCTGTTGCCGTCATCTTAGCAATGTACGGCACCCTCTGCATCTTGGTCGCCCTGTTCAATCGCGCCACTGATCTCGATCTCGTAGGCTGGATATTAGCAACCTTGCCGCTCATCCTTAATGTCGGGCTGGTTGCGGCGCTCACGCTATTACTCTCACCGCTCGTGCTTGGCGCTGGATGGCGTCTTTTCGTGCTCGCTTTGGTGGCAATCGCTCTTTCGAGCAACGTCATTGGCGGGCCAGCACTCAACCAGATTGCCGGCATCAACCCGCTGTTGGTTGATGTGCTCCGCGCCGTGCAAACGATTCTTAGCGGCCCACTGGTGCCCATCTTTTACGGGTACCAGTTAAGCGTCACGCGCGGCTTTGACAGCGTTGCCGCGTGGTCGAACCTGCTCGCGCAATGTTCGCTCTTGTTGGCGTTTTTAGGATTAGCCCGTTACGCCTTCAATCAACGCGATCTACTCTTCAGCGCGTCGTAGCAGCGTCCACCGGCACAAATGCGATCGCGTCAGCCCAGATGCCACGCCGCCGATCTCCGGCTAGCGTGCCGGTAGCTACTAATGGCGCAGCAGCCGGATCAAACGAGTACGTGCCTAAATCCGCCCACCAGTTGCGCTCGGCTTCTAGATCAATCGTCACGACCGTTTCGCCATCACGGTGACGGATCAAGAAGCGCGCTTCGCGGGAATCATCGTAGCCATTGAGTGCAAACGGCACATAAGCCAACACTCGATAGCTGCCAGCAGCCGGCAGCTCAGGCTGCCAGATCGCAACCTGTGGCGCAGCAAAATCGCTAAAGCGCCACGGGCGCAGCGTGCTGGCTGTCAGCCGCGACGGCGCAAACCGCGCGCCGGAACCATAGCCCATCGCTAGGGTTTGCCATTCGCCACTGGCGCGAAAACCCGGATCGGCATCGTCAACCACGATCACCCCCGGCGGCGGCGCGCACGGCGAAGGCATGTCTGCCCACAACCAGACGCTGACCTGCCCCACCGGATTAGTCGCCCACGGATCGGGATCAACGCCGCACCAACCATACGGATCGACATCCCGCCCCAGATACTGCACCTGCAAATGGAGATGCGCGCCACGGGCGCAGCCGGTATCGCCGGCTACACCGATCACTGCGCCACGTTCCACTATCTGACCCGCCATCACGCTCACCCGAGCCAGATGCCAATACAGGGTGCGATAACCGTTGCCATGATCAATTATGACCGCACCGGCCGGGGTAGCACAGCCATCGTCGGAGAAGCCGGCAAAGACAACTCGGCCAGCAGCGGCAGCCAGCACGCGATCGGGTGGCCCCATCGCGTAATCCCAACCAGTATGGCCGTCGTAGGCGAACGAGCGATCGGTTTCGGCTCGCCCCCAGAAGGTATGGAGCGAGCCGTTCTCACGCAAAAATGGTGCATCGTGATCGAAAAATGATGTGACCGGAACGTTGCGTTCGGTAGGTCGGGTGAGGAATGGTTCGGCAGGCGATGGCCAATCAGCCGGCGCAAGGCGCGGATCGAGATCAAACAAACGCTGGTACGTGGGTGCAACTGCCCAAAGCAGTGCGTCGAGCCGGCCCGGCGTTGTCGTCGGGGCCAATGCGCGGCTCAGCACATAGCGGCTGAGATCGGTTGGGGCCGCAACCTGCGTGCCATCGGCAAAGGTCAGCGGCGGCAACGCCTCAGCGCCAAGCAAGGCGTAATCACGCATAGCAGCACGCAGCTCACGAGTCAGCCAGCGCAATTGATTGAATATCCCGCGCCGGTTGCCGTTCTCACCGCGAAAACCAGCCGCCCACGCCAATTGCTCGCTGCTCGGCATCGATGAACTCAACACACCGCTTTGCAGATCCATGAGGCTAAGCAGCAAGCGTGGACTGACACTGTAAAGGCTGCTGAGCGAGACCAACACGTCAGTAAACGAATGGCTGCGTCCACCAATGACGGTACGCATAGTGGCCAGTGGGCTGCGGCGCGCTTCCAGAAAGGCTTGAATTTCGGGGCCACTGAAATTATGATCGTAGCTGAGACGCTGAGGATCGAAGAGAGGGTGGCTGGCCGGGACCGGCGTCGCCGTGGGTGCTAGCGTAGGCGTGGCAGCCGGCGTGGTGGTTGGAGCTGGCGTCGCCGCGACCATGGTGGCAGTGGGTAGTTGCCCGCTTACTACCGGCGTAGCGGTTGGCACCGGGGTAAGAGTAGCCGGCGGCGGAGGCGGGGCCGCGCAGGCGCTGAGAATGCTGAGAATGAAGATCACAATTAACCACAAGCGACGCATAGCAAGTGCAGGATAGCCGAAGCTGACGAGATGGTCAAGTTGATGATGGCGCAGCCGCGCATGCCCCTTCGGCAACCCGCCAAGGACGTAGGGATGCTTGCCTGCATTGTGTTCTTTTGAGGATTGCGCCTCGCGGCATCATCTCACCGCACACATTACTCCTGCAAGAAAGCGCTCAACCAACCAAAACGGCAAACTTCGTTTGCGAACTAATGATAAGGTGGGGAACACGATTTGCTAACATCTGAAAGCTGTGAACCACGAGCCGCTTCATTGCCTTGCGGTCCAGCGGCTCGTGGTTTTACCCCTCCCAACACCCCTAAACACCTATTGACTCCCACCCATATCGGGTGTATAATGCGCATCTGGTTGAGCCAATCGACCGGGTCATTCGCGCCCCCCGTTACGTTCGGGTTACGGGTTTCGCGTTTCGGGAAGGCACCCGACACACGTAACACGCAACACCGAACGCCGAGCGGAAATCGTCGTCACGGCGGCTAGAGTCGCCTCGTAGAGAAGACGGCGTCGGGTGGGCTAGTGTGAGGCAGTATGGACGGCGCATACAACATACGCGCGATTCAGCGCTTCCCAAACTGCACACCTGCAAGCCGTGCGCCGGTAGGCCTTGCCTACTAGCTGCGCGAGTGACGCTGCGCGTTCTCGTTCCCCCGGCCACTGCAGATAGGTGCAGGGCCTTTTTTCATCCCCCAACGCTGAATCGCTGATTCCATGGCTTCGCCATCGCTGATCGATACCGGTTGGCGATAGCCAGTTCACGCCTTTGATCTAGCCCGTTACCTTCGGGATAGGTCTCGTCTTGTTATGTTTTCGCCCTGCGGGCAATCGCCCGCCTCGTATTGTGGAGGAATGTGGTAAGTTGAAGACGCTAACCTTTGCCGACCTGATTGCACAGCAGACCGGCTTTGCCGGTGAGGGCCGCCTGACCGATTTCGTGAGCCGCTACGATGGCGAGCTTTACTTCGGCGATCGTCTCAACTTAAACCGGCTGGCACGCCAGTATGGCGCGCCGCTCGAAGTTGTCTATACTCCGCAGATTACCGCGCAAGTGCAGCGCATGATTGGTTGGGCTAGCCAAGCGCGCGCTGCCACCGAATATCCAGCAGCGTTCCACTACGCTTATGCCACCAAAGCCAATTTTGCCGCCGAAGCAGTGCAGACAGCGCTAGCGGCTGGAGCGCACTACGAAACTTCAGCGACGGCCGACCTGATCATCGCCCACGGCCTTTGGCGGCAGGGGATTTTGCCGCCGGATCGGTTGATCTGCTGCAATGGATCGAAAGAGCCGGCCTACCGCGATGCGATCCGCAATTTGCGCCTTGACGGGTGCGAGACGGTTATTCCGGTGCTCGATGATCTTGCTGAGCTGCGCGATCTACTAGACACCCCGGCGCCGCTCCAATTTGGCGTGCGCGAGCGAGCCGCCGGCAACCGTGATGGTCGCCACCCCGGCAATGATCGCTTCGGCCTGACAATGGCTGAGATCGAGCAGGCGGCTGAATTGATTGCCGGCAGCAACCATACGCTGGTACTCTATCACGCGATGGTCGGCAGCCAGATCGAAGACGAAACCCACTTCCTCGCCACGCTGCGCGCCTCGATTGAAAACTACTGCCGGTTGCGCCAACGGGTGCCAACGCTGCGGTATTTCAACTTCGGCGGCGGGATGCCGACATCCGGCTATCAATTGAACTTCACGTTTGACTATCAGCGCTTCCTTAGCCGGCTGATGGCCACCATCCGCGACCTCTGCGCCGACTATGGCGTACCGGCGCCCGAACTGATCGGCGAGTTTGGCCGCTACACAGTCGCCACCCACAGCGCCTATCTGGTTGAGGTTGGCGCGGTAAAAGCCGGGCAAACCGGCCAGCCCGACTGGTATCTGATCAACGGTTCGCTAATGGTTATGCTGCCCGACACCCTCTTTGTGAGCGGGCAGGAGTTTGTGATCTTACCGCTGACCGATTGGGACAAGCCGGTGCGTCCGGTGCGTTTGGCGGGGCGTCGCACCTGCGACAGCGACGACATCTACCCGCGGCCCGAACAGGCGCCACTGTGGCTGCCGGCGACCGAGGGCGGGCTTGTATTAGCTATCTTCGGCATCGGCGCGTACCAGCAGATGATTTCGGGACGTGGCGGCGCACACCACTGCCTTACTCCTGAAGCGGCCCGATTTATCGTTGAAGAGCGCGATGGCCGGCTCAGCTCACGGCTGACACCACAACAAGATCAGGCAACGATCATGCGCTTGCTGGGCTACCGCCCGCAACCTACCGCACTGCCGCAGCCGCTACCGTTCCGCCAACCGGCGCGACCGGCAGTGTTGCCAGCCCGGCGCCGGATGCGCGAGCGGGTGCTGTCAGTATAAGGAGGGCACAGGTAGGGGCGCGGCATGCCGCGCCCCTTAATCATAGATGGCGGACACAAGTTTTTAATCTTGCTACTCTAGCCAAAAGCAAGCGGTAAGTGGTACAATAATTAAGCTGTAACGTGCAGGCTGTGTTGGTGTGCGCATCAAAAATTCAAACGGGGAGCGTTCCATGAATATTTTGGTCGTTGATGATGACATTCCCAGCGCCAAATTAACCTCGTATCTGCTTGAGGAAGCAGGATACCGCGTCTTCCGCGCGCACGACGCCACAAGCATTCTACAGGTGATCGAGCAGCACAATCCCGATCTGATCCTCCTCGACATCATGATGCCCAAGATTGATGGCTTTGATGTCTGCCGGCAGATCCGGCGCAATTCCGATGTGCCAATTATCTTCCTCTCGGCGCGTTCACAACTGCAAGATCGGGTCATGGGGTTGCAGATTGGTGGTGACGACTATCTCGTCAAACCGTATGAGCCATCAGAACTGCTGGCCCGCGTTGAGGCGGTCTTGCGGCGACGCAACGCCGATATGCTCAACACCTCAACTCGCCTGAGCCAAGGCAATATTACGCTCGATCCGGTTGAACACAAAGTTATTTTTACCGATGGCCGCGTCGTTGAATTGACCCCGCTTGAATTTCGCCTGCTCTATTATCTCATGAAAAATGCTGGCCGCATCTTAAATGTAACCCAAATTCTGAGTAAAGTTTGGGGCTACGACTATGAAGGCGAAAGCAACCTTGTCGCGGTTTACATCCGGCGCTTACGCACTAAAGTTGAAGAGGATCCGGATCATCCCCGCCATGTAATTACGGTACGCAATCTTGGTTATAAGTTCGAACCGTGAACAATGGCGTCTCCTCGGCCATTTATGCGGTCTAATATCGAGCAACTGCAAACGATTCTTCGCCGCCTATTGCCATTGCCAGCATTAGGATTGACTTGGGTCATCACGCAACTCGATTTGCCGCCATCGATCCTCCTTGGGCTTGTTGGATACGGGGCAGCCAACATTGGGCTACTTCTCTGGATCCGTCGCACCACGCTGTATAGCAACCGGCTGTTACTCATCGCCGGGATTAGTGACGCCATTGCTTTAGGTTGGTGTATTGTCGCAGCGGGCGTGACGCCTGCCCTCACTATCATTCAAGGTATCAGCGCCTTGCGCGCTTGGCGCTACCGATACCATTCGCTTTGGCTGGCGCTCGTGCCAGCATTGGCTGGTCTATTGTACGCGCGTGACTTTTCATTATTTGCTGATACAACGGGCATCCTAAGCACCCTCATCTCAGTCGGCAGCCTGCTGCTCAGTGGCATCACCATCGCAACCTTGATCTTCTTCGGCAACCAGCGCAATCTGGCTGCCCGCGAATGGCGCGCGCGTTATGACAGCTTGCGCCGTGAGCAGAAACAACAGGTTGCAAGCCTCGAGGCGTCAAACAATGATCTGCGTGATCGCTTGCGTCGCATGGAAGCGCTCGGCGAAAGCCTGCGCGCCATTAGCAGCTCACTTAGCCTTGATGATGTCTTACGCCAAATTCTCGACTCGTTGGCTTACATGCTGGGGATGCAGCGGATTGATGATGCAGCCCTCACCCTAATTCGGCGCGATGATCTCGAGCATCGAATCTTACACGCTGATCGCCATACTACCGATTGGGCTGCCACTCTTGCGCAAGCAGTGATTGCCAGCCGGCGCACCGTCTTGCTCGACCACCACGAGATCGAACAACGACCGGAGTGGGCTGGATTAGCGCGCTACGGATTTCGCACTGCGCTGAGCGTTCCACTATTTGACCCCGAACCGCCCGGCCATGTGCGTGGCGCATTAAGCATCGTTAGCCAAAAAGAAGAGGCTTTTTCACCCGCCGAAGAGCGCCATCTGACATCATTTAGCATTCAGGCGATGATCGCCATCCGTAATGCTGAATTGCATGTACAGTTGAGCCGGCAACAGGCGATGCTTAGCGCCGTATTGCACGACATGGCTGACAGCCTGATAGTCTATGACGAACAGGGCGCGGTCTATCTCGACAATGCGATTGCGCGGCGGGCATTGGCGCGAAGCGCTGAACATAACGGCAGATTGGCTGCCCATCTCGCCGAGATTGCCGCCTACCTCCATCAGCACGGCAACTCGGTAAGCCAAGAGGTGGCCGACGGTGAAGGCGAATTTGCACGGTACTATCAGATTCAAGGCACGCTGGTCAATCCATCAGCCGACACCCGCCTTGCCGTGCTCGTATTGCACGATGTGACTGATCAGAAAGTGCAAGAACAACAACGTCGCGAGTTTATCGCTAAAGTGGCGCACGAATTGCGTAACCCGCTCAATACGCTGCAAGGATTCCTTAAAATCGTGTTGAAAGAGAGCGATAGTGTCGGTAAACTCAATGAGCGCCAGCGCGACTTTCTGCACGAAGTAGATAACAGTGCCCGCCGGCTGGCCAAACGGATCACCGAATTGATTGATTTGAACCGTTCAGAAACCGGCCAGCTTCATCTGCATCCGGTGCGCGCGAACGTGATCGATCTGATTATTGCAACGTGCATACAACAACAACAGCAGGTAAAAGAGCGCGATATTGAATTGGCATGGGAAGTGCCCGACCAGTTGCC
>JANWYE010000190.1 GCA_025057175.1 Chloroflexus sp. | reverse complement strand
TTTGGCCGAAGTGCTGGATGCTGTTGAGTTGCCGCTTGAGTGAATTCGCATTTGAATCAGATGGAGCATTCCTATGGCAGTGCTGACCCTGACCCGCAATGGGCCGGTGGCGACGCTGACTCTGCAACGTCCGGCGGTTCACAATGCGTTTAACCCCGACGTGATCGCCGGGATCACCGAGGTCTGTCACGAGATGCGCGCTGATCCAGTGGTGCGGGTGTTGGTGTTGCAAGGTGAGGGGCCGTCATTTTGCGCTGGAGCCGATCTGAATTGGATGCGGAATAGTCTGGCGTATTCGCAAGAGGAGAATATCGCCGATGCGACTCGGCTCGATGCGATGTTTACCGCGCTCGATATGCTGCCGCAAGCGGTGGTGGCGCGGGTGCATGGCGCGGCGCTTGGCGGTGGTGTGGGGTTGGTCTGTTGCGCCGATTATGCGGTGGCCGCTGAGGATGCGGTATTCGGTTTGACTGAGGTGCGGCTGGGGTTGTTGCCGGCAGTGATCGCGCGCTTTGTCGTGGCGCGGGTGGGGTTTGGCCATGCCCGCGCGCTGTTTGTGACCGGGCGGCGGGTGAAGGCGGCGCAGGCGCTGGCAATGGGTTTGGTGCATGAAGTTGTGCCCGCAGACCAACTCGATGCGGCGGTTGATGCGGTGGTCGCCGATCTGCTGCGGGGCGGCCCGCAGGCGATTGCGGCCAGCAAGGCGTTGTTGCGCGCGGTGCGCACTGAGCCGCTGGCCGAGGCGCGCCGGCTGGCGATCGAGGCGATCGCGGCGGCTCGCACTAGCGCCGAAGGCCAAGCCGGCCTGCGCGCTTTCCTCGAACGGCAGCCGCCGCCATGGTCACCGAGGTAGGCGAAGACGCCGCAGAGGCAAAGGCGCAGAGGGGATGAAACGCAGAGGCGCAGAGAAGCGCGAAGGACGCGAAGGGAATGGTTAGGATGGGGCGTGCGTGGGCGGGGTCCCACTCCTACCCTCCTTGGCGAACGTTGCGCTCTCCGCGCCTGAGCGTTGTACCTTCTCCACGCCTTCGCGTTCTCTGCGCCCTTGCCTTGTCGAGAGGTTCATCGTATGTCTTCATTCACGATTCGTCCTGCTACTAGCGCTGATGTGCCGGATGTGGCCCGTCTGATCGTTGAGTTGTACCATGCCGAGTTGCCCGGTGCGCTGAGTGGAGCGCGGGCCGGGCAAGAGCGATTGCTGGCGTATACGTTGCATGCTAATGGCGCGGCTGCTTTGGCTCATCGGTATGTGGTTTGCGATGAGCAGCAGCGCGTGATCGGCACCGGCATGCTGCAATTCCCCGGCGAGCCGGTATTCGAGCGAGCGCCGCGGGGCACGATTGCAGCGGCATTGCGTGAGATTGGATTCCTGCCAACCCTAACATTGGCGGCGGTAGTCGCCCGCACCCTGTTCGGCGTCTATCGCCACGATGACCCCCAGAGCGCCTTGATCCACAGCGTAGTGGTTACTGCCGCAGCCCGTGGCCACGGCGCGGGACAAGCATTGATGGCCACGTTAGAGGAGCAGATCCGCGCGCGCGCCATCCCGCGCGCCCGGTTGCAGGTGCTGGCCAGCAACACCGGCGCGCAGCGTTTCTATCACCGACTAGGGTATCGCGAAGTCTGGCGATTGACCGGTTGGCGCGCCCGGTTGGGCTGGCCCAGCTTGGTGATGGAAAAATGGACCGAGCCGCACTCTGCTCGCTAGCGCCGCTATGCCCGTACGGTTTGGAGGGCGGCAAGAGCGCCTTTCATGATCAAATCGCCGTCGTTCACGATGGTAATGAAGTTGAAGCCGAGCGCAGCCAGATCAGCGGCGAGGTCGGGGTTGGCGTAGATGCCGGTCGCTAGCCCGTGCTGCCGGCAAACGGCGACGATGTGGCTAAGCGCCTCGCGGAAGCGTGGCGCGGTAAAATCAACCGGCACCGGCAAGCCGAGGCTGAGGCTGAGATCGGCCGGCCCGACGTAGAGGCCGTCAATGCCGGGCACAGCCGCAATTGCTTCAAGCTGCGCCATCGCCTTTGCCGTTTCGATCATCGGCATAATTACCGGTAGCCGCGCCACAGCAGCCGGTTCGGCGACGCCATGGGCTACCCCCACCCGCACCGGGCCGTAGCTGCGAATGCCTTCCGGTGGGAAGCGGCAGGCTGCCACTAAGGCGCGCGCGTCATCGGGGCCGTTGATCAGCGGCGCGATAATCCCTGCTGCGCCGCGGTCGAGCGCGCGCATGATCGCAGCCGGTTCGTTCCACGCCAACCGCACAAAGACCGGGCAGCGGCGCTGGTCAATGGTGTGCAGGATTTGCAATGCGGTTGGGTCGTCAATCAAACCGTGTTGCAGATCGATGGTGAGCGAAGGAAAGCCGGCAGTAGCGAGCAATTCGGCGCTCCACGGGCTGGGGATGGTCAGCCACGCATTGTAGACGACAGCGCCGGTGGCCCAATGTTGGCGAAGGGTGTCGATCATAGCGCATCTCCAAGCTGGCGAGGGAGTATGCTCGTCGTCGGGCAAGATGGCGTCTTGGCAGCTACACAGTAGTGCGCTGCGAGTCTTCTGTCACCGGTTCTTCCGGTTCAGCGTGAATGCCTAATGCCTGCTCGATCCGGTCAAGGCGGGCGCTGATTGTTCGCCGCCATGCCTCTTGTTCGACCAAATTCACCCGCGCGCGGTAGAGGATCTCTTCTTGCAGCCGGCGCACGCCGCCGACGCGGTCGGCAAGTAGCCCGATGAGGAAGATGATCAGTGCCATTAGCACCAATACGCTGCCCACCAGCAGCGATTGGTCGTTGGTGGCTGATAAAACGCCTAACCGGCGGCCAATAAAGACAAAGGCTGCCCACGCGAGCAAGATGAAACCGGGAGTAGCAAAGAAAAGGGCAATGTAGCTAAAGACCTTGAGCGGTTCGTAGGTAGTGTAGGTGCGCGCAATGATCGCCGCCTGCCGCTTGATAAAGTTCCAGTTGCCGCGGTGCAGGCGCGATGGCCGCTTGACCGGATTGGTCGTAATCGGCACAGCGACGATGGTGAGCCGCCGTTTGCCGGCTTGGATCAGGTTTTCGACCGTGTAGGAAAAATCAGAGGTGACGAAGGTGCGCAGGGCAGCTTCGCGCGAGAGGGCGCGGAAGCCAGAGACGGTATCGGGAACATTGGTTTCTGAGGCCCAGCGCACCACGGCGCTGCCGACGTGTTGCAGCGCCTTTTTCAACGGCGAGAAGTGTTCGATCTGATGCACCTGCCGGTCGCCGATCACAATATCGGCCTTGCCGGCCAATATCGGCCCGATCAGGCGCGGAATTTCGCTGCCGGGATACTGGTTGTCGGCATCGGTATTGACGATAATATCAGCGCCAAGGCGCAGCGCAGTATCAATGCCGGTCTGGTAGGCGGTTGCCAACCCTTTGTTGGCGGTATGGCGCACAACGTGATCGGCGCCGGCGGCGAGCGCGACGGCAACCGTGTCATCGGTGCAGCCATCGTCAATAATCAGTACCTCAACCTGATCCACGCCGGGGATGTGGCGGGGCACAGCGCGAATGACCTCGGCGATGGTCTCGCGTTCGTTGAGGGCCGGAATCTGTACGATCAGTTTCATGCCCATCCTGTGTGTTGGGTCGATCAGACGCCAAGACGCGACATCATTATGAGCCAAGCGCTTGCCTTGAGCGGCGCGGTGCCATTGCGAGCCACCGCCAGCGGCGAAATGTAAGGAGGGCGCTTTTCGGCGCGTCTTGGCGCATGATCCCGTTACGCCACTGTTTACTTCGCGCCGGCTTCGCCACGGATGAAGCGCTCGGTCAGGTCGCGCGCCTCATAGTCGGTAAACTGGCGAGGCGGCGTCTTCATAAAGTAGCTGCTCGGCCCGTAGAGTGCGCCGCCAATGCCGCGATCGAGCGCCAACTTCGCGCAGCGGATAGCATCAATCACTACCCCCGCCGAATTCGGCGAATCCCAAACCTCCAGCTTGAGTTCGAGGTTGAGCGGCACATCGCCGAAGGTAGTGCCCTCCATGCGAATATAGCACCATTTGCGGTCGCCTAGCCAAGGCACATAATCGCTCGGCCCAACGTGGACATTCTCAGCCGGCAGTTCGTAGCCCAACTGCGACGTAACCGCATTGGTCTTGCTAATCTTCTTGCTCTCTAGCCGTTCGCGTTCGAGCATATTGAGGAAGTCGGTATTGCCGCCAAAGTTCAACTGGTAGGTGCGATCGAGTCGCACGCCGCGCTCTTTAAAGAGCGTGGTCAGCACGCGGTGAGTAATCGTCGCGCCGACTTGGCTCTTAATATCGTCGCCGATAATCGGCAGCCCCTTCTCTTCAAACCGCCGCCGCCAATACTCTTGGCTAGCGATAAAGACCGGAATGCAGTTGATAAAGGCGCAGCCGGCATCGAGCACCTGCTCGACATACCACTTTGTCGCCATCTCGCTGCCGACCGGCAGGAAATTCACCACCACATCGGTCTCGGTTTCGCGCAAAATACGGACAATGTCATCGGTATCGCGCTTGGCCTTGCGGATAACCGTACTGAGATACTTGCCGATCCCGTCGTGGGTCATCCCGCGCGAGACAGGCACCCCCAACTTCGGCACATCGGCGAAGCGGTAGGTATTGTTCGGCTCGGCAAAGATCGCCTCGGCGAGGTCGCGATCGACCTTAGTATCGGCAATGTCAAACGCCGCCGAGAACTCGATGTCGCCGATGTGGTAGCCGCCAAGATTGACGTGCATCAGGCCGGGGATGTCATCGCCATCGCGGGCATTGCGGTAGTAATGAACCCCTTGCACCAATGAAGAGGCACAATTGCCAACGCCAATAATCGCAACGCGGATCTTCTTGCTCACAGCGCTTTTGTCCTTTCACCACTGGATTGTAGGCAACAGCCGCAGCATGGCGGCATGGATCGGCTTGCCATTGTACCCCTGTCGCGCCGCTTTGTAAAATGAGGGATGGGAAGGGAGGGCGGGCATAGCAGTTCCTGACCGATCACTATTTCTTGCCAATGCTTTAACCATTAGACAAACTATCCAATCTGATAGCGGCAAGGATTGTACCCTCTCACCGTAGCGCGAGTGTCACCAAATGGTTAGACTATGAATAGGTGCAGATGTTGCACGTTGCCTGCGTAGGCGAAATGGCCAACATTGACGTGGCCCGGCTTGAACTCGATCATTTCGATGCTACGTTGCATTGAGATGAGCTAGTCGCCTCACCGGGTTTACCACCCGCCTCGCATGCTACGCTTCGTCTGCTTCCCATTATGGATGCCGACAGGAAGAATACGACGCCGCCGGTCGCCAGTGTACCGCGGCGTCGTTGCCTGTTTCAGGACCATGTTCGTTCTGGTGGACCGCGTTCGTTCTTGTATTGCAAGGAGTAGTCTCTCATGGCACTGGATGCGAAAGGCGTTATCGAACTGATCAAAGCCAAAGGAATTCAGATTGTTGATACGCGCTTTACCGACCTCTTCGGCGGGTGGCAGCACTACTCGCTGCCGGCCTCGCGGCTGACCGAAGATATGATCCGTGAGGGGTTGGGCTTCGATGGTTCGTCAATTAAGGGCTTTCAGGCGATCAATGAGAGTGACATGTTGATGGTGCCGGATCCCTCGACCGCCTTCATCGATCCGACCTTGAAGGTGCCGACGCTAGTTCTGATCTGCGACATCATCGACCCGATCACGCGCCAGCCCTACACGCGCGATCCGCGCACGGTGGCTAAGAAGGCCGAGGCCTACCTGAAGTCAACCGGTATTGCCGACACCGCCTACTTCGGGCCGGAAGCCGAATTCTTCCTCTTTAGCGATGTACGCTTCGGCCAGAGCGCCAATCAGGGTTTCTACTACATTGACAGCCCCGAAGCGGTGTGGAACACCGGCGCCGAAGTGCCGGGGGGCAACAAGGGCTACCGCATCCGCCACAAAGAGGGCTACTTCCCGGTGCCGCCGACCGATACGTTGCAGGACATCCGCTCGGAGATGATCCTGAAGATGATGGAGATCGGGATCGAGATCGAGCTGCACCACCACGAGGTGGCCACCGCCGGCCAGTGCGAGATTGACATGCGCTTCGACTCGCTGGTGAATATGGCCGACAAGGTGCAGAAGTACAAGTACATTGTGCGCAATGTGGCTCGCGCCCACGGCTATAGCGCAACGTTTATGCCCAAGCCAATCTTCGGCGACAACGGTTCGGGCATGCACACCCACCAGAGTTTGTGGAAGGACGGCGAGCCGCTCTTCTTTGACGAGACGCAGTACGCGCTGCTGTCGAAGACGGCGCAGTACTACATTGGCGGCATCCTCAAGCACGCGCCAGCGCTGCTGGCGATCTGCGCGCCGACCACCAACAGCTACCGGCGGCTCGTGCCCGGCTTTGAAGCGCCGATTAACCTCGTCTACTCGATGCGCAACCGCTCGGCGGCTATCCGCATCCCGACGTATAGCTCATCGCCGAAGGCCCGCCGCATCGAATTCCGCGCGCCTGACGCGATGTGTAACCCCTATCTGGCCTTTGCGGCGATGATGCTGGCCGGCCTAGATGGCATCCAGAACAAGATCGAGCCGCCGCCGCCGCTGGATGTAGACATCTACGAGCTGTCGCCGGAAGAGAAGGCGGGCATCCGCGGCACACCCGGCTCGCTCAACGAGGCGCTCGATGCGCTCGAACAGGATCACGAGTTCCTGCTGAAGGGCGGCGTCTTTACCACCGACCTGCTCGAAGCCTATATCGAGACCAAGCGCAAAGAGGCAGTCGGGCTGGCTCTGCGCCCACATCCGTATGAGTTCATGATGTATTACGATGCGTAAACGATAGGTGCCGGTCACTGGGGCGACGCATTGCGTCGCCCCTTTGTTGTCGCGTTGCCCCTACCGTGCCCGCTTGCGCCCGCGAGCGCCAATCAGCAGTAGCGCGCCCAAGAGCACGGTTGAAACCCCAATATATAACGCTGCCGTGTCAATCGTGATCGCACCGCTGCGCACAAACGCACCGAAACCGGGGATCATCCAGACCAGCCAGCTACAGACGATCACAGCCCGCTGTTCGATCGCCGACAGTCGCGGCGTGCCTAGCGCTAGCACCGCCGTTGCCGCCCACCCAATCAAGCCGATTAAAACGCCTTGCACTTCCATCGCTTCCTCCGCGCTGCTGCATTGCAACCACCGATCAGCTCTCCGCTGAGACTGACGGCAGCCATCACACGCGATGGCTTACTGTTCGCATCATAGCAGAGGAATTGGATAATTTCAACAACTAAAATGCTGCATGATTTGTGCAAAACGTCTAAATTTCACAACCGAATGTAACGCATGGCGAGCGCAATTACCGTAATGACGAGCACAAGCGGTAGCGAGAAACGGCGGAGCGCAAGCAGTATTGGGTCGGCACGCACAATTTTCTCGGCATCAGGGAAGAACTGAGCTAGATGAAGCAAACCGAGCACGATGATGATCAGCGTCAA
>JANWYE010000018.1 GCA_025057175.1 Chloroflexus sp. | reverse complement strand
GATCATCGGCTTCGGCAGCCAATGCCACGCCCACGCCCGCAATCTTGCCGACAGTGGCCTCGATGTGCGGGTTGGCCTTTACCCCGGATCGAAGAGCTGGGCGAAGGTCGAAGCGGCCGGCCTGAGGGTGATGACGGTGGCCGAAGCGGCCCGCGAAGCACAGATTGTGATGATCCTGACGCCTGACATTGGGCAGGCTGACCTCTACCGCGAGCATATCGCCCCCGCGATGGAGCCGGGCAAGACGCTGATGTTCGCCCACGGCTTTAATATCCGCTTTGGCCAGATTGTGCCACCGAAGGGGATCGATGTGAGCATGGTCGCGCCTAAAGCGCCCGGCCATCGCGTGCGTGAGGTCTTTGTGCAGGGTGGCGGCGTGCCGGCCTTGATTGCGGTTGAGCAAGACGCCACCGGTGGCGCGTTTGAGGATGCGCTGGCTTATGCCAAGGGCCTCGGTTGCACCCGCGCCGGTGTGCTGCGCACGACGTTTGCCGAAGAGACTGAGACTGACCTGTTCGGCGAGCAGGTAGTGCTCTGCGGCGGTGTCAGCGCACTGGTTAAGGCCGCCTTTGAGACGCTAGTTGAGGCCGGCTATCAGCCTGAAGTGGCTTACTTTGAGTGCATGCACGAGCTGAAATTGATCGTTGACCTGTTCTATCAAGGTGGCCTCAACTACATGCGCTATTCGGTGAGCGACACTGCCGAATGGGGCGACTACACCGCTGGCCCCAAGATCATCACCGATCAGACGCGCGCTGCCATGCGCCAGATTCTAGCCGACATCCAGAGCGGCGCTTTCGCCGAAGACTGGATTGATGAGAACCATAATGGCCGGCCACGCTTTAATGCCTACCGCCAAGCCGACATCAATCACCCGATCGAGCAGATTGGCCGCGAACTACGCCGGATGATGCCTTTTGTCAATCCGCGCGAAGTCAAGCCGGGCGAAGGCGGGGCGTAGGCAGGGAGTAACGTTCGGCGCTGGAAAGTATTGATGTGGGGATGGGGACAGTGCGCTGCACTGTCCCTCCACGTCCGCTCAATGACCAACGAGCTTCGCCCCGTTTGCGGGGGAAGGGATTAGGGTGCGGATCACGACAACTTATAAGGAATACGCACTCACCCAACCATAACAATACATCAGGAGGCAGCAATGACCAATACCACCGAACCGAGCGTAGAATACGTCCGTATTTTCGACACGACCCTGCGTGATGGCGAACAGGCTCCCGGCTGCACGATGACGCTGGAAGAGAAGCTAGAGGTCGCCCGCCAGTTGGCCCGCCTGAAAGTGGACATCATTGAAGCCGGTTTCCCCGCTGCTTCGCCCGGTGACTGGGCCGCGGTGCATGAGATTGCGCGCGAAATCGGCACCCCCGATGGCCCGATCATTGCCGCGCTCGCCCGCGCCAACCGCGACGATATTGACAAGGCGTGGAGCGCGATCCAGCCCGCCGCCAAGAAGCGCATCCACACATTTATGTCAACTTCTGACATCCACCTCGAATACCAGTTCCGCAAGACGCGGGCCGAGGCGCTGCAACTGATTCACGAGATGGTGAGCTATGCCCGCTCGCTGTGCGAGGATGTCGAGTTTTCACCAATGGATGCCGGGCGCACCGATCCGCTCTTCTTGCGCGAGGCGGTGGCGGTGGCCGTGGCCGCCGGCGCTACTACGCTCAACATTCCCGACACGGTTGGCTATCTCACCCCCGATGAGTATGGCGCGATGATCCGCGATCTGCGCGAAAACGTGCCGGGAATCGAGCGCTGCATCCTCTCGACCCATTGCCACGACGATCTAGGGATGGCAGTGGCTAATTCGCTGGCCGGAGTGCGGGCTGGCGCGCGACAGGTGGAGTGTACGATCAACGGTATCGGCGAACGGGCCGGCAACGCTTCGCTCGAAGAGGTGGTGATGGCGCTGCACACGCGCCAGCAGTATTACGGGTTGCGCACCCGGATTGAGACGCGCGAAATTGCCCGCACCTCGCGGCTGGTCAGCAGCTTTATTGGTGTGCCGGTGCCGCCGAACAAAGCGATTGTCGGCGCGAACGCCTTCGCCCACGAGTCGGGCATCCATCAGGATGGCGTCTTGAAGTATCGCCAGACCTACGAGATTATGAGCGCCGAGACGGTTGGCCTCGACAGCAACACGTTGGTGCTGGGCAAGCATTCCGGCCGCCATGCCTTCCGCAAGTACCTTGAAGAGAAGGGCTACACGCTGAATGAAGAGGAGTTCCAGCACGTCTTTGCCCGCTTCAAGGATCTGTGCGATCGCAAGAAGAAGGTTGATGATCGCGACATCGAGGCGCTGATCGCGGGTGAGATGCAGCATACGCCAGAGTTGTACAAGCTCGATCACGTGCAATACGCTTCAGGGGTAGGCATGATCCCGACCGCGACCGTGCGCCTGATCGGCCCTGACGGCCAGCCCAAGGTTGATAGCGCGCAGGGCACCGGCCCGGTTGATGCGGTCTATCAGGCGATTAACCGGATTGTGCAGCGCCCAAACGAGCTGATCGAGTTTTCGATCAAGGCGATTACCGAAGGGCTAGATGCGGTGGCCGAAGTCACAGTGCGCATCCGCGAGCAGGGCGCGCCGGCCCGCCTCAACGAGAGCAGCAGCACCGCCACTAGCCTGACCGGTCGCCGGCAGGCGCAGCAGATCTTCAGCGGCTACGGTGTGCATACCGATACCATTGTTGCCGCTGCCCAAGCGTATATGGCGGCGCTGAACAAGATGCTGGCCGCCCGCCAAGAGCGGATCAAGGCCGAGGCGATGGCGTATTCCGCCGGATACAGCGGCGAAGCGAGCACGTTGCCGGTGGATATTTTTGGCGGGAGCACGTTAGGGTAGTAGGACGAGGAGGGACGCTGCGCACAGCGTCCCTCTAGGTAACACACATGACTCAAACCATTGCCTATCTTGGCCCGCCGGGCACATTTAGTGAAGAAGCCGCGCTGGCTTACACCGCCGGTCGCGACGCGCGCCTGTTGCCATTAGCCAGCATTCCGGCGGTGGTGACAGCTATCGAAACGGAAGCAGCCACGGCTGGCGTCTTGCCGATTGAGAATCTGCTCGAAGGCAGTGTGAGCTACACGCTCGACCTGCTCATTCACGAAACCAACTTGCAGATCGCCGGTGAAATCGTGGTGCCGATCCGGCAGTATTTGCTGGCGCGGCCCGGCTTGCAACTGAGCGACATCAAAGTGCTCTATGCCCACCCCCAATCGCTCGCCCAATGCCGGCGCTTTGTCGAGCGTTGCTTGCCCGGCGTAGCGACGGTGGCATCGCTGAGTAATTCAGCCGCTCCGGCTGAGGCACTGGCCGACGAGCGGCCAGCAGCCGCTATCGGCACCCTGCGCGCCGCCGAGTTGGTGGGAGCAGCTATTTTGGCGCGCGATATTGCCGATAGCCCGCACAATGTCACGCGTTTTGTGGTGCTGGCCCGCGAAGATGCGCCACCGACCGGCGACGATAAGACCAGCTTCTGCTTTGGGTTTACGCGCGAAGACCGGCCCGGCAGCTTGGTTGGCGCGCTGCAAGAATTGGCGGCTGAAAACATTAATATGACCAAACTTGAGTCACGCCCGACTCGTGCTATCCTAGGACAATATATCTTTCTGGTTGACATTAATGGCCATCGCCGCGACCCGCACGTTGCCCGCGCCCTCGAACGCATCCGCCAGCACACCGGGATGCTGAAGATCTTCGGCAGCTACCCGCGGTGGAAAGGCGCAAACGGCAACCATCAGCCATTGCGGCAAGGAGAGGAGAGATGAGCAAACCGCGCACACTGTTTGAAAAGGTCTGGGAAGCGCATCTGGTGCGGCCAGAAACGCCGGAAACGCCGGCGGTGCTCTACATTGATCTGCACTTGATCCACGAGGTTACGTCGCCGCAGGCATTTACCGAATTGCGCCAGCGCGGCTTGCGCGTGCGCCGGCCCGACAAGACGCTGGGCACGATGGATCACAGCACGCCGACGACGCCACGCAATCATCTGGGCATCATTCCGGTGATTGACCCGCTGGCGATTAGCCAACTGGAGCAACTGCGCAAAAACTGCGCCGAGTTCGGCATTCCACTGTTTGAGTTGGGTGATGAGAATCAGGGCATTGTGCATGTGATCGGGCCAGAGCAGGGGTTGACTCAGCCCGGCATGACGATCGTGTGCGGTGATAGCCACACCAGCACCCACGGCGCGTTCGGCGCATTGGCCTTTGGCATCGGCACCTCGGAAGTCGGTCACGTGCTGGCGACCCAGTGCCTCTTACAACGCAAACCGAAGACGTGCGCCGTGCGGATTGAGGGCCGGCTTGGCCCCGGCGTGACGGCGAAAGATATTATTCTGGCCTTGATCGCCAAATACGGCGTTGGCGGCGGCACCGGCTACGTCTTCGAGTATATGGGTGAAGCGATCCGGGCGCTCTCGATGGAAGAGCGGATGACGATCTGCAATATGAGTATCGAGGGCGGGGCACGGGCCGGCATGGTCGCGCCCGACGACACGACCTTTGAGTACATCGCCGGACGGCCATTCGCGCCGAAGGGGGCTGCTTTTGAGGCAGCGGTGGCGCGCTGGCGAACGCTGCCCACCGATGAAGGCGCGGTCTTTGATCACGAATTGACCCTCTCGGCCAGTGAGTTGAAGCCGATGATTACTTACGGCACCAACCCCGGTATGGGCATCCCGATTGACGCGCCGGTGCCGCGCCCGGAAGATATGCCCGACGCGCGCAGCCGGGCCGCGCTTGATAAGGCTCTGGCCTACATGGGGCTGGAGCCGGGCAAACCGCTCTTGGGCCATCCAGTTGATGTAGTCTTCATCGGTTCTTGCACCAACTCGCGGCTCTCCGATCTGCGGCAGGCGGCGCAATTCTTCCGCGGGCGCAAAGTCGCGCCGGGGGTACGGGTGATGGTCGTGCCCGGCTCGCAGCAGGTCAAGCGCGCCGCCGAAGCCGAAGGGCTGGATCGGATCTTCAAAGAGGCCGGAGCCGAATGGCGCGAAGCCGGGTGCAGCGCCTGCTTGGGCATGAACGACGACAAAGTGCCGCCGGGCAAATATGCGGTCAGCACCTCGAACCGCAACTTCGAGGGCCGGCAAGGGCCGGGGGCGCGCACGATGTTGGCCAGCCCATTGACCGCTGCCGCCGCCGCCGTCACTGGCGTCGTCACCGATCCGCGCACGTTGTTGAATTAGGGCGATGCGACACATTGCCCAAGGAGGCCAGTATGGAACCTATCTCTATCATCACCGGCAAAGCGGTTGTCTTGCCGGTTGAGAATATCGACACCGACCAGATCATTCCAGCCCGCTTTCTCAAAGTCACCGACAAGAGCGGGTTAGCCGCTGGTCTGTTTGAGGCGTGGCGTTACCTGCCCGATGGCACGCCCAACCCTGACTTCCCCCTAAACCGGCCAGCCGCAGCAGGGGCAACCATCCTGATCAGCGGGCGCAACTTCGGCTGCGGCAGCTCGCGCGAGCACGCGCCGTGGGCATTGCAAGACTACGGCTTCCGCGCGGTGATTGCGCCCTCGTTTGCCGACATCTTCCGCAGTAATGCGCTGAAGATCGGCTTGCTGCCGGTGACAATCGAGCAGACAATCTACGACGAGCTGGTGGCAATGTACGCGAATGATCCGCAGATGGCGCTCACGATTGATCTGGCTGCCCAAACGGTTACTCTGCCTGATGGCCGGCAGGTGAGCTTCCCGATTGATGCGTTTAGCAAATACTGCCTATTGCACGGCGTGGATCAGCTAGGCTTTCTGCTCAATCAAGCGGAAGCTATCGCCGCGTACGAAGCGAGCCATCCGCAGCCGGTGAAGACCACCGGTTGACGCTCAAAGATTGTAGGTGGATCTGGATGCGCGCTTAACGCCACGAGGCCTGCAAATCTCTGCGCCTTTGCAATACAATCATGCGCAACCAACCGGCGCTGCTTGCGTTATTATTAGGTAAGAGCAGCAGCGCCGGGCTGATTCTGCGCATCGCACTTATCGTTCCATGCACCGACTTGCTCGCTGGTTTTTCATTCTCTGTCTCATCGTCACCACAACGCCGTTGCGCGCGCAGCCGGCGGGTGGTTGGAGTGTAGCCGAGTTTCTAGCCCAACAACCCGGCCCGCTAAAAGATCTGCGCAGCAACGGGCGCAGCGCCGCTCAGATCATCGAAGAGCAAAGCAGTTACTACGGCGTCAGCCCATTCTTAACCCTCGCTCTGCTAGAAGCGACTGCTGGTTTGCTCAGCAATCCAACGCCGCCAGACACAGCGCTCTCTCATCCCTTTGGCATGCATGGGCCTGCCGGGTTTGCCGAGCAGATTGAGTGGGCCAACCGCGAACTGCGCGCCGGGTTGGGGCCATACCAGCAACCACCCACCATCCGTTTGCGCGATGGCTTAACCCTAACCCTCTCGCTCGACGAACCGGCAGAATGGATTGCGCTGAAGCGGTTTCTGGCGCAGGAGCGCGACTCGGCGGAGTGGCTGGCAGCGATCAAGGCGACCCACGCCGCATTGCGCACCTACTTCGACGGCCAACTCGCGCCACCGGCAACCACTGCGGCTGATGTCACCGGCTGGCTGCGCGCGCCATGGCCATTGGGAACGCGCGTCACCCATCTCGCCTATTTCGACCACATGTACCCGATGGTTGATCTCGGTGGTGATGGCAACAGCGAGATGATCGACTATCTGGGCCGGCGCAATGTGCAATATAACAGCCACGATGGCCATGACTATGTCTTCCCTGATGCGCCGTTTGCCACCCCTATTCTCGCCGCCGCTGCCGGCACCGCTTACGCCTTTAACGAAGCCCGCGGCTTGGGGGTGGTCATCGTCCACCCAAACGGCTATGAAACCGTGTATTGGCATCTCAGCGCACTCGATCCGATCTTCAGCAACGGCAATGGCGTGCGTGTCACTGCCGGCCAGCAGATTGGCATTAGTGGGGCAAGCGGCGTCAGCGGCACCCCCCACCTGCATTTCGAGGTGCGCCGCTGGGAAGGCGGCATTCGTAAGCAGGTTGACCCCTACGGTTGGCATGGCCCCGGCCCCGACCCATGCCCGGCTTATGCCGGTTGCGCCGCCAGTACGTGGCTCTGGCACCCCGACCTAATCGGGATGTACGATTTTACCCCACCCGGCTATACCCCACCACCGAGTGACACCACACCGCCGATCGGGACGATGCGAGTCGCGCCGCCAGCCGATCTCTTGCTGGCAGCCACCTTCGACGGCCACCCGCTGCAAAGCGTTGGGCAAGGGCTGCCGCAGATCAGTGGCCCGCTCCGTTTCGGGCCGGGACGGTTTGGGCAGGCGTTGTTCAGCGATAACGCCGAGATAGCTTTTCCAACGACCGGAAACCTTGAAATGACGCAAGGCACGATCAGTTTGTGGGTAGAGATCCCGGCCAGCTACCCGGCTAATAGCCTCAACCGCCACTACCTCTTCGCCGCGAGCGCCGATCCGGCGGGAGCGCCGATCTACACCGGCACGCTGGCCCTGCGCCGCGACCGGCTTGGCCCCAACGGCAGCGCGCAATGGACATTCTGGACGGTTGGGGATGCGAGTAGCGGCGCAGACCTGCTTAGTGTGCCGGACACTCTAACCGCAGGATGGCACCACTTCGCTGTGAGTTGGGACGCAACCAGCGGCACGAAAGCGCTGTACATCGACGGTACCTTGGTGGCCGAGCGCAGCAACGCGGCCTTGCCAATCCTCACCGGCGCGCAGTTGCAGCTTGGCCGCTTCAGCAGTGGTGGCGCGGCAGCCGGGGTGTGGTTCGACGAACTGGCCATCTTTGCGCGACCGCTCACCCCAGCAGAAATTGCGACCCTAGCGGCAGCGCCGCCATTGACCCCAGAGCCGATCGTTGTGACCGATCGCGCCATTCGCATCGACACCAACGCTATGGACAGCAATGGCGGGATTGCGGCGGTCGTTCTCGGCATTAATGGCGAGCTGAGCGACCCGCTGCCCTACTATGACAGCTATCGCTGGAGTTTGCCACCGATCGAAGGTGAACACGTCGTTGAGGTGCGCTACCTTGATCGAGCCGGCAACACAACGGTTGTCTCGCAAACGGTGGCCCTCAACCTGCCGCCACGGGTTGAGCTGCGCACTGAATGGACTGACCACACCACCGCGCGGCTGAGCATTCATGCCATTGATCGTGACCCACCGATCGAGATGCAGTTCAGCGCCACACCCGTCTTTGATGGCTCACCGTGGCTGCCATTGTTGCCAGAGGTAGGCTGGCGATGGGACGAAACCGAACTGCCGCGCCTATTCGTGCGCTTCCGCGACGCCACTGGTCTGATGAGCGAGCCAATCGAGGTTGCGCCGCGGTATCAGGTGTTTGTGCCAGTGGTGGGGAGATAGCGCCGATTGAAAGCGAGGCACGAGATTGTAGCAAAGGGTGGGGTGCAGTGGTTAGACCGCTGCACCCCACATATCGTTTGGGCTGGCGCCCCTCGCAACCGCATGCGCGCTTACACCGGCGCAATGTCACCATGACAGGAACGTGATTGCAATCATACCCAAGCTTAACATCCTCATCACATAGCCTTAACCGGCAATGTATATATTAGTAGACGCAAGTGTCCGCGTTCAGCAAGGGAATAGTCACTATGCGTCGCCGTGGGTTGACCATGCTTGTCGCCGTCGCGCTGTTGATCAGCGCGATCAGTCCGCTGTCTGTGTTCGCTTCACCGTCTGTCCCAACCTTTACCCTGCTCGCCAGTTACTCGACTGGACTGGGCAATTTGTCGGGCGAAACGGTTGCCTTTGGCCGCAACCGCATGTTCGTCACCAACAGCGTTGATAACTCGCTTGACATTGTTGATCTCAGCAATCCAAGCGCGCCAAACCGCATCAGCCGGATCAACCTATCGCCGTATGGCGCGGGGCCAAATAGCGTGGCCATCCGTGGTAATCTGGTGGCGGTAGCGGTTGAAGCCAATCCAAAGACCGATCCCGGTTCTGTGGTCTTTTTTGATCTGAATGGCAACTATCTCAACCGCGTTCGCGCCGGGGCTTTGCCCGATATGCTGACCTTCACCCCCAATGGGCGACTGCTCTTGGTGGCTAACGAAGGTGAACCAAGTGACGATTACACGATCGATCCTTACGGCACAATCAGCATCATCCCGGTTAGCGGCAATATCCGTCGCTTGAGTGATCACGATGTGATCCACCTTGGCTTTGCCGAGTTTGAGCAAGGCGGCATCTATCGCGACCAATTCGATCCAGCGACGCGGATCTTTGGGCCAACCGCAAACGATCCCGATGCGGTGCAGAAGAATCTGGAGCCGGAATACATTACGGTCACGCCAGACAACCAGTTTGCCTACGTAACGTTGCAAGAGAACAATGCGATCGCGAAGATCGATCTGCGCTATTTCTGCATCGAGTGGGTGCGTTCAGTTGGCCTGAAGGATCACAGCCTGCCGGGCAACGGGCTTGATGCCAGTGATCGTGATAATGCGATCAATATCGCCAACTGGCCGGTGTTTGGCCTGTACCAACCCGATGCCATTGCCAGCTATCGCGTGCGCGGGCAGACCTATCTGGTTACAGCCAATGAGGGTGACGCGCGCGAGTATACTGCCTATCTTGAAGAGGTGCGGGTTGGCGCGAGCCGCTACCGGTTGGATCCCACTGTCTTCCCTAACGCGACGGCGTTGAAGGCCAATGCGGCGCTGGGCCGGCTGACCGTCAGTATCGCCAGCGGCGACCTTGATAGCGATGGCGACTTCGACCAGATCCACGTCTTCGGTGGCCGCTCATTCTCGATCTGGGATACCGAAGGCCGATTGGTGTTCGACAGTGGTGATCAGATCGAGCGCATCGTGGCTGCGGCCTATCCCGCCTTCTTCAACAGCAACAACAGCGCAAACGATTTTGACACGCGCAGTGACAACAAAGGCCCCGAACCGGAAGGCATTGCGCTTGGCGCAATTGGCCACCGCACCTACGCTTTCGTTGGTCTCGAACGGCAAGGCGGGGTTATGATCTTCGACATCAGCAACCCCACAGCGCCAACCTTCGTGCAATACGTCAATAACCGTGACTTTAGCGGCGCTGCGGTGGGGCCAGATAGCGGGCCGGAGATCGTCAAGTTTGTGCCGGCCAATCAAAGTCCGACCGGCAAGCCGTTGTTGCTAGTGGCCAACGAGGTGAGCGGGACGGTAAGCATTTACGGGGCCAATTAAGCGGCGCTCATCGCTTTCCAGCCCCTTCTCGCGCTGTGCGGGAAGGGGCTGCCGTTTTTAAACCGATTGCTGC
The DNA here is from genome assembly GCA_025057175.1 of Chloroflexus sp. Taxonomy (GTDB): domain Bacteria; phylum Chloroflexota; class Chloroflexia; order Chloroflexales; family Chloroflexaceae; genus Chloroflexus. Next base: position 19,063 of record JANWYE010000018.1, on the reverse strand, counting down.
CTCCCTCGCCACCACGCCAGCGCCAACCCGCCAATCAGGTGCAATGCCAGCACGCTAGTAAAGTAGACCCAGTGTGGGCCAGCGGTTTGGCGGGCAGCTTCGGGGGTGAGGATAGTCTCGATACGAGCAGCGACAAAGGGAGTGAAAAAGTAGAGCGCGCCGCAGCAGGCAGCCGCCAGCCGCCACTCATCGCGCCGCGCTGCTACCCAGCCGAGCAAGATGGCCAGTGGCGTAGCCAGAATAACGAGCGCCAGCCACCGCAAGACCTCAGGATTGCGGTTGTCGCCAACCACGTTGTAGGCGGCGGCGGCAATGGCCCAACCGGCTAGCGTTGCTAACACGATAAACAAGAGAGTACGGCTATCGCGGATCATGGACATTATTTAGCACTTCTACATTATTTCTGCCGGCGCAACCGGCGTTCGATCCGTTCGTGAAGCTTTCGGATCAATGTCTGCTGTTCGGCAACCGCAGCATCAATCTGCTCAATCTGATCTTCGAGCTGGGCCAACGTCGCCACATACCGTTGCCGCAATGCTCCTTCCTCACCCTCATTCCGCAGCGGGGCAATCTGTTGCTGCAAACGCTGCTGGCGCTCGAAGATGCGCTGCCGCTCGCGCTCGTGCTCGGCAATGGCTTGCTCAGCCGCGCTGATCTGGCGAAAGAGATTGAGAATGCCGGATAGCTGCTGGAAGGTGGCTTCATCGAGCACTTGATCGCGGAGCAACGCTTGCAACCGTTCGCCGGTAAGGCTGCGAATCTCTTCATGACGCGACAGCAGCCGGCGCTCGCAGACGACCAATTCGGCCTTGCCGAAAGCGGGAACGGCCACTTCCCAGCGCGCCAGATTACCCTCCTCGGCCAGCGGCGGTGGCGTATCAACCAGCTCGGTAGCTTCGGCACGGGGATGTTCGACGATCACGGTACAAGGCTTGTCTAGCGCGCTGGTAATGCCGTACTTACGAACCAACAGCAGATACTCATCAACAATGAGATCGCCATCGCCGAGCCGGATGCTGTGCAACTTGTGGGTAGTAGACGAGGTCTCGCTGACGTTCACCCCCAACTCAACCGCGTGAAAGACATTGATCGCAGCGCCGGCGCGGGTGAACGGCAGCACCGACTCGCCGGCGTATTCACCGTTAATCAGCACCGTCACCGGGCCGCGCTCAAGCGTCAGGCCGGTCTCATTGGCAAGGCGGATGGCTGCCAGCGGATGGCGTTCGCGGCGCGCGCGGTTGTACACCAGTTCGCGCCGGCCCGGCAAGGCGGTGCCGATAATCGGCGCCATGGCTGACTTGCCGCGCCCCACGCTCACCGGCTGCGTCACGCGGTAGGCAAAGAGCGCGCCCCGCTCTTCACCGGCAGCGACCGGCGTAGCACTCTCGGCGATAGTCTCAATCGACACTGCCGGTTCTGCTATAGCAGCCGCCATCAACGGCATCCCTTCTGCTTCCATCAACTTCATTGCGCGCAGGTGCCGCACCTGTGGCACATCCGGCCTTGGTTGCGGACGAGATTCATCACCAATCTGCGGGCGTTCAGGCATCTGCGGTTCATAGAGCCGGTAGCGAAACGAGACCGGCTGGCCGGCGACGAGCGTCACCTCAACATCAACCAGATCTTCTTCCAACTGGTTATCGAACAGCCCCCAACCCTGCAAAAAGCAGCGGGCAGCGCCATCATCCCCATCTTCGCAGAGCAGGCGATAGCTCACCCGCCATGCCGGCGCCGGCGCGACATAGCCAACCAGCAGATCGTGCTCGCCGGGGGTAAGGTGAACAGTGGCAGTGCGGTTGCGCTCGTCATGTTGCGCCGCGCGCAAGAAGAACGCGAGGTCATTATGGGCGACATCATCGAGCAGCTCAACGCGAGCGACCTCATCGAGTGGCAGCGGGCGTACAACACGCTCCTCGCTCAGATAGAGACTGACCAGCGCCCGGCGCAGCGGCTTCTCCTCTTCAACATCAACCCCGATCACCACACCGCTGATTGTTTCACCCTGCTTGCCGGTCAAGGTCAAACGAACATGTCGCCCGCGGAGGTCGCGCAGCAGATCGAGCAAACTACGCCCATCCGAGAGATGAATACTGCCGCGTTCCAACAAGGTAGCGCGGTCTTCGGGGGTGGCCACATCGATATTGCGCACCTGCCCGCGCTGGTCGATCACTACCAGACTCTTCAGCACATCATCCATTGCGGCCAAGGGAAAGCTGAGCTGCAGCATCTCGCCGCTGAACGTCCCGCGCCGCTCAAAATAACCCACACCGTGTTTGTAGAGCACCATCCGCTTGATGGGCAAGCCACTCATGGCACTTCTCCCGCAGGTAGCGCGTCAAGCCGGATCGGATTATAGGCAGTGTACACAAGACGGCTAAAATCGGCAATCGCGCCGCCGAGCACCTCATCAGGCCATGCCCATAGATCTCCGAGCGGCTTGTAGACATAGATCGCCAGCACATAATCGCCGCCGGGTGAACGCACGATACCGGCATCAGCTTGGGTATGCTCGATCCAGCCCGATTTATGCTCAACGCGCACGCCTTGCGGGATTCCAGCTACCATCCGGGTATCATCAGCATTCTCAGCCAGCAGATCGAGCATCTCTTGGCAGCGATCTGGATTCAGCAATTCAAATTTTTCGAGCAGCACCCCTGACCCGCGCACACACTCGTCAATCATCCGGTAGAGCTGCCCCATCGCATACGGGGTTGCCCGCAAAGCGCAACCGGTCTCAGCGTAGGGCGGTTCGCCAACCGGATCCTTGGGACCGCAGCGGAATTTGATATTGTAGAGCCGGATGAAATCGACCGCCTCAAAAGGAATATAGAGATAGAGGTGTTCGAGGCCGAGATCGGCCAACATATCACTCATCTCTTCGGCGCCACGAAACGCTGTTTCAGTATTGGTGCCGCCGGCGCCAGCCGCCAGAATATCATTTGCAGCCAGATTATCACTCTCGATAATCATCGCCCGCATACTTTCCCACTGGCGTTCGCTGAAGGTGGCTAGCTTGGCATACCCATACAGCATAATCGCAGTTTTGATCGTGCTCGCAGCAGAAAAGACAGTGCGGGCGTTGACTGCCACTTCAGCGCCGGTAGCGAGATCGTAGAGATAGACGCCAGCCACGCCATCCCATGCCTTTGCCATCGCCTCAAGCTGCTCGGCGATCTGCTCAGGCGAAGCACGCGGCGGCTCGGTTGGCCAACGGGTGAGAAAGATCGGATCGGCGGTTTGGCCACGGCTAAGCAGACCGCCGACAATCTCGAACGAACGATCAACATCAATCGCCCGTCCGGGCAGATAGGCAAAACTCCGCGAGAGCACTTCAGTCGAGGTAATAACGGTCAACTCAGGCGCGCTGGCCGAAGCAGCGGCAAACGTAGCAAGCTGGGCGCGCAAGGCTGCCTGATCAAATGTGAGGCGCAACGGCGCTTTCAGTGGCGCATCACCTCCCAACGCCGGCGCTACTGCTGACAACATGGCCGGCAGATCGGGACGCAGATCAATCAGCGCTGGATCGATCGTCGTCGTATAGTCTCCGGCCACCAATTGCACCGGCGTCATCCGTTCAGCTAGCGCCGCAGACAGGGCCGCTTCCGCCTCGGCGACGTTCATACCGCCAACCGGCACACCGGCCACTTCGGTACCAGCAGCGTAAACAGGCACAAGCGGCGGCAGCGAGGCGGGAGTAATCGCGAGTGGCGTGGGCGCTGAGGCAAGCGCCATATCAGCAGGCAACGCACGAGGTGCTTGGCTACACCCGGCGAGAACAGCCACGCAGATCAGGGCAATGGCAACAAAGCGGGGCCGGACGTTCATAATAGTGTCAATGCTCCTTTGAGGTAGCAAGTATCATGTAGAGCTGCGCAATGCGGCCACAATATAGCCAAACCTGAATAGGGTCTAGCAACGACCTGCCATACTTTATCCAATATATCATGGATAGTGCGCGCGCCGTTGGGCGAGATCGCCGCGAGCGCGCCGCGCTCACTCTTTTATATCATTGCGAGCCGATCGTAGGGATGGTGCGCCGCACTGTCGCCGCGGCGACGAAGCAATCTCCCGCTTTCTGGTGAGACATCCCTCTCGCTAGCGGAGGAGATTACTTCAGGCGCGCCGCCCCGCACAATGGCACCGGGAGAGCTGAGGGGATTGCTGCGGGGGCAACGCCCGCGCGCAATGACATAATGATACGCGGCAGGTGAAACAACACTACACCCCACCGCTACTGATCCGGCTCGAGGTAAAAAGTGAGCGGATAACCAGCCTCGCGGGCGGCGTGATGAGCTTGATAAACCCGCTCTTGCGCCTCTTGAAATGGCAACACCGTTACCAGCGCGCGCCCTTCGTAGTGAGCCGTCAGCATCACCTGTTCGGCGCGAGCCAGATCGAGTTCAAAGAAGACACGCAACACGATCACGACAAAATCCATCGGCGTCACATCGTCATTTTCGACAATGACGCGATACGGCCGCTCAAGTTCTTCATCGCTGGCAACCGCAAAGGTAATAGCGGGCCGCACGACGACTGTTGGTTGTTCAGTTGGCATGGGCTGCTCCAACGGTGACAGCGAGAACCATTCCTTTTTGGCAGTATAGCATAAAGCGTCGCTAGTCTTTGCGTTGGCGGCGCCGTTTGGCCGCCAACAAGGCCGCGATCCGTTCCTCGTCAGTGAGTGGGCGTGCCGGTTTAGCCGGCAGAGCAGGATCCGGCGGAGCCGGCGCATCTGGCGCGATGGCCCGCCGGGCAGGGCGCTGAATAGACAGAGAGGTGAGTTCAGGCCACGGCACGAACAGCCGGCGCAAGGCCACATCAATCGGCAACAACGCGAGCGCGAGCCAGAGGAGTGGCAGCGTAATTGGCCAGACCTCATACACCGCTCGTTCGGTTGGCGCGAAGATGGCTGTAGGAGGTGGATCGACTTGACCGCCGGTGAGGGTTGCAATCTCGGCTAATAAGGCCGGATTAGCGGCAAAGCGGCTATATTCGGGCGAATAGCTCACGGCGAAACCGGCCTTGGCGTTGCCGAGGGGCTGGCCAGTGCGATCGGTGGCGCTCACCTGCACTAGATAAGCCCCCATCTGGTCAATTGTGACGACTGCGCGATATCTGCCGGGTGCTACTTGGCTAAAGACCAGATCGAAGCTTGTCTCAACTCCACTAACCCGGCTGCGAAGCTCACCCACCTCAAGCGGCAACCCGCGCTCATCGCGGGCGATTAGATCGATCTCAACCCGATTCGCCAGCACCGACACATCCAGGGCCAGCCGATCATCGCCACCAAGGGGCAGCGTCTCGGCCACCAGATTGGCAGCAAAGCGGGGAAACTCAGGCCACGCCAGCCACGCTGCGGCCCAGCGTCCACTCAGATCGCTCGTCCACGCTAAGGCGCGGCCTAAGCCAATTTGTGCCGTAGCCAGCAGCGGAGCGCCGTCATCGGCTACCAGCAGTGCGCGCGCAGTAGGGCGCTGATCGGCAGCGTTGCGCCCCCGTAGCGGCGGCAAGGGGCCAAGATCACGCAACCATGGCGCTGGCAGTGCCAACGCCGGCACAAATGGCTCTTCAATCAGATCGCGATTAGCAATGCGCACCGTCTCTTCCAGAAAGATTTGGGGTAATGCATCAGCCCGTTGCACCAAATAGTAGCGCCCACCACCAATTTGGGCTGCACGCTCGAGCGCCGGATCGGTATCGCGCCCGATCGCCACTGTGCTCACAGTGACGCCTCGCGCGCGCAGATCGGCAATCAGATCGTCATAATCGGTTTCTGAAATCCCATCGGTGAGTAGAATGAGGTGCCGGATGCGCGCATTGGCAGCAGCAATCGTTTCGGCGGCCAAGGCCACCCCGCTGCGAATGTTGGTGCCGCCACCGGCGGCCAAGCGGCTGAGCGCATCTTCAATCGTGAATAGATCGGGCAGCGGTTGGAGCGGCAACAAGGTATCAGCAAAGCTATCGAACGCGATAATTGCCATCTGATCGCGCTGCGACAAACCACGACTAGCTTGATAGACCGCTTCGCGGGCTAGATCGAGCTGGGTGCGCCCGCCATCAACCGGCGCGCTCATGCTGCCACTCCGATCAATGACCAACACGAGCGCCAGATCAGGCCGCTCTTCGCGCAACGGCGGGTCAAGCGCCACCGGCATGATCGGTTCCAGCAATGATCGCCGCCAACCACCGGCGCCAAACGCCTGCGTGCCTCCGATCAGCAACAAGCCGCCACCGAGATCGCGGACATACGTGGTGAGCGCGCGTTGCAGCGCTATCGAAACCGACTCAGCCGGCGTGTTGTCCAATGCAATCGCATCAAACGCGCGCAAATTGAGCGGATTGGCCGTGACCTGAGCCGGGGCCTGCACTGTTACCTCTATCCCGGTTGCGCGCCATGCTGCAGCCAAGGCTGCCGAACGATTGGGATCAACGGTGATTAGCAGCACGCGCGGCGGGCCACTGACAAAGGTAAACGCGATTGCGCGATTATTAGCCGGTTGCGTGTCGAATGGCGCGACCAAGCGCACCTCAAACTGGCGAAAGCCGGGAGCGCCGGCTGGCGTGGTTAGCGACACCTGATTAAGGCCAAGCGCCAACTCTACCGGTTGCTCGGTGATCAACTGCCCATCAACGATAAGCTGCACGGTAGCCGAGCCAGTGACATTGCTCTCAATCTGAACAGCCAACGGGATCATCTGCTCGGCGCTAGCCGTTGCCGGCGCGATCAGTGCGGTGATAAGCGCGTCGGGGCCACGCTCGGCCACCAGCGACACCACCTCAACCGGCACGCCACGAGCAGCGGCAAGCCGGGCAGCCACCAGCGCATCACCCTCATTTTCGCCCCCGTCGGACAACAAGACGAGGCGCTGATGCATCGCGCCGGGCAAGATTGCCAAGCCGAGCTGAATAGCATCGGCGATATTAGTGCGCGACGAGACGACCAACGCATCAAGCCGGGAGATCGGGCGAGGCGGCTCAGCAACACGCTCAACCACTGCACGCGCGCCGAAGACGATTAGACCCATGCGGTCATCAGGCTCAGCCGTAGCCAGCGCCTGCTCGATATACGCCAACGCTGCAGCGCGCTGAGCTGGCGAAACCGAGTCACTCGCATCAAGCAAGAAGACCGTGGCCGTTGCCTGCACCGGCCGGCCTACTTGCAGACCGGCCAAAGCCAACACCAGCGCCACGAGCAACAGCAAACGCACGGCTAGCAACATCAACAAGCGCACGCGGCCCAACCGGCGACGCAAATCGGCGCGACCAAGCCACATTAGCCATAGTAAGGGAACCGCGAGCGCAAGCAACCACAGGGCTGCCGGCTCAATCACGCTGAACACAGGTAGCTCCGTTCAAGGATGGCAGGTGTGCCCAACAGCCAGCCAATTACGTTTGCTGAAGTTGTAGCGCGTACACCTCAATCATCGATAGGGCTATCGCCCCACACCAATTTCTGGTGAAAGCGGGCCGTAGCGCACTGATTACACCCATTCTGCCCTGCGGGGAGATTGCTATGCCGGCTGCGGCGCGCTCTGGTTATGTAATAGCGGTGATCGAGCCGATTGGCGAAAAAGCTGGCACAGTTGGCGACGGCTGGCAGATATAGTTTACGATAAGACTATATTACACCACTGCTTCACTCCACCCGCACGACCACAAGCGTCATATCATCATGAACCATGTGCCCTTCGCTGAAGGCTTGCACCTCGGCCAGCAGATGGTCAAGCAGCGCTTCTGGCGGCAAATGGCCCCAATGGCGCACCAATCGTTCCAGCCGGTCAAAACCGAACAGTTCACGTTGCTTGTTCTGCGCTTCGACAATCCCGTCAGTGTAAAACACAATCGTATCACCGGGGGCAATTTCAAGCTCAATCTGGTTATAGCGAGTATCACGTTGCACCCCCAACGGCAACGCCCCGGCCGTCTCAAGGAAGATCGTGCGGCCATCAGCATGACGGAGAAGCGGCGCTAACTGGCCGGCATTCGCCAGCGTTATTTGGCGTTCAATTGGGTCAATCAGCGCATATCCCAGCGCAACAAACGTATGCTGCGGCACATCATCAACCAGCCAGCGATTCGTTTCAGCTAACACAAGCCGCGGCAACTCATGATTGCGCGCTTCAGAACGGGCCGTTGAACGGGCCACAGCCATTAGCATAGCCGCCGGCAACGACTTCCCGCTCACATCACCAACGATCACGCCAATACGTGAACCAAGGTCAATCACGTCGTAAAAATCGCCGCCGGTCTCGCGAGCCGGCAAACAACGAGCAGCAACACGCAGGCCCGGGCAAGCCGGCAAATCGCGCGGGAAGAGGTTCGATTGAATTTGGCGGGCAATCGCCAATTCTTGCTCAACCCGCGCCACCGATTCTTGGTAAAGCTGGGCATTTTCGATCGCCAGCGCAGCATGGTTCGCAAACGCAAGCGCAACCTCAATGTCACGCTCGCGGAAGGCATGCCGCCGGTACGAATCGATATTGAGCACACCAAGCACACGCCCTTTGGCAATCAACGGCACACCCAACCACGTCAGAATCCGTTCGCCAATATCGCCGGGCGGCCAGATTGTGCTATCAGGCGGCGCTACTACCAAGAGTGGTCGGCGCTCACGCACTACTCGGCCAGCGCCACTGCCCTCAAGCGGCAAGATTTTCCCGTACGGCGTCTCTTCAGGCGGCCAACCACCGGCAGCAACAATCCGCAACACCTGCCCATCGATCAACATGATCGTGGCAGTATCATAATTGATCACCTTGCGCAGTTCGGCTAGTACCAGTTGCAAAACCTCATTTGGGTCGAAGCTCGAACTGAGCACACGAGCCACTTCGCGTAACGTTTCAGCCGTGCGGCGTTGTTCTTGCTCGGCAGCGAAGAGCAGCGCATTTTCATACGCAGTCGCCACCGAAGTCGTCACCGTCATCATTAATTCCAACTCTTCTTCGGCATACGATCGCGGCTCGCCGAAGCTATCGAACGAGATCGAACCAAATACGCGTTCACGGCTAATCAATGGCACGACCACTAACGAGCGCAACCCCATAGCGCGCCAATGATCACGCGATACCGCAGCGCGCGGGTCAGTTTCGATATCGACAATCACTTGCGGACGGCGGGTCGAGCGTAATGCATTAACTAGCGGATTATTACGCAGATCGATAGCCATGCCAACAATGCCGGTAGGCGGATATTCGGCTACCACTTCACCAGTTTCGTCGCTGTGGAATAAGACCAGCCCGGTATGATCGGCCCAAAAGAGCTGCACCAACTCGCGCACAGCAATCTCGAGAATCGCCTGCTGGTCAAGCCGAGCCGCCAGCAGGCCCGCAATCCGGTTGACTAAGGCCATCCGAGCCGCCTGCCGTTCAGCCGCAATCGCATGGGCTTGGGCAGCCTCAAATAGGCGTGCATTTTCACGGGCCTGCCGCTCGTGCTCTTCAAACAGTTGCACCTTCTGCACCGCCAAACTGATCAAGCTAGCAATCTGGACAAGGAAATCAACTGCGCCATCATCGTACTGATAAGGGCGCTCATCTTGCAGCACGACTACCCCAATCGCGGCTTCATTGTGGGCCAGCACTGGCACGCCAACCCACGACCGCATTAAGTGGGCTGATCCAATCGGATGCGGCTTGATCCCCATCGCGTCGATGCGCCAACGTTCAGTTGCTAGATCATCAAACCGGAGCGGCTGATGGTGAGTTAATAGCCAATCGGTCAACGATTCAGGCGGTGTCCGTCGCCCCACTAGTTCATCACCAAGCGGACGGTTATGCTCAGCAAAGATAGCATAACGCACCAAGCGCGTCTCTGGATCGCACAACAACAGATAAAAGACGGAAGCCGCCGTCAAATCAATCACAATCCGGCGTGTCTCATTCAAAATGCGGTCAAGATCGTAGGATGCGGCCACGAGGGTGCCAATCTGATTTATGGCCTCTAACTCGGCAATCTGGCGCGCGCGTTGAGCTAATAAGGTCACATTTTGCACATGCAAGGATAATTGCGCTGCCACATTGCCAAGAAACTCCATATCGCGCAGAGCAAAGGCATGGGGCTGGTAGCTTTGCACGCTCACCATACCAATCGCGCGCCCTTCGCGATCAAGCAACGGCCAACCCATCCACGAACGCGCCATTCGTTCGGCACCTACAATGATGCTTTCGACGTCAGACAACAGCGAGATCTCGGCCGGCAAATCGCGAAGAAAAATTGGTTGGCGCTCGCGCAGAATGCGCGCCGTCAGCGAGCGCGCCGGAGGCGGCTGACTGATCCAATAGGTATAGAGTTGCCCCTCATCAAGCGTAATGCCATCACTAATCAAGTGGCGTACTGGGTCGTAAATCACCATTGAGAAGACATCGAATGCCAAGCACGATTGCAATTCAACCGCAGTGCGTTGCAGCAGATCACGCGCGGTTTGGGTCGTTGAAGCGGCCAGACTGATTTCGCGCATGGCGCGCAGCTCGGCAATTTGGCGTTCACGCTCTTCAGTCAAGCGGCTATGCTCAACGAGAATCGCAATCTGATTCGCCACTGACTGGGCCAACGCCAGCTCATGGGGCGCAATTTCGCGCGGCGCAAAGCCAAAAAAGCTTAATGTTCCCAAAACTTGGCGACCAATGACCAATGGCAGGTTGATCGTTGACTCAAATCGGGGAAAGAGGTGGATCGGAAATGTCGCCGGATCGTACTGCGCATACCATTCCCGACTAACGATCCGCGGCTGCATTTGGTTGACCACATCACGCAATGGGCTAATCTCAAGTGGAATTTGGCGAGTTTGCTCAATATATTCTTTGCTAAACCCACGTTGCGCGCGCAACACCAACAGAGTGCCGGTAGCGTCGAGCAGGCGCACATTACCAGCGTCAAAATGCAGAGTCGCCATCGCAATCGCCAATGCTCGATCTAGCACCTCATCGAGTGGGCGTGGATCAACCAGCGTCGAGGCCAATGCGCTAAGGGCATCAAGTTCTTCCCGTCGCGCGGCCAATTGCACCGCCAACTCACGGCTCAGCCGTTCTTGCTCGGCAACTAACACGGCATTCTCAAGCGCCAATGCAATCACATTGGCGATCCGTTGCAGCAAATCAAGCGTTTCGTGGGTATAGAGATTTGGCCGGTAACTTTGCAGCGAAATCACACCCACAACCGCTTCACTAATCATCAGCGGCACACCGATCCACGAGCGTGAAAGTTTCGCCGTATTGCCAAACGGCACCGGCGGCAGGCTTGGATCACGCTCCACCAACAGATCGCGGAAAAGCATTGGCTCGCGCCGGCGCACGATCAGGCCGGTGAGATAGCCATATTCACGATTTTCCAGAAACTCGACTTGGCCCTCATCGTACAACAATGCCGCCCGGAAGAGTTCGGGCCGCTCATCGCAAAACGCAAGGTAACAGGCATCAAAATCAAACACCTTGTGCAACTCGCGCACAATGGTTTCAAAGATCACGCGCAGCGATGGGCGACTGCGCGCTGCCAGACCAATCGCGTACAGTGCCGCGAGAATCTGTTGATCGCGCTCTTGCTGGCGTCGCAGCGCATCGCGCTGGCGTTCGAGATCACCGATTAATTGGCGACGGCGCGCCGTGCGGGTCATTGGTCGTGATCCTGTGATAGCGTAGTAAACGGCAGACGACACACAGTTGCCGGTTGGTCATTGACCATCACAGTGACGCCGGGTTCGGCATAGGCGCTGCGTAGATAGGCCAAGCCGATCCAACCGTGGCGCGGCGAGCAAACCACACTAGTTATAGCGCCAATCTCTTTGCCATCGGACAGCACCTTTGCCGGCAGTGATCCTAGTGAACCCGGCAAGCGCAAGCCCCGTAACTGTTTGGCAATCCGCCCGCGGCTCTCCATCCGGGCGATAATTTCTTGCCCGACGTAACAACCCTTACGAAAACTCACCGCGCGCCACAGATCGGCTTCCAGCGGGATATAGTCAAGCGTAATCTCGCGACCAAAACGGGGATAGCCATGCTCGACGCGCACAATCTCGAAGGTATCGGTATCCAGCAGCGCTGCGCCAGCGGCTTGGCATGCCGCCAGTAATGCTACCGTTTGCGCTACCGGCGGGTAGAGCGTATAGCCATCGCCACCGATCGGTTCGCAACGGGCCACGAATACCGGGATCTCGCCCCAATGGCCGTTGGCAATGCCGTAGCGCGGTATATCAGCCGGCAAGCCCAGCGCCTGCACAAGCTGGCCGGCCTGCGGCCCATAGACGCCAATCTGGCCCAGTTCAGCGCCGGCATCAGCCACTGTCACTTGATCATTGAAAAAGATGTTCTTGCGTAAATGGCGCAAGATCGGCCCGCCGTGGCTAGGCCCGGTCTCAAGCAGCAAGGCATCGGGTAAGGCATAAACCCGCAACAGATCGATCATACGCCCAATCGGCGTCGTCAGTACGGTCAGCGTGCCTTGGCCGGGCTGGAGCTGCTCGATATGATTTGTCGAGAGGCGATGTAGCAACGCCGCCCGATCACGGCCCCGCATCCAGAGCCGGCCCCGGTCTGTCTCATCAATAACGGCAGTGCCGGTGTACACCGCCTCGTAACTCGGTATCACAACCTCGTTCATAAATGCGCTCGCGAAGCGTAAATGATGATGATGCTTAGTCTCATGATTGAAAACGACAATGCATGTTTTATTGTATCATGCGCGGCCTGCCACCGGCAGACGTAGAGCCACCTGTAACGGCATGCCATAGCGTGGGCGCAAGGTGATACCGGTCTGCAAGGCGACTGGGTGATCGGGTATCGGACAGAAACGCCAGCGCTGGGCTAGTGTCGCCAACACCAGCACGCCCTCCATCCACGCAAACGGCTCGCCGATACAGTTGCGCGGCCCACCACCGAAGGGGAAGAAAGCGAATTTGGGACGAGCTGCTTGGGCTTCTGGGGTGTGACGCAACGGATCACAGCGATAGGGATCGGGAAAGAAGCGTGGGTCGTGGTGCATTAGCCACGGACTCATGATGACAATGGTATCAGGCGCGACTCGCACATCGCCGAGCGTCACCGGCGCAATCGCCCGCCGCCCGATCAACCATGCTGGCGGATAGAGTCGCAGCGCCTCGGCAAACAACCACTCGGTATAGCGCAACGCTGGCAGATCGGCAACGGTAGGAACGCGATCGCCCAACACTGTATCGAGTTCGGCGTGCAACCTTGCCGCAATCGCTGGATGCTGGGCCAACAGATACAAGGCCCACGCCAAGGCATTAGCTGTCGTCTCGTGACCGGCGAGAAAGATGGTCAACAACTCATCGCGCAATTGGGTATCGGTCATCCGATAGCCATCACCCTCACGATCAACCGCCATCAGCAGCATTGAGAGCAAATCGCCGCGATCAACCGGATTAGCGCGACGTTCGGCGATAATCCGGTAAATTATCGTGTCGAGCCGCGCTTTGGCCGCTTGAAAACGGCGTACCGGCGGCAAGGGCAGATTCATCAACCAATCGGCCAGTGGCAATACCGCCAGATCGAACATCGCGACCAGATCATGCATCGCGGCAAAGACTTCAGCGGCATCGGCCTCGGTATCGGCCGAAAAGAGTGTCGCCCCTACCACGCGCAGGGTTATCGCCTGCATCTCGCGGCTCATATCAAGCACAGCGCCATCGTTCCAGCGCGCGCTACGCGCTTCAGCCGCAGCTACCATTGCCTCGCCATAGGCGGCGATCCGTTGGCGATGAAAGGCCGGCTGAATTAAGCGGCGCTGGCGGAGATGCAATTCACCTTCGCTGGTTAGCAACCCCTCGCCAAGCAGCCGCTTTGCCCGCTCTAACACCCGCCCCTTTACAAAGGCGCGATTGTGCGTCACCAACACCTCACGGATGAGTGCCGGGTGATTGATCAACAGCATTGCTTGGGGGCCGGCCCGGAACGGAACAATGTCACCGCGCGTTGCCAGATCGGCCAGCAACGTCAGCGGATCGCGGCGGAATTGGTGCAGGGTACGAATTGCGCGTGGAGAAGGGAAGCGGGCCATGGTGACCTCCAGTGAGAGCAGCAACCTTGTAACGCAACATCGCGCCAAGGAATAGGTGGTATCGAAATTCTGTGAATGTTCTTGCGGTAGCGCATGCCATCATACCACGCTTGCCGGCTCTTAACGTTATGCCGCAAAGCGTCAACCGTGCGTGAAATTTTGAACAACGTCATGTTATACTATACCCATCGGTGAAGCTTCAAGAATATGGTCGACGATGAGCCATTGGCGATGGGGGAATGCATGAGCGTGACAGGGCGACTGGCAGGAAAGATTGCGCTGATCACCGGCGGGGCCGGCAACATTGGCAGTGAGATGACTCGGCGCTTCCTTGCCGAGGGTGCAACGGTTATCGTTAGCGGTCGCAATGGGGCCAAATTGACCGCGCTTGCCGACCGGATGTGTGCCGAGGCAGGTGTGCCCGCCAAACGGATCGATCTTGAAGTGATGGATGGCAGCGATCCAGCAGCCGTGCGAGCCGGAGTCAGCGCGATCATTGGCCGGCATGGCCGGATCGACATTCTGGTCAACAATGCCGGCAGCGCCGGCGCGCAGCGGCGACTAGCTGAGATCCCGCTCACGGCTGCCGATTTAGGTCCCGGCGCCGAAGAGACATTGCTGGAGAGCGTCGCGAACTTGTTGGGCATGGGTTGGCATCTAATGCGGGTCGCTGCCCCACACATGCCAGCCGGCAGCGCAATTATCAACGTCTCAACCATCTTCTCGCGCGCCGAATATTACGGGCGCATCCCGTATGTTGCGCCGAAAGCAGCCCTCAATACCCTGACCCAGATCGCAGCGCACGAACTCGGCGCGCGTGGCATTCGCGTCAATACCATCTTCCCCGGCCCGATTGAGAGTGAACGAATTCACACTGTTTTTCAACGGATGGATGAGTTGAAAGGGCGGCGAGAGGGGGATACAGCTAATCAATTCCTCGCGACGATGCGCCTCTACCGCGCCGATGATCACGGCCGGCTCGAACGCCGTTTCCCCACTGTTGGCGATGTGACCGATGCGGCTGTCTTCCTTGCCAGTGACGAGGCGGCTGCGCTCACCGGCGAGACGATTGAGGTGACGCATGGCATGGAGTTGCCGGCCAGTAGTGAGACCAGCTTGCTAGCGCGCACCGACCTACGCACGATCGATGCCAGCGGTCGCACGACGCTGATCTGTGCCGGCGACCAAATCGAAGAGGTGATGGCACTCACCGGGATGCTCCGCACCTGCGGGAGCGAAGTCATTATTGGCTTCCGCTCAGAAGCTGCGATCGAGCAGTTCGAGCAGGCGGTCAGCGAGAGCCGGCGCTTGGCCGGCGATGCCTTCACGCCCCCTATCGCGCTGCCGCTCGATCCGCGTGATCCATCTACTATTGATGCAATTTTTGACTGGGCCGGCGAAAACACCGGCGGCATTCATGCGGCAGTCATTCTGCCCGCTTCCAGCCGCGAACCGGCTACACAGGTGATCGAGGTTGATGACGCCAATGTGCTGAATTTTCTGGCAAACGAAATCGTTGGTTCGATCGTGATTGCCAGCCGGCTAGCGCGGTATTGGCAAGCGCAACGCCTGACGCCGGGGGCGCGAGCGCGCGGCCCGCGGGTTATCTTCCTGTCAAACGGAGCCGAGCCGGGCGGTAATGTGTACGGGCGCATCCAATGCGCCGCGATCGAACAGTTGATTCGAGTTTGGCGGCACGAAGCGGCGCTCGATTATGAGCGCGCCGTCGCCAACGGCGAGCATGTCTTGCCGGCAGTATGGGCCAACCAGATTGTCCGCTTTAACAACCGCAGCCTCGAAGGGTTAGAGTTCGCCTGCGCTTGGACGGCGCAGTTGCTGCACAGCCAGCGCCGGATCAATGAAATCACGCTGACGGTGCCGGCTGACATCATCGCCACCACTGGCGCGCGGAGCGCTTCGGTTGGTTGGGCCGAGAGCCTAATCGGCCTCCATTTGGGGAAAGTGGCCCTGATCACCGGCGGCAGCGCCGGCATCGGTGGCCAAATTGGGCGCTTGCTGGCGCTGAGCGGAGCGCGAGTAATGCTGGCCGCGCGCGATCGCCACAAGCTTGAACAGATACAGGCCAACATTCGAGCCGAACTGGCTGAAGTCGGCTATACCGATGTCGAAGATCGGGTGCAGATCGCTCCCGGCTGCGACGTGAGCAGCGAAGAGCAACTGGTGGATCTGGTTGAACGCACACTCGCCGCGTTTGGCACTGTCGATTACCTGATCAACAATGCCGGCATCGCCGGGGTCGAAGAGATGGTGATCGATATGCCAGTCGAAGGTTGGCGCAACACCCTCTACGCCAACCTGATCAGCAACTATTCGCTGATGCGCAAACTGGCCCCACTGATGAAGAAGCAGGGCAGCGGTTATGTACTCAATGTTTCGTCGTACTTTGGCGGCGAGAAAGATGCAGCCATCCCGTACCCCAACCGATCAGATTACGCCGTCTCGAAGGCCGGCCAACGAGCGATGGCCGAAGTGTTTGCCCGCTTCCTCGGCCCCGAAGTGCAGATCAACGCGATCGCGCCGGGACCGGTCGAAGGCGACCGCCTGCGCGGCACCGGCGAGCGACCCGGTTTATTTGCCCGGCGGGCGCGGCTCATTCTAGAGAACAAGCGCCTCAACGAGCTGCACGCAGCCTTGATTACCGCAGCCCGCACCGACTCTCGCCCAATGCGCGAGTTAGTCGAGTTATTATTGCCGAACGACGTTGCCGCGCTGGAACACAACCCGGCAGCGCCGGCCGAGTTGCGCGAACTGGCTAAACGCCTGCGCAGCGAGGGCGACCCGGCGGCCTCGTCGAGCAGCGCCTTGCTCAACCGCTCGATTGCGGCCAAGCTGCTGGCGCGCTTGATCAATGGCGGTTACGAATTGCCTGCCGACATCTTTGCCAACTTGCCGGCCCCGCCCGACCCCTTCTTCACCCGCGCCCAAATTGACCGTGAGGCGCGTAAAGTGCGGGATGGCGTTATGGGCATGCTTTACCTGCAACGCATGCCAACCGAGTTTGACGTCGCGATGGCGACGGTCTACTACCTTGCCGACCGCAATGTCAGCGGCGAGACCTTCCACCCGTCGGGCGGTCTGCGCTATGAACGCACCCCCACTGGCGGTGAACTGTTCGGCCTGCCGGCGCCGGAACGGCTAGCCGAGCTGGTCGGCGCAACGGTGTATATCATTGGCGAACACCTCACCGAACATCTTAACCTGCTGGCCCGCGCCTATCTCGAGCGGTATGGCGCGCGACAGGTAGTGATGATCGTCGAGACCGAATCTGGCGCTGAGACGATGCGCCATCTACTGCACGATCATGTCGCAGCCGGGCGGTTGCCGATCATCGTTGCTGGCGATCAAATCGAGGCGGCAATCGATCGGGCAATCGCCAACTATGGCCGGCCGGGGCCGGTGGTCTGCACCCCCTTCCGTCCACTGCCGACCGCGCCGCTAGTTGGCCGCAAAGACAGCGACTGGAGCACCGTATTGAGTGAGGCCGAATTTGCCGAGCTGTGCGAACATCAACTCACCCACCACTTCCGGGTGGCGCGCAAAATTGCGCTGAGCGACGGCGCAACACTGGCATTGGTAACACCCGAAACCACCGCCACGTCGACCACCGAACAATTTGCGTTGGCCAACTTCGTCAAAACCACGCTGCACGCTTTTACCGCCACCATCGGCGTTGAGAGCGAGCGCACCGCGCAGCGGATTTTGATCAATCAAGTCGATCTAACTCGGCGGGCGCGGGCCGAAGAGCCGCGCGACCCGCGCGAGCGCCAGCAGGAGTTGGAACGTTTTATCGAAGCGGTATTGCTGGTGACAGCGCCGCTGCCGCCTGAAGCCGACACCCGTTACGCCGGGCGCATTCACCGCGGGCGGGCAATCACAGTGTAAGCGTGACGCTAACAGCGGGATCGTTCCACGCTATGGAGAGACGTTGCAATGCAACGTCTCTCTATGCTTTGATCGGCAAAAAACTCTTTGCACTTTTCACAGCCATGCGCGGTATCTAGCGCGTATGCGTGCGACATTACCACAAAAAAGTGTTGACCGTTGCTAGTATCCATGCTAGAATAGGCGCGATTACCACAGAATCCTGATCGCTGCCTTCAGGCGGGAGTAAAAGGAAGGATAGGTCATGGCGGATCCCGACAGCATCTTGCAGCTTGGCGTTGAGGCCGCGCGTAAAGGGGAGAAGGACGAAGCACGCAAGCTCTTCCGCCTGCTGACCCGCGAACATCCGGAGAATATTCAGGGATGGCTCTGGCTGGCCGGCGTCGCAGAGGATCGTGAAGAGCGACAGGCCGCTCTCGAGCAAGTATTACGTCTTGATCCGAAGAATGAGATGGCGTTGAAGGGTTTGCAGGCGTTGGGTGTTACCCCCAAGCCAGCAGCGCCACCTGCCGCGCCGGCGCCGCCACCACCCGCCGCGCCGGCACCACCGCCACCCGCTAAACCGGCAATGCCTGACATTGACGAAGACGATCCATTCGCGCAACTCGATGCGCTGTCAGAGGTGATGGCGACCGATGCCGGCCCGGTGCGGCGCGATCCTGACGCTCCCCGCCCAGAACCAACGCTTGGCGGCGTGGCAGAAAGCGAGCGTGCCGCCGCTCCGGCTTCGCCACGCACATCGCGCGCGAGCGAGCCGCCGCCGGCCCGGCCTAGCCGGCCAAGCACGAGTTGGGCGCGCGGAAGCAGTAGCAGCAAACCGGCCAAGCCGGCCAAGCCAGCCCGCAGCAGCGGCCTGAGCTTCGGCAACCTCTTCCGGCGCTCTGGCCCGCCCCCCAGCCGCGATGATGACCTCGAAGAAGAGACAGTACCGGCCAAACGCGGCTTGACTCCGCTAACCATGGTGCTGCTCGGTGTGCTGCTGATCAGTTGTATCGGGCTAGGGTTTATTTTCTTGTCGCAGCGCAATAACACTGCCTCGGTACCGCCAGCACAGGCAACCAGCCAAGCAGCGACGAGCATGGCTGCCACTGCCGAGGCGTCGCTCGCGCCAACAACGCCACCAACCATCCAACCCGAACCAACTGCAGCGCCC
>JANWYE010000189.1 GCA_025057175.1 Chloroflexus sp. | reverse complement strand
CAGCCCGCGCACTTGTCCTCATGGCCGCCCGACGATGATTCTCATGACGCCGGCCCAACTCGAGCGCCAATTTGGCCGCCGCGTGTAATGTAAAGGCGCGGGGGAAGCAAAGGCGCGAAGGGGAAACGCAAAGGCGCGGAGAACGCGAAGAGCGCGAAGGGGAAACGCAAAGGCACGGAGAACGCGAAGAGCGCGAAGGGGAAACGCAAAGGCGCGGAGAACGCGAAGAGCGCGAAGGGGAAACGCAAAGGCGCGGAGAACGCGAAGAGCGCGAAGAGTTTGATGTGGCGTTGTACAACTACCCTTGGAAACTTTCTCCAATATCCTCTGCGCTCGCTGCGCCCTTCGCGCCTCTGCGTTAAAAACCCCTTGCGCCTCTGCCCCCTCCGCGCCTCTGCGTTAAAAACCCCTTGCACCTCTGCCCCCTCCGCGCCTCTAGATCGGCACGGGCACGAATGGCGCTAAACACGGCACATTCGCCGCTACATGCATCGTCTGCGTTGCTAGATCGATGATCACGCCGCACACACTCTCGTTACGGTCAACTGCGGCAATGCGCGGATCGGGATGGCGACAGATGCAACGTGGCGCGCCCTCGTGGTCGCGCAAGATGCTCTGCAACACGGTCAGATCGATCTGGCCGGCGGCGGCGTGCAGCAATTCCCACGCGCGCCCGTACCGCTCACGCGAGGTTGAGGTCGGTTCGAGCGCACACTCACCGGCGGCTGCGCCGGCATCGAGGCAGTGGTTGGCGTGGGCCAACAGACCCTCGTGGGCCAGTAGCTCGGCCACGCCGCCCGGCGTGATCTCAAGGGCCAGCAATTCGCCGTGCGCACCGGCCAGTGTAATGCACGACGAACCGCTAGCCGGGATGCGCTCGGCCAGTTGGCGCGCTGCCGCGACGCTGCTGGTTTGCAGCATCTGGCGCAACAAAATATGCACCGGCATCCCCTGCCGCTGGCCATCGGCCCGTGAGCGCAGCAGGTTCAAGCCCACTGCCACGCCGGCCCCATTTAACCCGATCTTGGCTACCATCCCGGCCTCGGTTAAGGTCAAAATGGGCGGGCAATCAGTGCTTTCAATGCGCAACAACACGCATGCCGCCCGCTGATCGCCCTGCCAATCCCACGTCTGCGCCAGCCAAACTCCGCCGTTGGCGGTGGCCGGCGGTGCGGCGGCAGCGGTGGTGCATTCGCCATCATCACCGGTGGGGCTGCTCAATGGAGCTACCGTTTCGGGGTGTTGCGGCACGCCGGCCACCCGGTTGCGGGCTAGCGCCGCTGCTGCTTCCGGGTGATGCACACCCACTCCCACCCCGGCCAGCAGTTCGGTGCGGACATTGAGAGCAATAATCTCGGCGAGAGCGCAGCCGGCGCCGGCAGCGATACCGCGCATCTCTTCGAGCAGATCGGGCGCAATCTCGTTCAAGAGCGGCTCGTAGGCAAGCGCCTCGCGTTGGGCCGCTGCCCAGTCTAGCCCGCGCCGGTAGGCAAACAGGCGGGCATAGCTGGCAATACTGTGCCGCACCTGCGTGGCAGTGGCGGCTCCGTACTGCTGGCCTCGCTCAAACGGCTCACCGGCGATGGTGATCAGGGGAAACATGCTAGCATTCCTCTTGCGAAATATTTATGACTGATTACCGCTAACGAATTGTTGCAGATCACAGACATTCTCAACCATGACCTGATGTGTAGCTAACTCCTGCTGATAGACGTACCAGTCGGTATCAACCGCATTGATGATAGGGGGATGATCGGGATGAGCGCGCGCTACAGCCACAAATTTGCGGTCAGACCGATCAAAGTGGTGCAGGCGCGGATCAGCAGGAAATTCGGCAAATTCGCGGTCATCGCTACTGGGGGTGATCTCAACAATAGTGCAGACTTGACTATTGGCCTGATTATT
The DNA here is from genome assembly GCA_025057175.1 of Chloroflexus sp. Classification (GTDB taxonomy): domain Bacteria; phylum Chloroflexota; class Chloroflexia; order Chloroflexales; family Chloroflexaceae; genus Chloroflexus. The sequence continues at coordinate 5,591 of JANWYE010000189.1, read as the reverse complement.
CCAAAGCCACTTGAAAAAAGCGTCACCTACACCGGGTTGGCCCCTCGGCGAAAGATGCCGGCGATACTCTTGCAAGATAAGGCCAAGCTGATCTAGGGCAATGCGTTGTTGCGATCGAGCGATCCCTAACGCCCGAATGCATGCTAATCGGCATTCGGGGCTTGCTTGTGCCGCGTCACCATTAGCCGTGATCGGCACATTCGTGTCAACAATGACAAGTCTCCTTTTCATGAACCTATTTGTCGTTTCAAGGCCGCTTCTTGCATAGCGGCAATTTCGCCGAATTCATCGCCAAAAAAATTTTCCGGCCAGTTGGTAATGTTACCATACTGATCAAGTTGCAACGGTTGCAATTGTGACGCGCCTTGCCGATTCGTTGTGCAAAAATAGAGTGCCGCTTGTTTGGGCGACAACGCTCCTTCCGCAATCCGGCGCTGAAGGCGCCGCAAAAGATGTTCGCTGTGGCTTTCGAGAATGATCTGGATATTGCGCGTGTGAATGGCGTCAATGAAGATGTCAGCCAAGCCGGCCTGCACATGCGGGTGAAGATGGATTTCCGGTTGTTCGAGAATAATGGTTGAGCCTTCGGGCGCATAGTAGCAGAGCACGATCACCGGTAAGATCTGCGAGACGCCGAAACCAACATCGGTAATCAAGACCTCAGGGCTATGTGCAGTGAGCCGCAACCGCACTTCGTACGATTTTCGGTTCTCCGCGATCGGATGCACCGAGAAATCATGAATCAGGTCAAGATCACGCATCCATTGAGCTACTCGCTCTTCAAGCGTTTTGGTTGGCCGCTTCCCTTTGCCAATCTTGATGGTTCTTTTTTCCCGCGATGCAAGGATTGCGGCAATCGCTAATTCGCCGCGCCGGCCTACATCTTGTGGTTGTTGGCCGCTCCATGTGTAGTTTCGTTGGGGATATTCGCGGAGTGGGCCAAGGTAAAAGACGCTATTAAACATTTCCTCAAAAGCAAGCACAAGATCGGCAAGAAAGCCCGCATTTTGATAGTACGCATTGACCTGATCGGGAAAGCCGTAACACTTTGTTGGGGCCGGTAATGCGGCGGGCCGGCCACGGGTGCGCTTTAGTTCATACCCTTCAGTCTCCAATTCATACTTTTGATCTACTTGCCGCATGCCAAAACGGTATTGCTGGGTGTCACGCTGGCTGGTGTGGAATGAATACTCGAATCGTTCAACCCAGATTGCCTTTTCCGTGCCCTTAATTACCGTCGAGAAACGCAGTTCAGGAATCGAAAAGAGCACTCGTCTTTCGTCAGTTGGGTCTAGTATTCGTAATTCTGTCGCTGGTTTCCAAGCGATGGCTACTGTGAGCGTGCTAGGGATTTGGTGGGCATGGATAATATCAAAAAATGTTCCGAGATCAACATACGTTCGTTCGTCTCCTGTGTGCAACACACGTTGGCGATCAGCAGCTTCAACGGTTTGTTTGAGGAGGAGCAAGAGCTGAAGGATCGACGTTTTTCCGGAGCTATTCGTGCCGAACAGGCCGGTTATCGGCGCCATGCGGACTTGACCAGTGCTTGCCCAAGATTTAAATTGTTCGGCATAGAGTTCGGTAATCATTTCGACGCTCTTGTGTGCTCTAATGCTCACATGCACGGCGCGACGGCCCGTAATTGGGCCACCAGATCGGGCAAGATGTCGAGAAGGGTTTCGATCTGGGCTTCGGTTGTCTGCCGGCCAAGCGAAAAACGGATCGAGCCGTTCGCTTCGTCGGGCGAGAGGCCCATCGCCAGCAAAACATGCGATGGTTCGAGCGAGCCGGAGGTGCAGGCGCTGCCGGAGCTGGCGCAGATCCCGCGCTGGTCGAGCAAGAGCAGCAGGCTTTCGGTTTCGATGCAGGCAAAGCCGAGATTGGCAATTGCCGGCAGGCGATGAGCGCGATCGCCATTTAGCCACGAGCGGGGGATACGGGCCAGCACACCGTCGATCAGGCAGTCACTGAGGGCGCGCAGGCGGGAGGCGTGGGTCAGGCGCTCGCTCTCGGCGATGGTCAATGCCTTAGCCAACCCCACAATCCCGGCGATATTCTCGGTGCCGGCCCGCCGCCGGCGCTCTTGCGCGCCGCCGTTGATCTGCGGCGCTAGTGGTGTGCCGCGGCGGAGGTAGAGTAAGCCTACGCCCTGTGGCCCGTAAAACTTATGCGCGGTCAGGCTGAGCAGATCTACGCCGAGTGCCTGCACGTCGAGCGGCAATTGGCCGGGCGCTTGCACCGCGTCGGTGTGAAACAGCACGCCACGCTCGCGGCAGATGGCGGCCAGCTCGGCAACCGGCTGGATTACACCGGTCTCGTTGTTGGCATACATGACTGAGACCAGCGCGGTTTCGGGGCGGATGGCTGCCGCGAGATCGGCAGGATTCACCCTCCCGCTGCGATCAACCGGCAGCAGCGTCACCCTGAACCCCTCATACTCGACTAGATAGTCGAGCGCATGCAGTACGGCGTGGTGCTCGATGGCGCTGCTGATCAGATGGGTCTTGCCCTGCGCGCGCAACGCCATGGCCACACCTTTAATCGCCAGATTGATGCTCTCGCTGCCGCCGCTAGTAAAGACAATTTCTTTCGGTTGGCAACCCAACACCAGCGCCACCTGCTCGCGCGCGTCGTCGAGGGCTTGCAACGCTGCCCGTCCTACTTGATGAATGCTGGATGCATTCCCACTCATGCCGGTGAGAAAGGGCATCATCGCTTCGAGCACTCGCGGATCGAGCGGCGTGGTGGCGGCGTGATCGAGATATATCAGGCGATTGGTCATACGCAATACTCTACTGGGCGCGGCGCATGCGTGCTTCGTCGCGCAAGACTTGCAGGTTCAGAATCTCTGCCACTTCGTAGCGTGGCGGCACTGCGCCGGCCACCGGCCGTAGCCGTAACACTGGTGGAAAGTAGCCCATTCGGCCGTGTAACTCGGCTAACAGAGTTGCAGCGCTGAAATTCAATGCCGGCAGATTAACAAGAATAGCTTCGCTCTGCCATTGTGCAGGTGATAAGCCGGCTGCATCGGCAAGATTGATGATCTGCGGCCCTAGCGGCTGCTGTTGGTCGATTTGGCTGTTGATGTCGATGATTTGACTAATCGCTTGCCCGGTCAATGCGATGATCTGTTCTTGTTGGGCTGCTGTGATGGGGTGAGAATAATTCAGAATGATCATAAGCAACAACCTTATTTCTATGGCCGCTCCTTCCTCTATTGTAACGCAGAGCAGCCCAGCATGGCGCTGGTTTGGAGCCGGAACTTTAGCCGCTCAGATGCCGTCTTCATACCGGCGCGCCATCGCCGCGCCGGGTCGAATGGCTTACCGATGAAAGGTTCGTTTGTTATGTCTATCTTTCGTATTGCAGCTCTACTATTGATGACTTTCCTCATGAGCGCCTGCAGCAACCTCACACCGGCAGCTAACCTGACCAATCGGCAATGGCAATTGATTGAGATCAACGGCCAGCCACCGGTGGTTACCGATCAGCCATTAACGATTGAGTTTCATGCCACCAACCAAGTTAGTGGTTTCGCTGGCTGCAATGGCTTTAGCGGCAAGTATCGCCTTGAAGGTCTCACCATTGCCTTCAGCGATATGATCAGCACCTTAATCGCCTGCGCCGATAATGCGATCTCTGCCCAAGAGGCGGCTTTCCATGGAGCATTGGCTGCCACCACCGGCTACGAGCTAGCGGACGGAGAGCTGCGGCTGCTCGATGGCGATGGCATGGTGTTGTTGCGTTTTCGGGCGCCATAGTCCTTGCCTGCCAGCCGCTGCAACGTGCCGCGAGCGATAACAGGTTTGCTTGCTCGCCGGCGCAAGCAGCAAAGCAAGGCCAGTTTTGTTGCCGAGCTTCTGCGGTTGGACTGTAAGTGCTCGCCTAGCCTCTTCTATGTTCTTCGTTATTAACTCAACAGCTCGTTGGTAAACAGCTCACGGTACGTCTCTGGCGCAAGCGGTATTGGCTGTCCGTCGCGATCAACAATCAGACCCTGCTGCTCGATCCAAGTGACAAATGCCTGCCAGCGCTCGCTCTCCATCACCCCCCAGCGACCGGCGGCGGTGAGTAGAGCGGGCGCCAGCTCGTGCAGGCTTTCCATGACGAAGGCGCGATCGGTTAGTGAAGGATGGTTGGCAGTTGCTATCAAGAGATCAACCGCAGCATCAGGATGATCTACGGCGAAGCGATATCCTTCGGCAGTAGCGGCAAGGAAGGCGCGCAAGGCAGCGGCATGTTCGCGCACTGCTGCCGGGTGCGCCAGTAAGACCGGCGTGTAGCCATAGGGAATGCCGTAGTCATCAAGCCGGAAGGCGTTAAGGGCAATGCCGGCGCGCCGCGCCTGCACCCCTTCCCACGGCAGAAAGACCCACGTCGCGTCGGCCACACCGTTCAGCAGCGTCTCCCAAATGCCGAGTTTGGGCGGGAAGATCTCGTCGAATTCACCCTTGCCGCCATCATTGCGGATCATCTGGGCAACGATGGCGCGCTCGAAACGGGCATTGTACGAGGCATAGCGGCGGCCATCTAGTTTTGCCGGCCGATCGATACCGCTGCTCGCTAGGGTGACAATCGCGCTGGTGTCGCGCTGCGCTAGGGCTGCAATTGCCACCAACGACGGCTTGGTTGGATGCAGATAGTAACTTAGCGCGCTCTCTGATGGGGCAATGGCCAGCATTGCCGCACCCTGCGCCACCTTTGCCGCCGGCGTCGTTTGGTAATGATCATCTTCTGGTGAAAGCAAGCTGACCTCAAGACCGGCATTCTGATACCACCCCTTGCCGGCCGCAACATAGAAGCCGATGTGGTTCGTATTTGGCGTCCAGTCGAGTGCCAGTGTTATCTGCTGTGCCATATATCTCCCCCGTGGTTACGACGTCTCTTCTAGCCCTGTTTTCCCCAACCCTGTCAAACGAGCAACCAGCCAGCCGATAGTAAACACAGGGATCGGCTGGGTAAACGGGATGAGTGCCTCGACCGCGGCTTTATTGCGCAATCCGCGCAACCCCAATCGGTCGAGAATGACCCAACTGATCGGCGCCGCCAGTACGTCCAAACCCATATCGAGCAGATCGAGCGCAATGGGCAGGGCAATCGGCAGATAGTGCATAGTCTCGAAAAAGCCGGCATTGGGCGGGACATTCAGGCTGCGGAGATGTTGCCAGATCAGCCAGAGCATCGTGGCGCCGAGGGTGACACCGATCAGCATGAGGATGCCCAGCCAATACAAGATGGTCAAGAGATAGTCGGTCACGATTGCCGCATCCTTCCCAGCCAGACCCATCCAAGAGCAGTGAGACTGATAACTACGATCAGCATAGCTAGCGCGCTGAACTCCAATACAGCGCCGAAGCGGGGTTGCTCATAGTCGAGCACTGCCAGCGGCGCTACTAAGGGGCCGGTCAGCGCATAAAGCCACGTGACGGTCGGGCTATCGGGCCGCGCGGCCAGTATTTTGAGCGCGAGCCGCGCTATCAACAGCCCGCTCAGCGCGCCGCCGAGCAGGGCGATTGCATCGCGCACTCGTTGGATGTGCTGCATTGCTGCTCCTCGGAACTATTTACCGAATCTGATCGTCTCTTTCA
>JANWYE010000188.1 GCA_025057175.1 Chloroflexus sp. | reverse complement strand
TGGGCGTGAGGTGTTGTCGGTCTTGATCGTCCTTGCCGCGATCTATCTGGCCTTTACTTATCGGCCCAATGCGCCGCGCAGTCCGGTGGCGCGCATCTTTCCCGTCTTGATCGATATTCAGGTGACGCTGGGGTTGATCTATTGGTTGGTTGGCGTCTTTAGCGGCACCAGCTACTTTCTCAGCTTTCCCTTCATTCTCCACCCGCTGCTCGGTTTCGCGACCGCAGTCGTTGCTCACCTGTTGATCGGTGCGCGCAGTCCCTTTGCCCGGCTTGGTCGCTGGGCAGCGCCGGCAGCGCTAGGTATCGTTTTGGTGTTGGTGCTGAGTAATGTGATGATCGCGATCATGGCGTAAGGGCGGTAGAGCCATCCCGGCGCGCTCTGTCGCGGCCTATTTGCCCCCAGAGCGCGCTGCCCCCTCTTCGCTAGCCGTGGAACATTGTTCTACCGCTGCGATCTTTTGGATCTGGTGGTAGATCGAGGTATCGCTGGCGTAAGTCATCCCACAACGCAAGACGCGACCAATCTGGCTGTTTGAGAAACTTCATCTCATCTGAAAGGAATGGATTGGGGAGGAAGATGTAGATCTGGTTCTCATCTCTGCCATTGAAGAGCCTGATACCCCAGCTCCCAACCGAGCCGTCGGGATTGAGCCGGCGGTAAAACTCTGCTCGCGCCGTGCGGCGAATGCGCGCTAGGTCGGGATCGGTTGGGTTATTTTTACTGCCGCGATGCTCTCCGATGCATACGTGAAAATGCCAAACGCCAAAGTCGACTGTCAGATATCCATCAAGCATGCTGATCCGTTTTGGCGGATCAGTCGCTTTGATCTCGAAGACAGCACCTTGAATGAGCGGCCCGAAGATGATCTTGTCCCAGTGGTCGCGAAAGAGTTCTGTCATTAACGCGACTAGCGTCTCTTCTTCCGTTGAGAGTGGAAAAATTTCTAGCGTGCCATTGCCCGGCTCATGCACAATCCGTGGCTCGCGCGTGGCGCTCATGCTGCTCCTCCTCTTGACATTGTTGTTGCAGCCAATGCACTACTGCATATAGCGATGTGAACTGTTGCTTCGGGGCGCCGTTGACTGAAAGTTCCCAGCTTGGTTGGTGGTTATCGCCGATAATGGTCACATGCGCTTCTGCTGGGGGTAGTTCAACCACCTGCCAACCGGCCCGCTCTAATGCTCGTGCCGTCCATATCTTGGCAAGACCATCGCCGGTGAGATTTGCCCGCCGGCGCATTGTCTGATGCATGCGGAACTGGCCGCGCATGCGATCAAAAACCATTCCGGTATCAGCAAAGATGGTTTCCAATACTCCCTTCAGAACAAGATCTTCGGGCGCGCCACAGTAAAATGTGCCGTCGGCGGTCAACAGCCAGAGCACATCAGCCATGTTGAGCGCCAGTTCAAGATCGTGCGTGGAGAGGATTATCGCTTGCCGCGCTTCGCGCGCCAACCGGCGCAATAACTGCATGATCTCGACTCGCCGTGGTAGATCGAGGAATGCAGTCGGCTCGTCAAGCACCATCACCAGCGGCTCTTGCGCTAATGCGCGCGCTACCATGATCCGTTGCCGTTCGCCATCGCTTAGCTCATACACCATTCGTCTGGCTAAATGCGCAGCATGCACCGCTTCAAGCGCCCAACGCACGATGGCTTCGTCATGTGGTCGCAACCGGCCTGTCCAATCGGTATAGGGATGGCGGCCAAGAGCCACGAGGGCATAGGCCGTCAGCGGGCCTACCTCCACTCGTTCGGTCAGCACCACACTCATGCGACGGGCCAATTCGCGCGCATTGAAGGCGCTCAAATCTTGGCCGTCGAGCCAGATGCGCCCGGCCAGCGGCGGCTGCATACCGGTTAAGGTTCGCAGCAGGGTCGATTTTCCCGCCCCGTTGGGACCAAGTAAGCAGACCACCTCGCCGCGGCGTAGGTGAAGCTGCAAATCCTTGGCAATGACCCGGCATTGCCTGCGTCGCGCCGGATAGCCAATGCTCAGATTTTCAGCCGAAAGCACGACATTTGTCATACGCCAAACGTTCCACGCTGAACGCCACGGCGCAGGATGATCCAGATGACCGTTGGCGCGCCGAGCAACGAGGTGATCGCATTGAGCGGAAAGACTACACTCATCGTGGGCGCTTGCGCCACTAGATCGGCCAACAATGCCGTGGTCGCGCCGATGAAGATGCATGCCGGGATCAGCAGCCGATGATCGGCGCTGCGGAGCAGTGCTCGGCAGAGATGAGGCACAGCAAGACCGAGAAAGGCGATTGGGCCGCAGAACGCCGTCACGGCTCCGGCCAACAGTGCTCCACTGGCAACAATGCCAAACCGCGCTCGCCGGATGTCGACTCCCATGCTACGAGCATACGCTTCGCCTAACAGGAGCGCATTGAGCGATTTGGTCAGGGCGATGGCTAGCAACAAGCCAATCCCAATCGCTGGCGCCAGCACCCGTAGTTGTGCCCATGTTACGCCGCCAAAGCTGCCAAAGCTCCATGCAATGTATGCTTGAATCCGTTCGGCAATGCTAAAGTAGAGCAGCAAGCTGACAACTGCGCTGGTCAGATAGCCAATCATCAGGCCGAGAATCAACAGGGTTACACTATGTTGCACGCGGTGGGCTAATATCAACACCAGCATCAAGACGGCAGCGGCGCCGAGGCTGGCGGCAGCGGCGAGGGTAAAATTGCTCAAGAGGCCAACTACACTCAGCAGTGCGGTATTGGCTGCGCCAACCCCTAGCACCACTAATGCGACGCCAAGGCTGGCGCCAGAGCTTACCCCTAACACAAAGGGATCAGCGAGCGGATTGCGAAAGAGGGTTTGCATTTGCAACCCGCTCACGCTTAAGGCGGCGCCGGCCAGTGTTGCCGTCATCGCTTTGGGCAGGCGAAAGTCGTAGATGATCGTCGTCCACGATGCGCGCTCGGCCTCGCCACCGAGCAGAATGGTCAACACCTGATCGGGTGGAATGCGCACTGAACCGAGGCTCAAGCTGAGAACGAACGCGCCTAGCATGCTCAGCGCCATCGCGACGATCGCTAGCGGGCGCAGCCCTAGTCGTGGCCAAGGGGTTACAGCAGCATCATTTGTTGTCTGATAAGCGCGATCGGTCACCGGCTACCTCGCTTCGCATAGGCGATGAAAGATGTGCGCTTCGACCGGACGATTATCACGGAGGTGTTCCTGCACGATCCGTTCCAGTACTTGTTCATCCACATGGTGATACCAGATACCGTCCGGGTAGATGACAACAATCGGCCCACCAGCGCATACTCCTAGGCAAGGAGTTGTGCCGCGCTTGACTCGTTGCGGGTTCTCGCACTGGCCTAGTGGGCCGAGGAGACGCGGCAACAGCGCGTACAGCCGCTCGGCGCGCCCCTGCGGATCGCAGTAACGACCCGTGCAAATAAAGATGTGGCGAGCATAAGGACTCATGTTTGGATGCGCCGGCATGGTATTCCTCACTGAGCATGTGTCTGCCAAATCACGACACCTACCGGCTGCCGATAGGCATAACGCCAACCATCAGCGTGTCGAACCAGCAATGGCGTTACATCGCGCGCCATTGCGGTCACGATGCTGGCCGGTGTGTCAGTGCTAACCATCTGTCTAACAATGGCTTCCGGTGACGAACCAGAGATAACACATTCTTCGTTTACAATTCGCACCTCGGCAAGTAGTCCCTGCTGCCATAACGCTCCCGCAATTAGCAGGTGATGCGGCCAGCGTGCCTCGTGCCAGCCACCGCAATGGTGTTCTATTAGTGATCGATGTGGCGGATCAGAGGCCACGCTATCAATGATGATCAGTAACCGTCGGGTCACCGCAGCCATTTGCTGCAATGCTGTAGCCAAGTCAAGCTGGCGGTAGAGCGACCACGCTGCTAGGGTGACATCGTGTGGTTCAACGATAACGTCAGGCCAATCAGCTTCCAGCAAGCGAAGGTTAGTGATCCCCTGCTGCGCAGCTCGGTGAGAAAGGATTGACAGCATAGCCGGTGATTGATCCAGTGCTGTCACCGCACGAACCAGCCGGGCAATTGGCAGCGCAAACCGGCCAGTTCCGGCCCCTATGTCGAGCAAGGTGTCATCAGGGTGCAGCAGATGGCGCACCAATTCAAGGCATTGCGTCACGCTTCCTGCTTGCCGATCATACTCAACAGCATATCTCTCCCAAAAGGCGCGATCGATGGCCGGATCGAGCCGTGGGGCGTTGTGCTGCCGGAGATGTGCGGTCCATGCCGCGGCAAAATCGTAGTGCTGCAACATCTCACTAGTAAGGTATTGCTGCCGCTCGGTTGCTACAGCAACCGAGCGGCGATTGCGTTATTGCTCCAATTTCTGATAGAAGTACAACTCGTGATCGGGCAGCAGTTCTGGATGAAAGATCTTGATCAGATCGGCCAACACCAGATGCGGATTGGTCACGCCGCTTTCCCAGTAGTCGTTGCCACCGTTTTCGTTCAACCGTTTGTTATTGTTGTAGACGTTGCCATTCTGGTAAGCGGCAAACTGGGTGTACCGTTCGTCTTCCGCTGCGGCTTCCGCCAGACTCTTCCAGTTTCCCGGATTGAGCCAGAAATCAGCGTCGCGTGCGCGGTCGAAGACTGCTTCAAAGCTAAGTTGCATACTGCCGGTTGAGGTGTCGTCAGCCCATAGATAGGTTGCGCCAGCATCGGCCAGCAGTTGGGCAACGTAGCTCTTGCCACCCGGCATGTACCACGTGCCTTGGAATGGCCGGTTGGCAAAGACGGTGGGCTTGTCGGCGACATTGCGCGCCAGAGCAGCTATTTCGCGGTAACGACCGGCAATAGAGTCATAGATTTCCATCGCCTTCGCCTCTTGGTTGAAGAAGGCTGCGGTGAATTTCACCCACTCCGCCCGGCCAAGCGGCGAAACCTCCATGTATTCACTGTTGAGCACCACCTTGAGGCCGGCTTCGAGCAGCTTGGGATGGGCATCATATTCTAGATTGCCGACCCCATAGGTCATGATCAGATCTGGCTGCCGATCGAGCGCCCGCTCCACGTTGACTTGGCCGCCGCTACCGATCTCAACCAGCTCGCCAGCTTTTATCTTGGCTCGCACCGCTTCGTTGTTGATGTACAAAAAGCTATCAACGCCAACCAGCCTATCGAGCAGGCCCAATTCAGCAAGATGTGGCAATTGGGTAGTTGACATAGCTACAACACTCTGCACCGGCACTTCGATCACCAGCGCATCGCCAACGTTATCCGGCGGCGGCGTGCCGCACTGTACCAGTACGTACTGAAACTGGACATCAGCATCACGCCATGGGTTAAGGACGGTGATCACTTTGTAGTTGTTGTGGTATGCAATCGTCCAGCCAACTGCATCAACGATTGTGACCTTCTCCGGGAAGTAGTCAATCTCCGGATCGTAATCGGTCACGCATCCTTCCGTTAGGTTCGTTTCCGGCAGTTCGAGCACTGCGGCGGTCGGAGCGATTGTGGGCGCAGGCTCCGGCATTGACGTCGGGGTCATGGATGCGGCGGTCGGAGCGGTCGTTGGTGTTGGCAAAGCAGCCGTCGGTTGTGACGTTACCGGTTGCTGCACGCCACAAGCCACGAGAAGAAGCATTGCAAGCAGGTAGGACACACGCTGCGGTAAACTTCGCATAGCAGTACCCCTTAACGAAATACAATGAGCACAATTCTGGAAGTGGATCGTAGCTTAGCAATCCAAATGGCTGTTGCGATGCCAACGAGCTGACAGTCGTAAAAGCTGGCGCTGCGTCATCTGCCAGAAACGCATCTCCTCGATCAGAGGCCAGCAGGCAGGCGCAGATATCAAGCTTGACTGTTCAATCAGCCGCTCAATGTGATTGATTCGCTCGTGGCCGCGAACGAGCAGGTTCAGCGGCAGGTCATCTTTACTTGACATAGGCAACGTCACTCCTAGACGCGCCTACTAACCAGAAACCCCGGTCTCTTCCGAGAACCGGGGTAGCATGACCTGCCCAATGAGGACGGTAAGGGACGAGGCACATGTTCTCCTCCTTGGCTCGAGAAGGGACGAACACAACAACATCGCGGCAGGCGTCCTGACTTCCGGTGATATTACCGGTTACAGTTGCGGCACAGTGCTGGACTTGCACCAGCTTCCACCTTTACGCCCTGGCATCCGGGCCAACGGGTCACCGCGATGGATTCAGTTGTTACGGTAGCTACCGGCGGCAATCATAGCAGATCTCACTCAAAGATGCAACTCACTACCATCAGCCAGATGGCTACCGAGGACGTAGCATGGGGTTTGCGCAAACTACCGGCAGTGCGATAGCGCGCATTGACCCAACAAACGTTTACAACTTACCATGCCCCTGCCTGCGCTAGCAGCCATCCGCTCTCGTCGTCTTCCGAGCCGGCGGCTAGCCACGCCGCCTGCTCGGCGAGCGCCGTTTGCGCCGTTGCCAGATCGGTGGCGGTAAAGGCCAGCCGGTCACCGGGCAAGAGTTGCGCGGCCAGCGGAAGATCAGCCCCAATTACTACTGCAATCACTGGGTAACCGCCGGTGGTTTGAGCATCGGCCAGCAGCAGAATTGGCCGGCCATCGGGTGGTAACTGGATCGCCCCCGGCACAACGCCATACGAGGGTAGCGACAGGTTATGGCTTGGCAACGGCCCGCCGGCCAACCGGTAGCCTTGCCGGCTGGCTGCCTGATCGACCTGAAAACTCGTTGCTAGTAACTGTTCCCATGCGGCTGGCAGCAGATCGTGGTGGGGGCCGGGCAAGACGCGCAGGCGCGGTTGCGCGCAGTATGCGGGCCGGCGCGCAACCGGCCACCAACGCATACCATCCGCAGCCGTAGATGACCGCAAGCGCACTGCGATGCGGTCGCCAGCCCGCAACGCGCGCCCCTGATAGCCGCCAAAACCGCCGGCCAGACAGGTGCCAGCACCGCCAACGGCCCATTCTGCCGCCAGTTCGCCAGCTATCGCTAGATACGCCCGCCCACCCCAATCGCTACGCCGCCCGCGCAGGTGCAACACACTCCCCGCCGGCACAAGCGCGCTACGCCACGGTGATAGCGGCGCATCATCGATCTGAGCTTGCAAATCGGCGCCAGCCAACCCGATCAGCATCGACGCGCCAAAGCGGATCTGCGCGCCGCCGGCGGTGATCTCCAATGCCGGCGCATCAGGCCGGTTGCCTGCCAGCCGGTTGGCCGCTGCCAGCGCAAACCGATCCATTGCCCCGCCGAGCGGCACGCCATAGCGGCGCGCCGCTAATCTGCCGCCGTCTTGGATCGTCAGCAACGGCCCGGCAGCGATAATGTCGATGAAGGTTGCCACATGCGGTCCCAAATCCTTCGTGCTCTCTGCGCTCTTCGCGCCTTGGCGTTCAACCCTCGCTACGCCTTTGCTCTCCTTGCGCCTTGGCGTTCAACCCTCGCTACGCCTTTGCTCTCCTTGCGCCTTGGCGTTCAACCCTCGCTACGCCTTTGCTCTCCTTGCGCCTTGGCGTTCAACCCTCGCTGCGCCTTTGCTC
>JANWYE010000187.1 GCA_025057175.1 Chloroflexus sp. | reverse complement strand
AACTTCATGGATGTCTCGGCTGACATCGTTGAGCGCGTTGACCCAATCTTTTACAGCGACCCGCTGACTGCGGCGATGAAGGCGCTGGGAATGAACTAAGCCCTAGGTCGAGGCCATTGGCAAGACGCGCATCTCTGACTACGCTTGCCGAGGCAGCGCGAGGGCGGCAGTAACACTACCGCCCTCCGTACCATCACTATCCGTTCGGTTCCGCCTCTCATGCGTCTTGCTAATAACCGTAAACGGCTAGTGGTTATTCCAGTTCGAGCGTGTATCCAACGCCACTCCTGCCGCGCCGGGCGGCGCTGCTTGCTGTTACATTTCTTGAGGGGTGGTGATCATGCATTATCCAATTCTTGAATTCGACCCCAGCCGTGAGGCTTTGCTGGAACCATCCAAGATGATCAAGTCGCGCGACGTGCCTGAGCATTGTGTGATCTGTTTTTCGCGAAGTGCTTGAGAAGGTTGTGGCTGAGCACAATGCCACAGTGATCTCTGTGCGGCGCTGGGAAGATGGCCCGCACCCGATCTATGAGCTTACTCACCACGGGAGGCAGTTGGCCTGTTTTCATCCCGGTGTGGGTGCGCCGATGGCGACAGGATTGCTCGATGAAGTGATTGCCCTCGGCTGCCGGAAGTTTATGGTTTGTGGCGGCTGTGGGGTGCTGGAAACAGATATTGCGGTCGGTGAGTTGATTGTCGTCGCGGCGGCAGTGTGTGATGAAGGCGTCTCGTATCATTATCTCCCGCCGGGCCGTGGAGTGGCAGCAAACGCAGCGGGGGTGCAAGCCCTTGCAGCTCTGCGCAATCGCGGTATTCCCTATCGCCTCGGCAAAACATGGACCACCGATGCGCCTTATCGTGAAACCGCTCATAAAATCGCCTAGCGCAAGGCTGAAGGTTGCCTTGCGGTCGAAATGGAAGCGGCGGCGCTGATGGCCGTCGCTCAGTTTCGGGGCGTGGTGTTGGGGCAGGTCTTGTACGGCGGTGACGATCTGAGCGGGAGCGATTGGGATAAGCGTGCATGGAAGTCGCGATCCGACGTTTGCCAGAGCCTGTTTGGGCTTTGTGGCGATGCCTGCCTTGCGCTCTGATGGGTGCTTATCGCGGTGTTCAATCGCGTTCCGTTGGAATTGCCTCCGGCGCAAATATTCGTATCTCCGCTATGCTGATCGGCTTGCCTGCGTTTGCCCAACATGTGTGGCAGGATGGGCCGCCTCGCTATGCGGCAATGCTTGCGACTGCCCAAGGGTGTCCGCCGAGTATGTAGGTTTGAGCGGCCATTATCATCGCAGTAGGCTGGCGAGGGCGCGCTCAAGCCCTGCGGCGCGTTCGGCGGTGTAGGGGCCGGTCGCGCGCCAAAAGATGCGCCCATTGCGATCGACTAACAGCAGGGTTATTGTCTCGGCGCTAGGGATCTGCAATGCGGCCATGACCCGCTCGACATCAGTGTAGACGGTTAGCGTCCGATTGCGCACCGCCGGATCGGGAATGGCGAATGCCATGCCGCCGTCGATGAAGGGGCGGGCAAGGGTGTATTGCCGTCCAATGATCGGTAGTTCGTAGGCGCGCAGTTGGGGATGGGCAGCAAGGAGCGTGTCGAGGTATGGAAACCACGAGTCGACCAGTGCTTGATGCCAGCGCCGAAATGCGATGATGGCGATATTAAGCGCGCCATCGAATGCTGCCGGTAGCGTGAGCGCGCGCCCGTTGAGGTTGCGGGCTGGTAATGTGGGAAAGATTGGTTCGCTGTTCATCTGATTGCTCCTGCAAGATTGCCAATATATTGGGATACTTCTTCGGATAGTGTAGCGCCAATTAGGGTGCGATGAACAGCCGGCAGTAGATACTCATCACGGATTTGGTAATTAATCTGATGTTCTCGTGCGTCACGCGAAGGCCGATAGCCTTCGCTTTTTAGTGTAAAAATAGTTAATTTCATTAGATATTTTGTTAGTCTCATCACAAAATTATAGATTTTGATTAAAAATGTGTAATATAGATAATGTTTATTAACGGGGGTGTACTTTATTGAATCTGGTTTGATGAATAAATAAGTTGTACAATTTTTGTAAATTCATGTTGAATGGAGTTATCTCCATCAGTTTCATCTCCTCTGGATCGCCTCCCGATAATCTTCGTTCGCCTGAACGGCAGAAAGGAGCAGATGATGCGACCCGCTACCCGTTCCTCGCTCCTCAGTTCACTGCTGCTGATTCTTGCGCTTGTCCTGCCGGGATTGCCGTGGCATCCGGCATCAGCGAGTCGCATCACTCCGCAAGCCGTGATCCCAGCCTGTAGCCCGATTACGACCGATACCACGTGGACGACCGGTAATGTGTATGTTGTGCAGAACTGCGCTTTAGTCATCCAAGCCGGCGCGACGCTGACAATTCAGCCGGGGGTGATTGTCAAGTTGGGCGCGCCGAATGCCAGTGGGATCCGGGTTGATGGCCGCCTGATCGCGCAAGGCGCCGCGTCTCAGCCGATTATCTTCACCAGCTATGCCGACGATAGCGCCGGGGGTGATACCGATAGCAATGGCCCAAGCAGCGGAGCGCCCGGCGATTGGTATGGTCTGGTGCTCTCTGCCAGTAGCCAGACAACCTTTGATCACGTGATGGTGCGCTACGCCGGCGGTTACTTAATTAATGGCAGCCTTGACGGTTGGAGCGACGCTCAGATCGAGGTCAAGGCGGGGGCGCAATTTACAATGACAAACAGTGAAGTGCGCGCCGGCGGGCGGGCGGGGATCTATCTGAATGGCGATGGGTTGGCGCCAACGATCCAGTCGGTTGTGGTGGCTGACCATACGAACACGACGTCCCAACTCCATGGTTATGCCATCCTCCAATCGTCGATTCACATGCAGCCGAGCTATGCCAATCTGACGTTCAGCGGCAATGTCTACAATCAGGTCACGATTGGCAGTTTTAGGGGGAATTTGGCGCAAGATGTGACGCTGGCCGGCACAACATTTGGCTTTACCTGCGGCTATACCCTTTGCCAGTTGAATGTGCCGAGCGGGCGGACGCTCACGGTTGCGCCGGGGACACGGTTACAATTTGAGGGGCATATTGGGATTGCCGTCGATAGCGGTGGCACTCTGCGCGCCGAAGGCACGGCGAGCCAACCGATCATCTTTACCAGCACCGCGCCGTCGGTCTATTGGCTTGGTCTGTGGGCGAAGCCGGGGAGCATTCTCCGCCTTGACCAGTGTGACATTAGCTTGGCCGATGACACCAACTATGGCCGTGGCGGGCTGGAGATCAACACCAGCGATGCGCTGGTGCGTAACTGCCGGATCCACCACAACCGGCGCACTGGTCTTTACCTCAGCAGCCCTAATGGTGCAACCATCTCGCCGGTGCTGGCTAATGTCGAAGTCACCGACAACGGCCAGTATGGTGTCTACCTCGAGGCGAGCAGCGGTAGTGTGTTGAATGTGACGTGGGATGGCGGGCGGGTGACCAACAACGGGTGGTCCGGCTTCTTGAGTTATACGTGGAATAGTGCGATCAATCCTACGTTGCGCAATCTCACCATTTCCAACAATGGCTCGCTTGGCACGGAAGCCAGACAGCGGGCTGGGATCTGGTGGGATAGTCATAACGTTAATCCCGTCTTAGCGAATCTGACCCTCACTGGCAATGTGGGGATAAGCATTTTCTGGTACTGCAATGGCTCGATCACGGCGCGCAACCTGACCGCCACCGGCAACGGCGCTGATGAATTGCAGCTTTCCGGTTGCACGGTGAGCGGCGGGCGGCAGTGGGATCTCGATGGGGCCGGTCTGCCGGCGCGTGTCACCAACCATGTTGCGGTCTCCGCGAATGGGTTGCTATCCATCGCGCCGGGAACCATCTTGCGTTTCGATAGGTGGAATACCTACCCAACACGGCTGGAGGTGCAGGATCAGGCGTCGCTGATTGCGCTGGGCACGGCTGAGAAACCGATTATCTTCACCGCCAACACGCCAACGCCGGGATGGTGGGAGGGTATCTATGCCTATCAGCGGGCGACGGTCACGCTGCGCCACTGCGAGGTGGCTTACGGTGGCGGTAGAACCTACGCCAGCGTGTATATGCGCTGGGGCTATCCCAACGTTGGGTTGCCGGTCGTGAACATCCAGCATTGCGACATCCATCATTCGGCGAGCCGTGGCTTTCTCTTCGATTTCGGCAATACGGTAGCAACGACGCCGCCGATCTTTCAGTATAACCGTCTCCACGACACGGCTGAGGTCGCTGTCGCGGTGTGGGGTACGACGCTGCCGTTCGATGCGCGCAATAACTATTGGGGCCATGCCAACGGGCCGTACCATGCTACCCAGAACCGCAGCGGGCAGGGGGATGATGTGGGTGACAATATCCTCTTCTACCCGTGGCTGGACGCGCCGCAAAGCGGCGAGGTGGCGGCAACCGATATTCTCTTGCGCACCGGCGGCCCGCAGCTCTACAGTCCGGGGGAGATGGTTGATTATGTGGTGCAGTATTTCAATCCGATGACTATAACTGTGCAAAGCGCGGTGATCATGCTGCGTTTGCCGTCGCTCGCGTACTATCTCGATAGCAGTGATGATGGCTTCTATTGGCCGGCGCGCCATCAAGTTGTCTGGCGGCTGGGCGATTTGGCGCCGAATGCTCAAGGGCGTTTGTGGGTGCGGGTGAAGTATCGGTGGGGTATCCCGCCTAATCAGCCGGATACCGTTGCTACGGTCTTGAGCGCGCGCAACTATAACGCTGACTTGCTTGATTTGACGCCCTACCTCACCTTTACCCCAACCCGCCTGATAACGCATCAGGCGCTGAGCCGGAGCCAATGGGATACGGTGGTGAGTAGCGCGCCTCCGCTTCAAGCGTTGCACACCCAAGCGCTGGCGGCGGGCTACCTCTGGGCAAGCGCCGACCGGGTCACGTTAAACGCCGGCACTATCAACCAAGCGGTGTTTATCCATCCGCAACAGCGCAGTGTCCGGTTGGTGCAAAGTGATGGCGTCAAAGCATTTGCGTCTACGTTTGCCGCGCGCTCATTCGCAGTGACCGATGGCAGTGGGGGTATGGAATGGAATATCGCCACTGACCAAGAGCGCTTTTGGGGAACATGGGATGCGATCGGTCAAGCGGCATGGCCCGGCACCCTCATTAGCCCAGAATTGTGCAGCAATGGCGGTTGTTGTCTGCGCAACTGTCTGGGCAAGGTGGCCTTGAAGGCAGTAGCCGGTAGGTTGTCAGATGCCATCGGGGTCACGCTGACCGGGGTGAATTGTGTCATGGCGCTCAGAAGTCGCGAACAGGCTGATTTGGCCAATTGCGCCGCCGATCTCAAAGAGGATTTGGTGAAGGTCAATGATGTGCCGGTGTTTGGTGAGGTAGCAGATATTACTGAATGTCTGGCGCAATGTGCTGGTAATCCAAGCAGCCATGACTGCACGGGCGATCTCACGACGTGCGAAGAGTCGTGGTGGAATTTATACGAATGGGTAGGTGTGCCTAATCGCACGGTTTGGCGCTGTGTGGGCGGTTGCTATACCAAGCCCGAAGTGTTGCCATGCGCGCTCAATGAGTGTTGTGTTCCCGGCGTGGGGTGCGCATCATCATCCGCAGGCGTCAACTGCCAGAAGAATAGCCGGTTGGTGGTAGCGCGCGACCCCAATGACATCACCGGCCCATCCGGCGATCTGTTGCCCGGCCAGACGATCACCTACACGATCCGCTACGAGAACGAGGGTAATGGGCGCGCCTACGGGGTGTATGTGGTCAATCAGTTGCCCGAGGCCCTCGACCCCAGCACGGTCACGTTTGTCAACCGCACCGGCGCCTATCTGCCGGCCACCCGCGAATTGGTGTGGATGGTTGGCGAGCTGGGGCCGAAAGGGGCAGCCGATTCGCAAGGGGTGATTACGTACACCGTGCAACTGCGCAACGGTCTCGCTTCGGGCACGGTCGTGGCCAATCAAGCAGTGGTCTACTTCCCCAGCGTGCCGGAAGAGACGCCAACCAATACGTGGGTAAATCTGGTCGCGCCATTAGCGGCGATACCGCAAAACGTGACCACGCCGTATCAGACCCCGCTCACGATCACGCTCAGCGGGCGCGAGATAAGTGGGTTGCCGTTAACCTACGAGATTGTTGAGCAGCCGCGTGGCGGCGCCTTAACCGGTACCGGGCCGAATCTGACCTATACGCCGGCGGCTGATTTTACCGGCGCTGATGCGCTTACGTTCCGGGTGAGCAACGGCACTGCAACGAGCCGGCCGGCGCAGGTCATGATTACGGTGACGCCGCAAGGCGATACGACGCCGCCGCGCGTGGTGGAGAGCAATATCGCCGATGGCGCAACCGGGTTGGCGTCAACCGTGATCTACACCGATG
This sequence comes from Chloroflexus sp., assembly GCA_025057175.1. GTDB lineage: Bacteria > Chloroflexota > Chloroflexia > Chloroflexales > Chloroflexaceae > Chloroflexus. The sequence goes on along the minus strand of JANWYE010000187.1, from coordinate 1,172 downwards.
CGCAAGGCGCTGCGTATGGGCCAGTGGTTCTGATAGGGGTCTCCGAGCCGCTTGATGTGACGACCGTCATCACTACGACCGTGACTCTCACCCGCAATGGCGTGCCGGTGGCGGCAAGCGTGGGCTTTGATAGCGCGGCCTACCAGATCGTGGTAACGCCGCGCACGCTGTTGAGCAACGGTGTCTATCGCCTCACAGTGACCACTGCTGTGAAGGATCAAGCCGGCAACGCGCTCGCGACGCCCTATGCCATCAGTTTCACGATCGGTGTCCGGCGTGAGGTGTATGTGCCGGTAGTGAGCCGGTAAGCGATAGTCGCCGTAGGCTTGTTGCCCACTGCCGTGAGGAGTGAACCGGTAGCCGTAGCTGCTGTCGGCTTCACTCCTCACGGTGGTCTACTTTTCTCCGCTGCTTGCCGAGTGAGTGGATGCCGAACTTCTCGCCGGTTTCATGCCTCAGCTATGAGTGCGGTTCTCTCTTTATCTGTTAAGGAGTTGACGGAGATATCAGCTCTTTATAACATTTTTAGATTAAAAATAAGCTATGTTTTTTAAATGTTGATTTGCTGATGAATAAGCAACCGTTTCTCTTTTCCAGCGCCTGAATTTTCATTCAAGCGCTAGCTTATTGCACGCTCTCCGGCTAGACTCATTCAGCGTGTGTCAAGAGATGCGATTTCACTATGCAATATGCTACCTAGCAATGAAACGAATTTGGCAGTGCAACGTATAAATAGCAAACACCGGTCGGATTGCTCAAGACAATCTAGTACGGAGGACAGCAATGGTCTCAGGCCTCAAGTATCTCAGCCTCATGCTGCTCGCGACCTTCCTGATTGGCTGTGGAGAGGGCCGTCTGCCTCAATTGCGCCCAACCCCGCTGGCGACCGAACGCCGTGTTTCGTTGGAACTAGGCAGTCTTGTTTTGTACGATCATCGGCCGCAGAATATTGTCGTGTTCTTGCACAAGACTGATGATACTGCGGTTAAGTGGGTTACAGCGTACCCGGAAGAGGGTTACATTGTGATGCGACCGCGTGATCGCGAAGATATTCAGGCAGCTTTTGTTTCTGTGCCTGAGACGCACATTGCCAATACGCATATTGTTATCACCGTTGTTGCAGTGCCGGACAATACAACCCAACGGATGGTGAATAGTATTGCCGAGATCAT
>JANWYE010000186.1 GCA_025057175.1 Chloroflexus sp. | reverse complement strand
GCCGGTTTGGCAACCGCTCGACAACTAGTGCGCCCCCGCGGGAGGCTAGTGCTTAAGAGCACGTTTGCCGCTGAAACACACCTGAATCTGAGCATGCTGGTGGTTGATGAAGTGCAACTGATTGGCTCGCGCTGTGGCCCGTTTGCCCCAGCACTCCGCTTGCTCGAGCGCGGCTTGATCGAGACCGAGCCATTGATCAGCGCATGCTATCCGCTTGATGCGGGTTTGCAAGCGTTTGCCGCCGCACCCGGCCAACTTAAGGTTTTGCTCAGTGTCTGAAGAACTTCATTTGCCCACGGTCCTAGTTGCCGATGACGACCCCCACCTGCGCTTTTTGCTCAGCGATACGCTGCAACGCGCAGGCTTTGCTGTGCTTGCTGTCGAAGATGGTCTTTCTTTAATTCGCGTTGCTCAGGATCAGTTACCCGATCTCATCTTGATCGATCTCATGCTGCCCGGTATCGATGGCTACGAGGCGATCCGCCAGTTGCGCAATGATACTCGCACTTCGCACGTGCCGATTATTATCGTCACCGCCCGCACCAACCCGGCTGATGTGGTCATTGGCTTTGATACCGGCGCCGATGATTATATCACCAAACCGTTTAACGAAGCCGAATTGATCGCCCGCATTCGCTCGCTGTTACGCCGCACTGCCCAGCGCCCGGTGCGCAACCCGCTGACCGGTCTGCCCGGTAATCTGCTGATTAGCGAAGAAATTCGCTATCGCCTCCAACAAGGCGAGGAGTTTACACTACTGTATATTGACCTGAATGATTTTAAGGCGTTTAACGATGCTTACGGCTTCGCCCGCGGCGATCAGGCAATCCGGCTTGTAGCCAACATTTGTGAACAAGCGCAGGCCCACTTTGCCCCTCATTCGACCTTTCTGGGCCACATCGGCGGCGACGATTTTGTGATGCTCTGCCCTGCCGCTATTGCTGCTGATTTGGCCCTCTGGATCGTGCAACACTACGAACAAGCCGCTGCTGCGCTTTATGATGAAGCCGATCGTACCCGTGGCTATTTGATTGGCCATGACCGGTCCGGTAATCTCAGCTACACTCCAATCGGTGCTATCGCGATTGGCGGCGTCTCTAGCACGCCCTCTGCCACCGTTGATGAGTTATCACGTTCCGCTGCGGCGATGAAACACGCTGCCAAAGGTTTTGGCGGTAGCGCAGTGGTAATAGATGGTCTACGGCTACGTTAAGCGAAGTTAGTAGTTACGTGCCGAGGGTGAAACGCCGTTTTACCCGCTGCAGGCGCGACACTTGGAGCGGCATTGCGAGCCAATACCGCTCTGAGCTTTCGGTTTGCCCATGCTGTAAACCATTCCGCTTGATCATTCTGGGTGATAATAAAGTTTATGCAATTCCTCGCCGCTTGAAATATTGTTAAAACTGCTTACAATGGAGAACAATACGATGCATTGTAAGCAAGGAGCAGGATGATGCGGTGGCCTTGGCAAAGGACGCAAACCGATCGTGTCATCGCACAAAATGATCAGCGTGAACGGCGTGGCGGCTTGCGTCGTTGGCGCCGGCCACTCTTTGTACTGGCACTGATCGGTATTGCTTTTGGTCTTTTTCTGCTGCTGAGACCCACCGATCCACGCTTTGTTATTGTTGTTACTCCCTTCGCCGATCACGATGGCCGCACCGGCCAGCAAATTGCCGATGCACTAGCCCGCCAACTCCGCGCGCGAGGCGGCAATTTGGTGCAGGTTGTTGTCAGTGATACCCGGCCTGCCGATAGTTCTCAAGCGTTAGCATTAGCCCAACAATCAAATGCCGATGTGCTCGTCTGGGGTGTGGTTGAACCCGGCGGGGTGATCGATAGCCCTAGCTTGCGACCCGAATTGATCTACCTGCCGCACAGTATTGATGTGACACAGGCATGGCATCATTTTGCTATTCGCTTTGCCCTCCCTAACCGGTTTTCTCTAAGCACAGCGCCCATCAATGGCCAAACAACTCTCGTTCCTTATCTATTGGCCTTAGCAGCCTATCACCACGGTGAATCCGATCTGGCAATCGATCAACTCCAACGCTTGCTTGACGCCAACCCGCAGTTGTCGCCGCTTTTGCCGCAATTGTTGCGCGGCAATCTGCTGTGGGCGCGGGGCTGGTATACCGCAGCCGCGGCTGAATATCAAGCCACGCTCGCTATCGCTGCCGGTGAGCGCGCGCTGGTTGCCAACAATCTCGGCGCTATTTTGTTTGATGCCCGCAATCCCGACGCGCCACGCTATTTTGCCGAAGCGATCGATCTGCTCGATGGCCGCGATTTGGGCCAACTACGGGTCAATCTTGCACTTTGGGCGCTGCGCGAGCAGCGCGCCCGCGCTGCGGTCTCTGATCTTGAACAAGCGCGCAATCTGTTGCCGGCCCATCCCGAATTAGAACTCCTCCTCGCTACCGCCTATCGCGAGAGCGGCCGGCTCGACGATGCTGCGCTAGCCTTAAACCGAATTGAGCCGGCGAAAACGGCGCTACTGGCCCGCTTGCCACTGGCTGTTCGTCCGCCGGTTGAGGCGCGCCTTAACGCGGTGCTTACCGAAGAACGGGCATTGGTCAAGCTTGAACGTTTGTTGCCGCTGGCCGGCCCGCTCTACTGGGCGCTTGAGGCTGCCGATCCCTTGCCGCCTGCCCCCGATCTGCGCAGCGTCCGTGACCAATTACGCACTGCAACTGAACATAGCGCTCGCTCAATTAGTCTGTGGCGGCAACAAGCGGCGAGTGAAGCTGCCATTTTCCCCGGCGCTGGCCTCATGGCAACCGGCCAAGCTGAGCAGAGTGAGGCATTGGCTCGCCGCCAACGCCTTGCGCTGGCTCTGCTCGATGCCACTGTGCAAGTATCGGAGGGACAGAATCCCTCCAACCCTATTGGCCAGTTGATTGGCGCACTCTTCGGTGCCGCAAACACGGCTAGTCCCGCTATTGAAACGCTCAGCCAACTGCGTAATCAGCAACCCGATGATGCGCCGACTCTGCTCGCGCTCGGTTTCGCATTGCGGGTTGACGGCCAGTTGGATCAGGCGGCGCAAAGCTATCGGCAAGTTGTAGAACTGGCGCCACAATTACCTGACGGTTACGCCGGCGTCGGTAAGGTGGCGCTGGCCCGTAATGACTACTCTAGCGCAGAAGGGTTGTTTCGCGCTGCGCTGGAACGCAATGCCTCCTTTTTTCCATCGCACGTAGCACTCGCGCGCATTGCCGAACGGAATGGCAATTGGCCGGCCGCTATCGAGCACTGGCGCGCGCTCGTTGATTGGCAACGATCACCATATACGATCATCAACCTCAGCCGGGCGCTCCGGCGCAGTGGCGCTAGTGGCTTCGCTGAGGCCGAACGTCTCCTTGTGCCGCTCGCGGCTACCAATGCTGAGGCTGCTATTGAACTGGCCCGGCTCTATAATGATGCCGGGTTGCCTGGCGAAGCTGCCGCTGTGTATCGTGATGCGCTCGCGCTCGAACCACGCTCGACCATCGCCGCCTTTGAGCTAGGAGAAACCTATATCAAGTTAGGCGATTTCAACGCCGCTGAACGGATGCTGCGCGACGCTATCGCATTTGATGAGCGAAATCTCGATGCCCGCCTTGCGCTGGCCGAGTTGTACGAACGTCCGCTTAACCAGCCTAATCGCGCGATCGAGCAGTACCGGGTCGCCTTAAGCCAAGGCGTGAATGATCTTGACCGCTTGATTGCCATTGGCCAAGCCGCACTGGCCGGCAATACCGCAACGGTTGCTATTCAGGCTCTTGAGCGTGCATTGGCTCTCCAACCCGATTCGGTGATGGCTCGCCAATTGCTCGCCCGCGCCTATGTTGCCGGCAACCGGCTTGAAGCGGCAGCCCAAGAAGCCAACCGTGTCCTCGAACAAACGGTGAATCGCACTGATCCAGACGCTATCACGGCACGCGCCAACGCTTGGCTAACGCTGGCTGAGATTGCGCGCCGCCGAAATGATCAATCCGCAGCAGAGAATGCTTACCGGCAAGCAATCGCCATCGACCCGCAATCAATCGCCGCTCATATTGGGTTGGGCGAGTTGGCCAGCGGCCAAGGGAATTGGGGCGTCGCCCTTGCCTACTTCGAGACCGCTGCCGGCTTGCCGGGTGGCGATGCCGATGCTACCGCACAATTCTGGCTCGGCGAAGCTTTGTTGCGCAACGGCCAATTGGCCCGCGCTCTCGCTGCGTATCAGCGCGCGCTGGCCTTGCAGCCCCAATACCCAGAAGCGCTGCTAGGATTGGCCCAGACCCAGTACGCGCTAGGCCGCGCCGATGAGGCGCTGCAAACGGTTGAGCAAGCGCTGCGCCAGAAGAGCAACTACGCCGAAGCCCATCTCTTCCGCGGCAAGCTGCTGCAAGAGGCTGGCCGATTCAACGAGGCCCGCGCCGCTTACGATGCTGCAATCAGCGCCAACGACCGCATTGCCGAGAGTTTTTACCGGCGCGCACTATTGGCAATCCGCGCCAATGATTATGACCAAGCGATTCGTGATCTTAATCGGGCGATTAACCTGCAACCCAACTTCCCCGAAGCGCATTACTGGCTCGGCCGGTCATACTATGCTCAAGGCCGCATCGAAAGCGCGCTACGGGCGATTCAGCAGGCAATTACCTTGAATCCTGATTATAGCGAAGCTGTCTTCTACAGCGGTCTCATCGCCGAAGATCAAGCCAATTTCACTGCTGCCCGCAATGCGTATCAGACTCTCATCGCCCGCGAACCAACTAGCGAATGGGGCCAACGCGCTCGCGCTCAACTCGAACGCTTGCCATGAACAAGCTGCGCCAGTATCGCATTGCCTTGCAAATCTTTCAGTCCAACCGCCTCCGCCGCGATTACCGCGACTTGTCGGAAGTACCTGAATACGAACCGCTCGGCGAGTTCTTCTTCAACGAGATGTATGGCCCGCGCGACTTCAGTCAACGCGATCAAGAAGGCCGCCGCCTACACCACTTTCTTGGCATGCTGCCCGGCGTCCATCTCCGCGATCTGGAAGAGGTGCTGGAATTGCTCGAACTTACTTATCAGCTCGATGACGATTTGGCGCAGCGGATGCTAGCTGCCGATATAGGCACCGACTTCGATGAGATTACCTATGAATATTTTTACCGGCTGGCCGATAAATACAACGAGCGCTTGCGCCAATTAACCCTCGTGCGCAGTTCATTGTACAATGTCTTCCGGTTGTCGCGCTCGGCAATGCTTGGCTTGGCGCTGCGTCGCTCCCACTTTGTCGCTCGCCTCGCTGGGATTAGCAATGTCCATACTTTTTTGTTGCGCGGTTACGAAGCGTTGCAAAATGTCACAGCCATCGAGCATTTCGCCGAGACGATCTATCAGCGAGAGCTTGACCGGCTCAATCGGATTTATCGACGATGAACCAGTTGGTCACACTATTGCCGGTGATGGTGTTTATTCCGGGTCAAACCTTTCTGATGGGTACGCCGGCGCGTGAAACCAGTGACCTAGCCCGCCGCTACGGCGGCACGCGCGAGAGTTATCACGAAGAGACGCCACAGCACGAGGTGACGTTGCCGGCGTTTGCTATCGCCCAAACTCCACTTAGCGCCGCGCTCTATGCCTATGCTGTCGCTGCCGGCGCTGTACCGCCGCCGCCGATCTGGCGTGGCCCAACTCCACCGCCGCCACTGGCCTATCTGCCGGTCACAGATATTAACTGGCACGAAGCGCGCGCGTTTTGTGATTGGCTCAACCAACAGCGCGATCTGGCCGCGCGCCTGATCGACGCCAATGGCCGGCCATTGCCGCCGCCAGCCCGCCTCCATTTCCGCTTGCCTACCGAGGCCGAATGGGAACACGCGGCGCGCGGGAACGATGGTCGCCGCTTTCCATGGGGTGACGAATTTGACCCGCTGCTCACCAATACCCGCGAGGGCGGGCGCGCCGCCCCCAACCCCCCCGGCGCGTATCCCGGCGGGCGCAGCCCCTATGGGATCGAAGACATGGCCGGCAATGTCTGGGAATGGACGGCTTCGCTCGACCGGCCTTATCCCTATCGGGCTGACGATGGGCGCGAAGACCCTACCGCGCCGGGACGGCGGATCCTGCGCGGTGGGTGCTATGCTAACCCGCAGGGGTATGCCCGCTGCGCTTGCCGTTTTCGTTTAGCGCCAACGATGCGAAATCAGTTTTTGGGGATGCGGTTGGCATTGAGTGTAGAATAACAACGCAAAGATACAAAGGATGATAAGCCAGCAAAGAAATGAGCTTTGCGAGTATCATTTTTACACGAATTGAGGAGAACGATCGTATGACCCGAACCGGCGCACCCAAGCTTGGCCGCAACGATCCCTGCTACTGCGGCAGTGGCCGTAAGTACAAAGATTGCCATCTGCGCAAGGAAGAGGAATGGCGCAGCCAGCAGTTACGCCTGCGCAACGCGCAGGATCAGTTACTTCAGCGCATTCTAGCGTCGGCGACCGATGCCGATGCGTCCGATCTACAGACTGCCTTTGACCGCTATTGGAATGGACGCTACCAATTTGAACAATTGGCTGAACTTAATGAACGCGAAGGCTATGGCGCTGACCGGTTTATGGTTTGGTTTGCGTTTGACTACCGCCAAGCCGATGGCCACACGTTAGTATCACGGCTGGCAGCAAACATGGATCAGACCGATCTCGATGCGCTTGAGCGCCAATTAGTGCCAACGTGGGTTGATGTGCGCCTCCGCCCGTACCGAGTCGAACGGCTACGCCCAAATGCCGGCGCTAACTTGCGCGACCTGCTGACCGGTGAACTAGTTATTTTAGCCGACAGCCATGCCTCATTGCGGCTCGAACTCGATGAGGTCATCGTTGGCCATCTGGTGCCGGTTGACACCCCAGCCGGCAGTAGCCAGCCAAACTACTACCTTGCCGGCCCCGCTGCGCATCTCACTCCTGACACAGCCGAGCCACTACGCGCATTTGCCGATGTTCACCTTGCAGCCTTCCGCCGCGAACACCCAGAAGCCGGTTGGCTCGATCTGCTCCGAGATCGATCAGAAATCTTCAGCCATTTTATCTTGATCTTGCCTACCGATAAGCCCGATCCCGAACGCTTGCAGCGCTTTGTGGCTGAGACTCGGCAACGCTTGCTCGGAGCATAGCCATTACTCACCACTAATCTCGGCTAGCGGCAGCGTGAAATGGAACGCGCTGCCGCGGTTGGGTTCACTTTCAACCCAAATAGACCCTTGATGCGCGGCGATGGCCAACCGGCAGAAGGCCAACCCTAACCCGCTCCCTTCGCTCCGCCGGCGGCCGGCTTGGCTGAAGCGATCAAAGATATGCTCTTGCTCTTCTGGCGGGATTCCCGGCCCTTGATCACGCACTACAATATGCGCTATCCGATTGCCGGGAATGCATACCGTTAACTCATCAGAGAAACGCACGAGCTGATCTTCACCATTGGCCGGTGCAATCCCCACCTCAACGGTGATCGTGCTGTCAATTGGGCTAAACTTCAGCGCATTGTCAAGCAGATTTTGCAGCACACGCGCAATAAGAGCGCTATCGGCAAACAACATCTGCACCTGCGGCTCGACCGAGTATGATATGCGAACCCCTTTGAGTTGCGCCTGAATCATCAGCGGATTGATGACCCGTTCGATCAGACTTTGCACCGGC
>JANWYE010000185.1 GCA_025057175.1 Chloroflexus sp. | reverse complement strand
GGCCCGATCGAGACGTGGCGGGTGGCGACCGGCCTGATGGGGCGCAATCCGCAGGTGCGCGGTTTCTTCTTGTTCGTGCTGTTGGCGATTATGGGCATCTTCCTGCAAGATGCGATTCTCGAACCGTTTGGGGCTGAAGTCTTCGATATGCCCCAAAAGGATACCGCCGCTTTCCAACAGATGTGGGGTGCGGGTGCATTGCTCGGTATGCTCGGCATCGGCATTCTGTCGAGCATCTTCCCCATTCAGAAGAAAACCATTGCCACCCTTGGCGGTCTAGGAGTCGCCGGTGGCTTGGCGATGCTAATGATTTCGGCGCTGAGCTACCAACGCGAGATTATCAATCCGGCGCTGCTCATTATGGGGTTGGGCATTGGCCTGTTCAACGTCGGCGCGCTGGCCATGATGATGGAGATGACCGTCGAAGGCCAAACTGGTCTCTATATGGGTATGTGGGGGATGGCGCAAGGCCTCGGCAATGGATTTGCCAATGTGATTAGCGGCTTGGGCCATACGGTGATGATCGAAGGCGGCATTGTTTCGCCGGCAGTCGGTTACGGGCTGGTCTTTGGCCTAGAGGCGCTGCTGATGGTGACGGCGATTGGCATCTTGCGCGGCATCTCGGTGCAAGAATTCAAGGGACTGACTCGGCAAGATTTGACTGCGGCATTGGCGATGGATACCGCTTCGTAAAGCGCAGTGTTCGGATCGGATCAGGATGGCGCCCAAGCGTAACAGTCTTCACAAATAGCGCGGGCTGATGCAGATAGGGCAGCCCGCGCCGCTGGAAAGACCAAGCCGGTATGGCCATTGAGATCGCTTTTGACAAGATCGCCGATGTTTACGACGCCCACCGCGCACACCCGCCCGAAGCGGCCATTGCCATCGGGCGGGCGATTGTGGCGCAGACCGGCAGCGGCGCACAGATCCTCGAAATCGGAATCGGTAGTGGCCGCATTGCCCTGCCCGTTGCCGCTGCCGGCGCGCGCGTCACCGGGATCGATGTCTCAAGCGGGATGCTGGCAACCGCGCGGGAGCGAGCGGCGCAGGCCGGTTTGCCGCTGTGGCTGATCAAAGCTGATGCCCAAGCTTTGCCCTTTGCCAACGCGACCTTCGATGCCGTGCTGGCGGTGCATGTGCTGCACCTGCTCCCTGACTGGCGGGCAGCGCTGGCCGAGATGGTACGGGTGGTCAAACCGGGTGGAGCCATTATTCAAGGAGTTGATTGGCGAGACCCAGAGTCGTGCGTTGGTCGCTTGCGCGGGCAACTGCGGCAAGCGGTGATGGATCTCGTACCGGGCGCGCGGCCACCCGGCGCCGGCGCAGCGGTGACGCAGCATCTGGCCAAACTGGGCGCGCCAGCCGGCGAACCGATCGAGGCTGCCCGCTGGGAGCGCACCATCAGCCCGGCTGAGGTGATTGCAGGCATGGCCGCCCGGATTGACGCTGAAACTTGGGCGCTGAGCGATGAGGTGTTGGCAGCGGCAATCGAGCGTGTACAGGCTTGGGCCAACCATCAATGGCCCGATCTGAACGAACCGCAGGTGGTAGAACACCGGTTCCTGCTTACCATCAGCCGTACCGGCGTGTGATAAATAAGGCGGAGGGATGGCATGTACACTCCCGAACAATTAGAGCGGCGCAACCGTTCGCCGTGGACAAAGGCCCAATTTATTCTGGCTCCGATTCAATTCATCGTTTTCATTATCAGTTTTGCGCTGGTCATTCGCTACCTCGCGACCGGTGAAGGCTATTGGATCGCGACCGTAAGTGTCTGGATCAAGATTGCGCTGATTTGGGCGCTGACCATCACCGGTATGCTGTGGGAACACGACATCTACGGCAAATATTTCATGGCGCCCGAATTTTTCTGGGAAGATTTGGGCAACTTGATTGCGATCATCACCCACAACGCCTACTTCGTGGCGGTATGGCTCCATCTCGACAGCCGCACCATCATGTGGGTAATGGTCTTTGCGTATGTCACCTACCTCTTCAACGCTGGCCAATTCCTCTGGCGCGGGATCCGTTCGGCAAAGGAACGACGCCTGCTCGAAGCGCAATTGCGGGCGCAGTCGGCAGGCGCGGCGAAGGCGCAGTAGCAACGATGAAGTTGAAGATATAGCTCAGGCTATGTCGCTGAGCAGAGATTACGCTTCGGCGTACTAGAAAGCGGATCGACCGTATGCCGATCAAATCGCGAGCGGTAGTTATCCCCAAACGGAACACGATCGAGATTCGCACGGTGCAGGTCAACGAGCCGAAGGCCGGTGATGTGCTGATCAAGACAGCTTTTACCTCGATCAGCGCCGGCACCGAACGGATGCTGCTTGATGGCCGTCTACCCCAACCCCAACTGCTCTTCCCGGTAGTGCCCGGCTATGAGACGGTAGGGCAGGTGGTGCAGGTAGGCAGCAAAGCGCCGAAGGAGTTGCTCGGCCAATGGGTTTACATTGGCGGCGCGCGCTGTTTCCGCGGCGTCAACGCAGCATGGGGCGGGCAGAGCGAGTACATTACTGCCGAACACGAGCGGGTCGTGCCGTTGGGCACCATCGAGCCAGCCACCGGCGTGCTGTTGGCGCTGGCTGCAACGGCCTTGCACGGCGTGAAGATTGGTCAAATCCGGCGCACCGATCGGGTGTTGGTGCTCGGTCAAGGCATTGTCGGCCAACTCGCGGCGCGGCTGGCGAAGTATGCTGGCGCCCAGCACGTGGCCGTCGCCGACCGGGTGGCCGTGCGCTTGCAGGCCAGCCAAGCGGATCAAGTGATCGATGTGACGCGCGAGTCGCTCGATGAGGCAATCGGAGAGGCGAAGGTTGATGTGCTGATTGAAGCAACCGGCTCGATGGGGGCGCTATCAGGGGCGCTGCCGCTGCTCGCCAACCATGGGCGGGTAGTGCTGCTCGGTTACTACGACCATATCAATATTCCCTACGCGCCGGTCTTTATGCGCGAGGCGCAGATTTTGGTGGCGCGCGAGTGGGAATTTGGTCCCGATGGCGATTTGCCGCGCGTGCGCGATCTGCTGGCGAGCGGAGAATTGAACGTCAATGGCTTGCTGACTCACTATGTGCCACTGGATCGAATTCAGGCCGCCTATCGGCTAGCGCTTGAAGATCCGGAGTGCCTAAAAGTGGTGGTGACGTGGCCGCAAAATGGCGCCGGGCCGGAGGGGGCATAAGAGCGCCATCTAGAAAGAGACCATACACATGCCAGCGCATCCAAAACAAAAACAGACCGGCACAACCGCGCGGATGCTAGCCGTCTACGGCAAAGGCGGCATGGGGAAGTCATTTTTCACCACCAATCTGGTCAGCAAGCTGGCGCTATTGGGGAACCGGGTGCTCCAGCTCGGTTGCGACCCGAAACACGACAGTTGCAATGCCCTATTTGGCGGCGTCAGTCTGCCCACCCTCGGCGATGTCTGGCGCGAGTTCAAGGAGGCCGGGCGCGAAGAGGAACTAGCCGCTCACCACGTTATCTTCAAGACCACGGTCATGGGCCGCGCCACGGTCTATGGCTGTGAAATCGGCGGCCCGGAAGTCGGGCGCGGTTGCGGCGGGCGCGGCATTACGTTTGGCTTCGACATGCTCGAAAAGTTCGGTCTCAGCCAATGGGCGCTCGATTATGTAGTCATGGACTTTCTAGGTGACGTGGTCTGCGGCGGTTTTGCCACGCCACTCTCACGCTCGCTGGCCGAAGAGGTGATCATTCTCTGCGGCAATGACCGCCAAAGCCTGTATGCCGCGAACAACATCGCCAGCGCAGCCAAATATTTCGCCAGTATGGGCGGGCGCACCAAGCTGCTAGGGCTGGTGGTCAACCGCGATGACGGCAGCGGCGTCGCGGCCCGCTTCGCGGAGAAGATCAATCTGCCCGTGCTGGCTAGCATTCCGCTCGACCGCACCGTGCGCGAATTGGCCGATGCATGCAAATTGGCGCTGCAAGAGCCACGCTTCGATGCGATCTTTGACCGGTTGGCGCGCCAGATTATCGACCGCACGTTGCCAGCAGTCAAGATGGAAGAGGTGCGCCCGCTTGAGTACAAAGAGTTCTTGAGTGTATTTGGCGCGGAAGAGCCGGATATTGTGCCTGATGGCGCAACGGCGGAAGAGCTGTTCGGCGGGCAGCCGGCGCGGCGACCGGCGCCGGTGATTACGCTCGGCCTGATGGAGCGAGCGGTCGGGGATAAGCCAGAGATGGACGCGCCCACGCGGATGGTAGTCAAGCGGTTGCTGAATGAGCTAGGGATGTACGTCACCGAAGCCAATCACGATCCCAAGAAGGGCATGACGCTGACGGTTGACGGGCATACCACCATCTGCATGGGCAGCGCCGACGAACTTGACAGCAAGATTGCAATTCTGGCCGCGTTGCAGCGATCGGGCGAACAATTCCGCTACGTTGACCTGCGCCGTCCGGCCAGCCCGTTCTACCGCTAACCGGCCAGTAGATTGTAACCATTGGCCGGATGATGGAGGTGAGCAATGCGGCTACACCTTGCGACCAAATCCACCGAGTATCGCGTAGCGCCGCTGGCGCTGAGAATACGCTGGTGGATCGAGGGATGGATCTGGCGTTGGGGCCAAACGGCGGCGGCGATGCACGCCGATAGCCCAGAGTTGCAGAACCCGCTGTGGAGGCGGTGATGAGCGAACACGATGAGCTTCCCGATTTGAAGGAACTCAACCGCCTGCTGATTGAGCGGATGCGGGTGAAGCGGCGTCCGGTCGCGATTACCTACTGCTACGACGGGCCGCCGCCGGGGTACGAACCGGCCAATGTGGTGGCATGCGCAATCGTGCGCGAAGCTGAACAGGGGCGGCGGGTCTATGTCGATGCCGAACATCACGACTGTTGGGTCGGGCAATACCACCTCGGTTTAAACCCTGATCCGGGGCCGTATATTACCGAAGGCATCTATCTGACCGACGCGCAGGGTTTCTACACGCCGGAAGCGGCGGCCTGCAACAAACGGCAAAGCTATTCGCTGCCGGCAGGCATGATCAAGGCATTGGCCGCCGCACCGCTCGATGAGGTGCCGGAAGGCGTGCCGGTTGACCTGATGGTGTGTGTGGTTGATCCGCAGCGCGCTATGCAGATTGCCGGTGCAGCCAGCGTGCGCATCGGTACCTTTCCGGTTGGCGAACTGGGCGCTAGCGCATGCGCCTCGATCTTCGCTGCGCCATGGCACACGAAAAATTCAGTGTTTGCGATTGGCGATGGCGGTGGACGGATGCATAACCGGCTCGATCCGAGTGAGATGTTCGTTTCCATCCCGCGATCACATTTGCGCTACGTGGTAGAATTAATAGAGAACTTCCGCATTGATCCGCAGAAAATGCGGGAAGTAATCATGCCGTCGTATGCCGCAAAGGCAAAACAGCCGCGAGAGGAGTGAACACTATGCCAAGCGGACTCGGTGAAGCCACGCAAATGATCGGTCCACTGACGCCGGCCATCCTGTGTTGGGCCTGTTTAATCTTGACCGTCCTTGGCCTCGGTCTCTCGTTCCTGTGGACGAATGTCACTGCCTATGCGCGCCGCACGCGCAACGGGCGGAAGCCGACTGCGGGATCGGTGGTCAAGTCGCGGCGTTAATCTGGCCCACAGCGGGATCACGGCACACCCGTCGCGCAAGTCTGAGATCGGGTTGTTCTTGTCTGTCCCGCCTGATTCGGGTTTCATGGGTTGGGCGGGTGTTTGCCCGCCCATTCATTTTGCAAAGGTGCTGCGCAATGAGCAAAGAACACGACCAAGCCGTCGAAACAACCGAACCGTCAACGAATGGGCAGACCCCTCCGCCCACGAATGCGCCGGTTCCACCGTATCCGTTTGTGGCTATTGTCGGCCAAGCCGAATTAAAGTTAGCTTTGCTGCTGTGTGTGGTCAATCCGACGATTGGTGGCGTGATGGTGATGGGCCACCGCGGTACCGCTAAGTCAACAGCAGTTCGCGCGCTGGCCGCGATGTTACCACCGATCAAGGCGGTAGCCGGCTGTCCCTATTCGTGCGCCCCCGATCGCACCGCTGGCCTATGCGATCAGTGCCGAGCCGTGCCCAATCAAACCGGAAAGCCCAAAAAGCCGAGCGTGATTAACATTCCAGTGCCAGTGGTTGACCTGCCGCTCGGCGCGACCGAAGATCGCGTCTGCGGTACGCTCGACATCGAGCGGGCGCTGACCCAAGGCGTGCAGGCCTTTGCTCCCGGCTTGTTGGCCCGCGCCAACCGTGGCTTTCTCTACATTGACGAAGTGAACCTGCTCGAAGACCATTTGGTTGACGTCTTACTCGACGTCGCAGCTTCGGGGGTGAACGTGGTTGAGCGCGAGGGTGTGAGCGTACGCCACCCAGCTCGTTTTGTGCTGGTAGGTTCGGGCAACCCCGAAGAGGGCGATCTGCGCCCGCAATTGCTCGACCGCTTCGGCCTGCATGCCCGCATCACCACCATCACCGATGTCAACGAGCGGGTAGAGATTGTGAAACGGCGCCGGGAATATGACGCCGATCCGTTTGCCTTTGTCGAGAAGTGGGCCAAAGAGACGCAAAAATTGCAGCGCAAGATCAAACAGGCCCAACGTCGCCTGCCCGACGTGGTATTGCCTGATCCGGTGCTGTATAAGATTGCCGAATTGTGCGTCAAACTTGAGGTGGATGGCCACCGCGGCGAATTGACGCTAGCGCGCGCGGCGACGGCATTAGCTGCGCTAGAGGGACGCAATGAGGTGACAATCAACGATGTGCGCCGGATTGCGGTGCTGGCGCTGCGCCACCGGCTGCGGAAAGATCCGCTCGAAATGCAAGATGATGCGGTGCGGATCGAGCGGGCGGTCGAAGAGGTGTTGGTAGCGTAAGACCAAACCCCTATCGCTGCGTACGGAATGCGGCAGTTAAACTGCCGCATTCCACAACGAGTTTGCCAAATAACCGGTGAATCTAGCTTGATGAGCGTTGGTCCACATTTGTAAAACGTTCGATAAGGTCTCGATTCAACAGAGATCCAGCCTTAGCATAGCACTATCGTCCATTCATTATCAAACATCTGGCAGTGTGACGCGCAGGATCGATCACGCTGGCAGGAGCGCATTATGGCACAAAAAGTAAGAGAGCTGCCGGTAGCGCCGCTGCCATTCACGGCAATTGTCGGGCTAGAGGCGGCCCGGCAAGCGCTATTGCTACTGGCGGTTGATCCCATGCTGGCCGGGGTGGCCATTGGGGCTGGGGCCGGCACCGGCAAGAGCGCATTGGTGCGCGCGTTTGCCCGCATGTTGGCCGGCGGGCGCGAGTTTGATCCTACGTTGCCATGCAACTTAGTCGAGATGCCAGTTGGCGTCAGCGAGGATCGGCTATTGGGTGGAATTGATATTGAGGCGACACTGGCACTGGGTGAGCGGGTGCATCGCAGCGGGCTACTCGCGCGCGCCAACGGTGGCCTGCTGTACGTTGACAGCGTCAACCTGCTCGACGACAGCACGATCAACCACATTCTCGGCGCGCTGGATAGCGGCGTTGTGCGCGTCGAACGCGAAGGGATTTCGGTGGTCGAGCCGGCCCGCTTTGCGCTACTGGTGACATACGATCCGGCTGAAGGGCCGCCGCGCCGCCACCTGCTCGACCGGCTGGGGCTGATCGTGGCTCCGATCGGCAAAGCGCCA
>JANWYE010000184.1 GCA_025057175.1 Chloroflexus sp. | reverse complement strand
GGCACCGACTATCTCGGTGACCCCCGCGCCGACCGTCGCGCCCACCGCCTCGGCTACAGCCAGCCCGGCGCCGACCGCCACACCCACCGCCTCGGCTACGGCCAGCCCGGCGCCCACCGCCTCGGCTACGGCTACGCCTGAACCGGCACCGACTATCTCGGTGACCCCCGCGCCGACCGTCGCGCCCACCGCCTCGGCTACAGCCAGCCCGGCGCCGACCGTCGCGCCCACCGCCTCGGCTACGGCCAGCCCGGCGCCCACCGCCTCGGCTACGGCTACGCCTGAACCGGCACCGACCGTCTCGGTGACCCCCGCGCCAACCGTCGCGCCCACCGCCTCGGCTACGCCGATACCGACCACCACACCGACCGCGACCCCGGAGCCGACGGCAAGCCCAATTCCAACACCGGGCCAAGCGCCACAGTTGGAGTTGAGCCTACCGGCATCAATATCAGTAGGCAGCAACATCCAACACCAATTGAGCGCATCGGGTGGCAGCGGCAACTACACCTATCAAGTGAGCGGCCAACTCCCGCCGGGGATCACCTTGCATGCTGATGGCCGGCTCGAAGGAACGGCGATACAGATCGGCACATACACCTTCACTATCACCGTGGTAGACGGCAACGGCCAAACTGCTAGCTTTACCTACACCATAACGGTGGAAAGCATGCGGATCTTCGTTCCGATCATTACGAGGTCTGCTGGCACTACCACAGTGCGCATCTTTGTTCCGGTCATTATGCGAGCGGCTTTGTAACAAGAACCACTTGGCATCTCACCCACGTACCGGTATTAAGTGCCGGTACGTGTTTTTTACCCTTTACAAAATCGAACATTTGTACTATAATCGAACGCACGATCCGGTACGGCCAACGAAGAGGAGCACAAGCATGATTGGGCGCAATCGAGTTCAAACTATCACCGAAGCAATCACTCTCCAGTACGCCAATGGCAAGAGTATGGCCCGCCCGGTTGGCGGCAAACGGTTCAGCCCCTATATCGGCTTCCATATTGAAGTTGGGCGCGATGACGAACTCGATGCGCATCTCCGTGCGGCCCGGATCGAGCAGATCGAAATCAAACACCAGCGGCAGGGTGGAGCTGAGATTGTGCGTCATTGGGCGCTTGGTGAAATGATCCACTTTCACGTGGTCACCAGTGGCCCCGTTGCGCAGACGGTTGCCGGCAGCCTTGGCCGCAACGCGCACGCTACCGCCGCCGCCGGCATTGGCTTACGGTGGGGCAGCAACGATCGCAGCCGCATGGCTGTGCGCGGCTATCTCGATCTCCTCGCGCGACTGAATCTGATCCGGCTGGTGCAATTGTCAGTGCGCTCGCGTATGAGCGACGCCCTTCTCGCCGCACTGCTCGACCATGGGCGAGTGTGTGAGGCCGCCGATACCCTCATCGACCGTACCCATCATCCTGATCTGGTCACCTTTCATGAATTAGCTTTGCCGCTGGGGCCGGGAGAAGAAGAGGAATGGGGCAAGGGGGAAACAACCACAGTGGTGCCGTTCAAAAGTTTACATCCAGAGCCAATTGATCACGACTACATTCAACGTCTCTGGCGGCCTGATCCGGTTCATCAAGCGGCACTGCGCGACTGGCCCGGCATTCAAGCGTGGGCCAGCGAGTATGCAATGCAGACTGATGAACGCAACGCTCATGACCGCGGCAACGTCAGTGAGCCGGAAAGCGTGGTGAGTTAACCGATAAGAGGGCACTTTGGATCACACGCAAACCGAGAAGCGGTGTGGGTGAGGCTTGCACTTTATTGCGAGCTAGACGAAAAAGCCCCTAAGGCGCTGCACCCCGAAGGCTGGGCAGGCAGCACCTGCGCCTATAGATGTCAGCAGGTTGTCCTTGCATAAGGTCGGCAAGGGATTCAACCCGCAATGCTACACAAGGTAGCGCCGCCAAGAGCTGCATGTGCGCCCCTGAGGAGCGCAGCCGGTTACAAAGGGTAGCGCCACTAAATACCGACGTGCGCCGCACCCCTGAGTGGCGCAGCCGCAACCGTTCACTGGAATGACCAGCTAAAGGACAAAAACCAAGGTTTTGCGCCGCGCCCCGAAGCGACCACGCTGGGGCGCACTGTCACCGAGGCATTGATGTTTACCTGATCCAATGTCTTAATCAGCGCAGATGAAGGCTGGGCGAATCGCACTCGCGCAGCTTTTTTTACAGGCCAAGACCCAGAGCGCC
Organism: Chloroflexus sp.; assembly: GCA_025057175.1. Taxonomy (GTDB): domain Bacteria; phylum Chloroflexota; class Chloroflexia; order Chloroflexales; family Chloroflexaceae; genus Chloroflexus. The sequence goes on along the minus strand of JANWYE010000184.1, from coordinate 5,444 downwards.
AGAACTCGCTCTGGGCATCTTTATCGTCCGTGAAATTTGTATATTTTGCACAAATCAAACCTCTTGCAATTGTATAAAGTATCCAGTATGATAAAAGCGCAACCGGCAATGAAGCCGTCGCGACGAAGATAGTCTTGATAGATCACAAGGAGCACGACAATGCGCAACGGGAACTTTGAGCAGTACACGGTCGAAGAGGTGTTGCAGACGTTTGGCGCCGAGGCGCGCGCATTTCTCCGCGAGCACCGGATTGACCGCAGCAATTTGCGCTTTGCAGATGCCTGCGCAGCCGCCAGTGTCAATCCCGATGAGTTCCTTGCTCAGCTCGATGCCGGTATGCGCCGCCGCGCAGCGCGGGCTGCCAAGCAGAACGTCGTGGAGTACGCTTAATCTGATTACGTCTCTTGACCCCGACAGGCCGGCGCGTGGCTGCGCCGGCCCTTTTATTGCGCTTGAGTCGGGCGATAGTGGACAACAAATCGCTCACAACACCTGCACCGGATCGATGTCGATCACCCATCCGGTCAACGGGCCAAGCGCGTCAAGGGCGACGGTTATTTCGCGGTGGGTGGTATCGGCAGGCACACGCAGCAATAGGTGCCAACGCCAGCGATCGCGTTGGCGGCGGAAAAAGGCCGGGGCCGGGCCAATCAACCGCCAACCAGCTAAATCACGCTCGCTGATGTAGCGGTGTAGATCGGAGGCAAGGCGTTCGGCTTGCTTGCGGCACCCCGCCTCGCTTGTGTTCGCAATCACAAACCGGATGAGGCGGCCAAATGGCGGGTAGGCCAGCGCGCGGCGAAAGGCGATCTCTTCACGGAAGAAGCCCTGATAGTCGTGTTCACGAGCCGCTTGCAGCGCATAGTGGTCAGGCTGATAGGTTTGAATGATCACCTGCGCCCCCTCGCTGCGCCGCCCGGCCCGCCCAGCCACTTGGGTCAAAAGCTGGAAGGTGCGTTCACCGCTGCGAAAATCGGGCAGATACAGGCCAGTATCGGCCAGAATGACGCCAACCAGCGCCACCAACGGCAGATCAAGCCCCTTAGCGATCATCTGCGTGCCCACCACTACATCAATTTGGCGCGCTAACATTGCTTCCAACAACTTGCCATGCGCGTCTTTGCCGGTGGCGCTATCGCGATCCCAGCGCGCAACCCGAGCTTGCGGAAAGAGTTCGCGCACCGCTTCGGCGACTCGCTGCGTGCCGGCGCCTAAGGCGCGGATTCGGCGGCTGAGACATTGCGGGCAGATCACCGGCGCGGCAGCTCGTTGGCCACACGAATGGCAGATCAGAACGTTCACCGGCTCGCTAGCGGCAGCAGTGGCGTGATCGTAGTGTACGGTCAACGGGGCAACGCAACGCTCACAACGCGCGACATAGCCGCAATCGCGACAAAACACAAACGAAGCGGCGCCGCGCCGGTTGAGGAAGAGCAGCGCCTGTTGGCCGCGTTCCAGTGTTTGCGCCAAAGCTTGTTGCAGTGCCGCCGAGAAGATCGAGTTATTACCCTGTTGCAGCTCGCGCCGCATATCCACGATCCGCACCGGCGGCAAAGGGAGCGGGCGGGCATGTACTAACCCATCCGCGCCGATCTGGCCACCGATCCGTTCCGGCAACTGCAACAGACGCAGATGGCCATTACGAGCGGCGTAAAAGCTCTCGACACTCGGCGTGGCGCTGCCCAGCACAACCGTCACACCGGCCAGTTCGGCCAATTGCAGCGCTGCATCGCGGGCATGGAAACGCGGCGCCGCATCGCTCTTATAGCTCGGCTCGTGCTCTTCGTCGACGATCACTAAGCCCAATTCGGGCAGAGGCGCAAATAACGCTGAGCGCGCGCCGATCGCCAAGCGCGCTTCGCCGCGCCGCAACCGCCGCCACGCATCGTAGCGTTCGCCATCGCTAAGACCGCTGTGCAACACCGCCAGTTGGTTGCCGAAGCGGGCGGCAAACCGGCGCACCAACTGCGCTGTGAGGGCAATTTCAGGAGCCAAGACCAGCGCCTGCCGCCCCAAACGCAAGGCCCGCGCAATCAGCCGAAGGTAGACTTCGGTTTTGCCGCTGCCGGTAATGCCGTGCAGCAAAAATTGGCCGCCGGATCCGGCTTCAAGCGTGGATACGATCGTCTCGTAAGCCTCACGTTGAGCCGCCGTCAGTGGTGGTGGCGTATCAGGCGGCGGCGTCAGCGTAGCCAACGGATCACGATAAACCTCCCGCTCAAACAGAGCAATGAGGCCGCGCCGCGCCAGCGCGCGCACGCTGACCATATCAATGCCAGTAGCATCACGCAGCTCGGCCAAGGCTATTGGCTGCCTATCGCCCCTTTCGGCCAACCAGCGCAACGCCGCCGCTTGGCGAGGAGCGCGACGCAACATCGCTAGCGCTGGTGCTAGATCGGCCACTGCAAGCTGCACTACCCGTTCTAGCCGCGGTCGCACACGCGGCGGATCAATCCGCAGCCCACGGGCGATCAAACCTCGCTCGGCCAATGCCCGGTAAGCCGTGCGCAAATCGGCATCACTGCCCCGCAAGGCTGCGCGCAGTTCGACCTCACTCTGTTCGCCATACCGCCGGAGATAGAAAAGGATCGACCGTTCGCGTTCGGGCAAACTACCCAGCTCATAGTTCAAACCATTCGAGGTAGCCCGCCACGTAGTGACAGCCTGCTGGACAATGCCCGGCGGTAAACAAAGATCGAGCACGGCAGCAAGGGGCGTGTAATACGCGCGCGCGACCCAATGCGCCAAGGCAAGCCCCAACGGCGGAATCGACAGCTCCGGATCGACCAGATCGATCAGATCGCGCAGGGCAGTAGCCTGACGCCGGTGCAACCCGATTACCACCCCCTGCATCTGCTGCTGGCGAAACGGCACCCACACTAGATGGCCGGCGGTGATCACCGGGCAAAGATGTTCGGGCACACGGTAGGAAAAAATATAATCGCGCTGACAAGCAGGCGACGCAGCGCGAACAGCCACATCGGCCACCAGCGCAGTGGTATCGGCAACAGATGGCGCGACCAAAGAGTCACCTCACCAGCAACACAGAGCACACACTTTGTTTTTTCGTGATTGAAAACTCTGCCACTGCCAACCTCGCTTTATGATATACTATCCCTTCGGATCGCCGGAGGGTCTCGGGCCGGTATGGGGCCGGCTTCTCCCCTCCGTAAAATTAAAGAGAGGTAGCTCATGGCCAACGCAACCTTGGCAGCCCAACGCCGCCACATCTTCGGCAAAAAGGTCAAAACCCTGCGCCGTGAAGGCATCTTGCCGGCCAACTTCTACGGCAAGGGGGTCGAAACGACCGCAATTCAGATCAACGAACGCGACTTCGAGCAAATCTTCCGCACCGTGCCGAAGGGCGAAGCGTTCACGCTCAACATCGAGGGCACGGCATATCCGGTGGTGATTTATGTCGTGCAGCGCCATCCGGTAACGCGCAAATTCCTCCACGTCGATTTCAAGCTAGCATAAGCCGTTCACGCCGTGGGCACTGGCGCCCACGGCGTCACCCCGCATACCGCCGCCCCTTCCACGTCACGCCGCGCCCCAATTGCACACGCACAATGCCGTAACCAGCGATAAACAAATACATCATCAAACCAACTGGCCATAGCAGCGCATACAGGGGATTGAGCCGGTAAAAGCGGCGGTAGAGCGTTCCCCAGAAGAGTAAGCCAACCAGCCACGCCAACAACCCAGCGCCAAAGGCCACGCATCCGGCCAGACCGTCGATAAGCAAGCCACCTGCCATCAGCGCCAGCGGCCCATAAGCCTGCGCCAGCAGCAAGCTCATTCCGGTCAAGGAACGCCAACCGCCACTACGCGAACCGGCGGAAGCATTCTTCATCAAGCCCTCGGCTACTTCAGCAGCGCTGGTATACATCCGCACCGCCAGATACTCCATGCCAATCGCGCCACGCACAGTAAAACCGGCTGCGCGCAAGGTCTGGCCGAGCCGCACATCTTCGAGCACCTCACCGCGCACGGCATTGTGGCCGCCGATCGCATCGTATGCTGCGCGTCGCACAAAGATGCATTGACCGTTAGCCAACACTTCATCAGGGCGCACATCGGGCTGAGCCAGCCGTTCGAAGGGAAAAATTGACACAATCAGGGCAATAAACGGCGGCAACACCAACCGCTCGGCCCATGTTCCCAACTCGAGGAAGGGGAAAATCGTGACCATATCGCCATTGGTTGCCAGTGCATGGCAGAGCAACGCCGCTGCCAAATCGGGGGCCGGCGCGGTATCAGCATCAAGGAAGAGCAACCACTCCCCACTGGCAGCATCGCTCGCTTGCTGGCACGCATTGCACTTACCGACCCATCCCGGCGGCAATGGCCGGCCCGGAACTACACGCAAGCGTGAATCAGTGGCAGCTAACTCGGCTAAAATCGCCGGTGTGCGGTCGGTCGAACCATCATCAACTACAATCACCTCGAAATGCGGGTACCGTTGGGCCAGCGCCCCGCTCACACAACGCCGGATAGCTCGCTCTTCGTTGCGCGCCGGGATCAGGATCGAGATAAAAGGCGGATCGGGCGGCACACAAGGGGGCAACAAGCGCGGAATCCGGCGCATGCGCCGCCAATTTGCGCCAAAACTCGCCACTAGGGCGAGACCACACAAGGCCCATACAAGCGCAAACCACATAAATACCTCGGTGAAGGCCGGCAACCTCTGATAGTATAGCAGCTTCGTTCGCTTGCGCAGCGCAGCCGCTTTGGGCAAGAGCCGTTTTGCTCATGGGTCGCAGAAATCAAGTTGCGCAATCACCGGCAATTGATGGCAAGATTTAGGGAATTTGCTCGCAGTGACACGAGCGGCAGAATCGCGTTGCGCAGCATTGGAATGGGGAATACAGGCCTTTGAGATCGCCGCTTGACAAATGAAGCGAGATTAGCTATACTACCCAGCGTTGCGAGGGCAACGGTCTCACCCCAGCGGTAGACCGCACAAGTGAATGGGCGCTCGGTCGCCGGCTAGGGTCACAGGTCGTGGCGCTAGTTTTTTATTCGCCTTCGCGCGCTGTACCTTACCAACTCGCATCGTGATGCCACTCGCGCACGTAGTCCATCTATGTAGAGTTTGATCCTGGCTCAGGACGAACGCTGGCGGCGTGCCTAATGCATGCAAGTCGAACGCAGCGGCCTAGCGCCGGCTGCGTGGCGAACGGCTGAGGAACACGTGGGTGACCACCCCCGGAGTGGGGGATACCCCGTCGAAAGACGGGACAATCCCGCATACGCTCTACGGAGGAAAGCCGCACGGCGCTCCGGGACGGGCCTGCGGCCCATCAGGTAGTTGGTGTGGTAATGGCGCACCAAGCCAATGACGGGTACCCGGTCTGAGAGGACGACCGGGCAGACTGGGACTGCGACACGGCCCAGACTCCTACGGGAGGCAGCAGCAAGGAATTTTCCCCAATGGGCGCAAG
>JANWYE010000183.1 GCA_025057175.1 Chloroflexus sp. | reverse complement strand
TTGTCAGGCTGGGTGTGCTGCCGAAATAGCGCCACTGCAAGGTGATCGGGTAGGTCGTTGCCGGCACATCGGTCTGATCAATGCCGGGGTAGCGCACCGGCCAACCGGGGTAGTCAGTATCAGCGCCGGGGTTGAAGTGGGAGAGGACATCGAGTGCGGCGCCGTTGCAGAGCAAATTGTAGTTATTTAACTTGCATTTTGCGGTGGCAGTCGTGTAAAACCCAAACCCGAAGGTTGGTGTGGTAGGGTAGAGCAGCCAGATGCGATGGCCAATCGATTTCATCCAGCTATCAACTGCGTCAGCCGGCTGCCAACTGTTGCCCCATGCAATCCACGCATTACCATTTTGCGCGCAAATTTGACCAGTGGGCGAGGCGAAGGGCTTGGTTGGGTCTTGATTGTGGGTCAGGTGATTGTTTTCGGCCATGTAGCGCGCGTGTTCCCAGCAGTTGCTGTTAAGCGCGCTACTCTCAGTTACCGGTGGCACGCCGGCTCGTGCCCGGTAGCCATTGACTCGATCTAACCAGTTGGGAGAGTGGGGCGGGTGGGTGATAGTGCGGGTAATGAGGGGAATAAAGATGGTGTTTGGCAGGGATTGTGGCGTGTTTGATCGAGCAATAACGTTTACTGGCAACGATGAGGGCGCAACAAGGCTCGCAATGATCAAGCATAAGAGCAGTGATGGACGATGCATAGCGTGAGGCTCCCGGCGGCAGTACGTATTTGCAGGATTCATAGTGAAGCGTACTAGTTTATCCTCGGAGTATGCAATAGCGCATTGCTACCATCCTGCGCGTAGTCCTCGCCAATCTGCACGCACCTTTGGTTGTAAATATTGAATGCCATACTCCACAGCGGGCACATCGGGTGCGCTGACTTAATACGAATCGTTGCCTTCTCTGCCGCCCTGTGCTACGATGAGCCGAGAATATTTCTCATAGCAAAGATGGAGCACTCGATGAGTAGCGCCGAAACGCGGGCAATTGTGGCCGGCAGACCGGATCGAGCTGGGTATAGTCGCGCAGGCAGCCCTGTAGCGTTAGTGGTGGCCGTTGCCGATGCGCGGCCTGCTGCAGCGGCCTTAGCCGCGTATCAGCGCCCAGAAGCGGCCTTGCTGCCGCATTTCTACCTTGATCGCAGCGGCGCATTGTATCAACTCGTCGCTGCGACTCGTGCCGGCCACGGGTTGGGGCGGGCAATTTGGCAGGGGCGGGTGCGCAATCTTGATCGGATTGCAATGATTGTAAGTCTCGAAGCACCAACGTTGACCGATCTGAGCGAGGCGCAAGCCGAGTTCCTAGCAAATTGGCTGCCGGATTTGGCAGCGCAACACCATCTGTCATTTGCAGATGTGAGTATGCTGATCATCGATGCACATGGCCGGTGTCGGGTACAGCCATATCTGCCGCCGCCATCGCCGGTTGTGCCGGTCACAGAGTTTGTCCTTGGCAGCGGGGTTCGTTCGCCCGAACAAGAACTGTGGATAGGCTTGGCAACGGTGACGTGGCGGCAACGCGGCGCGCAGTTGCGGCTCAACCAAGCATTTTCGCTGCACTGGGGCAAGTTCAACCTCGGCGCGCCGCTCGCGCCAAACGAGCCGCCGCCAGTGGCGCTTGATGGCAAGACCTACAACTTTCAGGTGTTTGCCCGCGATACCATCTTTAACGAAGGCACCCAATACGCCGCGGTGCAGAGTCTGGCCAACTTGTTAGGGCCGGACATTGGCGCGATCCCCACTGGTGGGGTAAGCCGGGCGCTGATCGAGGCTAGTTATCGTAGTGCGTTGAAAGCGAGCGCCACGCGCGCGCCGCTTGAGGGAAAGACTGAGTTTCGGGCCGATTGGCGGTTTCATTTTGTGGCGTTGCAAGCCAAACTCGGCCCGGCGCTGAGCGGCAATTACGTTACAGCCGATCGGGCGTTTGCGGTGCAGGTTTTTGCCGGCGATACCCTCTATACGCCGATGAGCCAGCAATCCGGTTGTTTCTTTCTCAGTCTGACCGACCCGGCTAGCCCGCAATATGCCCTGCTCTGGGCCGAAACCTACAAAGTCGCCGGCGCGCCGTACAATCCGGCTGATCCGTTCCATCAGCGGGCGCTGGAGTTGAAGCTGGGCACGCCACTGAGTGGGGTGTTGCGCGAGACGATCAATGGGGTGAGCTATGACCTACAGGTTTTTGCGTATGACACCCTCTACCGCGGGCCAGATGGCGTGATCCGCCAGATGAGTGACCTGCCGCGCCCGGCCGAGGTGCAAGCGTGGCAGCCACGCCCGGCGGTTGCCCCGGCGCAACCGGTAGCCCCAACCCCGCCACCGGTAGCTCCAGCGCAACCGGCTGCCCCGGCGCCAGGATCATCGATCTTGACTGCGCCAGAAGTGGTGCGGGCTGGGCCGCCACGCCGCGATCCAAATTGGCCGCCGCTGCCTGAGTTTACCATTCTGACTGACCGCAATGGCCAGCGCGAGCGGATTCTGGGCAAGATTGAGTGGGTGCGCAAGAGCGGTGATGATATTACCATCACTAACGATTGGGCGGCGCAGAACCTCGTCGAAGTGCATATTCCGCAACTCGCTCGCTTTCGCAACACCAATGGCGGGCGAATCAAATTTCACCGGTTAGCGGCAGACCAATTGCGCCGATTGTGGCAAGCGTGGGAAGATGCGGGGTTGTTGCATTTAGTGTTAACATTTGATGGCGCGTGGTGGCCGCGCACTATTCGTAGCAATCCAACGACGTTGAGCAATCATGCCTACGGGACGGCATTTGACATCAACGCGCAGTGGAACGCTTTTTACAAACCGGCGGCGCTAGTGGGCGATCGCGGCTCGGTGCGCGAGCTGGTGCCGATCGCCAATGCGTTAGGCTTTTTCTGGGGCGGCCACTGGAATTATGATGGCAGAGGCGCCAGTGATGGCATGCATTTTGAATGGGCAGTTGCCCGCTGAGCAAAGGAGCAAGCAATGCAACTGAACGGTCTAGGCGTGTTGGTCACCGGTGGCGCGTCAGGGTTAGGCGCGGCGACTGCCGAGCGCTTAGCCGGGGCCGGCGCGCGCGTAACCATCGCCGATCTGAATGAAGCGGCTGGCGTAGAGTTGGCCGAACGGATCGGCGGGCATTTTGCACGCACTGACGTGACCGATCCTGCGCAGTGTGCTGCGGCGGTGGCAGCAGCGACACGTGCTGGCAACCTGCACGCGCTGGTCTGTTGCGCTGGGATTGTGCTGGCCGAGCGGATACTGGGGCGTGACGGGGTGCATGATCCGGCCCGCTTCAAGCGGGTGATCGAAGTCAATCTGATCGGTACGTTTCAGATGATGCTCTACGCGGCGCAGGCGATGGCCAATAACCAGCCCAACGAAGAGGGTGAGCGCGGGGTGATCGTGAACACTGCCTCGATTGCTGCTTTCGATGGCCAGATTGGGCAGGTGGCCTACGCAGCCTCGAAGGCGGGCGTAGTGGGCATGGGTTTGCCGGCGGCGCGTGAGTTGGCCCGCTTTGGCATCCGGGTGATGACGATTGCGCCGGGTATTTTCGATACCGCGATGATGGCCAGTCTGCCGGCGGCAGCGCGTGAATCGCTTGGCGCGCAGGTGCCTTTCCCCTCACGGCTGGGCCGGCCGGCTGAGTATGCCGCGCTGGTGCAGCATATCATCGAAAATCCGATGTTGAATGGCGAAGTGATCCGGCTTGATGGCGCAATTCGGATGGCGCCAAAATAGAGGAGGAACTTGATGCAGATCTATCTTGACACGGCTAATCTGGCCGAGATTCGTGAAGCGGCGAGCTGGGGTATTCTCAGTGGCGTGACCACCAACCCAACCCTGATCGCGCGTGAGCGGGGCGCCGACTTCAAAGCAATTATTACCGAGATTGCCGAGCTGGTTGATGGGCCGATCAGCGCCGAAACCATCTCGCTCGATGCGGAAGGAATGGTGCGCGAGGGCCTCGAATATGCTTCGTGGCATCCAAATGTGATTATCAAAGTGCCGAGCACGACCGAGGGTTTGCGGGCGGTGAGCCAGTTGGCCAAGCACGGCATTCGCTGCAACGTCACGCTCTGCTTCAATTCGGTGCAGGCCCTGCTGGCAGCGCGAGCTGGCGCGTTCATCATCAGCCCCTTCGTCGGACGGGTAGATGATACCGGAGTTGACGGAATGGCGCTGATCCGCGAGATTGCCGGCATCTACCGGCAGGATCGCGAGATTACGACCAAGATACTGGCAGCGTCGATCCGCCATCCGCGCCATATCGTCGAAGCAGCGCTGGCCGGGGCCGATATTGCCACCTGCCCATTTAAGGTATTGCAGCAGGCGATGCGCCACCCATTGACCGATCGCGGCATCGAGCAGTTCCTTGCCGATTGGAAATCGCGTTCGGCTTCGTGAGCAGTAGCTATGGATGTCCAACCCCTGATGCTTGGTCTGATCGGGGCTAGCGGCGCTGGCAAGACGACTCTGACACGCGGGATCATCCGCCTGCTTGGTGCCCAAGGTGTCACACCGATTAGTCTCGATGACTATCTACGCTATAGTCGGGCCGAGCGGGCGGCGCTCGGCTTGACCGACGCCGATCCGGCGGCGACCGATCTAGAGCGGATGGCGGCGGATCTGATTGCTTTGCGCGCCGGCCAAACGATTGCAAAGCCGGTGTATGATCACGTGACCGGCGCGCCGCGCGGCAGTGAACGGGTAGCGCCAACCGGCTTAGTAATTGCGTACGGTGCATTGACCCTCACCCCGCCGGTGCAGGCTGAATTGTTTGACTTGACCGTTTATCTCGATCCGGACCCGGAACTGTACCGGCGCTGGCGAGAAGATCGTGATGTCAAGCAGCGCGGCTACACGATCGATCAGGTGCGGGCGGCATGGCCGGCCCGTGAGCGTGATATTCAACGCTACATTGCGCCACAACGACCACTGGCCGATGTGGTCTTGCGCTTTGTGCCAGTGGCCGATCGGCTTGATGTGCAGATGTCGTTGCGGCGGCGGGCGTTGGCGTTTGATGTGGCGAACGTGATTCAGATAGCGGGCGCGACCGCGGCTATTCAAACGCAATCAGTGCCGGCTGATGGCGATGGATTACCGGCGGTGCTGATCACTGCAACTAATGATCCTGCTCTCGATCGGGTGAGCGAAGCTTTACGCGCGCGCTTGCCGGTGCGTGGGCAGGTGACGACAAGCGAAGAGCCAGCGCCAGCGCATGCGTCGCTGACCTTTGCGCAGACCCTGATCGCAACGTTGTTGTTGCAGGGGCGAGGGTGATGAGCTGGTGAGGGTGGCATCGTGGCGTGCTTGTTCCTTGCCTCCACGGGGAGAAAGGCGGAGACGCCCTGATGCCTGAAACAGATCAGCAGCATCGGCGAGACAGCTACTCCGGCCGGCTCCCTCCTCCAGCAGGGGAGGGACGGAGTGGGGTCTCCTGTCACGGGAAGAAGGCGATCTGTACTTGAGAGCGGGGGTGATATATCTATCATCCATCAACCAACTCAAACGCTGTTTCAACAATTGACATAGGATCAAGCCCAAAAGCGCGGTAAAGGTCATCGCGAGCGCCCGATTGGCCGAACCGATCCACGCCAAGGGCACGGAGCGGCGCGCCGTAGATTGAGCCAAGCCATGCCAGCGCATGTGAAGCGGCATCGTGAACGGTCACAATCGGCGCGGCGCGCTCGCTTGACGGGATGAGCCAGCTCAGATCGCCCCCTTGTTTCCAGCACTCGTAGACGCGGCGAGCGCTGGTGAGGTTAATCACATTGACCGCTACGCCTTCCCGGCGCAGATAGTGCGCTGCGGCCACCGCTTCGGGCACTAGCGTCCCGCTGGTAACGATCTGCACCACCGGCGCGCGGGGATGATCTTGGAAATCGGCACGGTCAATGAGCCGGTAGCCGCCGCGCAACACCTGCCGGCGCAGCTCGGCTGCGCCGAGACGGTCGAGAGCTGGCTGGAGCAAGCTCTGATCGATCGGGCGGGTAGAGAGGCGCAGATAGCTGGCCGAACCGTGAGGATCAATGCAGAGCCGGAGCGCCTCGTGTAACAGCCACGCGGTTTCGAGCGCAAAGCACGGCTCAAAGCTGGCCAGATTGGGCAGCTCAATTCCCAGCGATGCCGTCACTGATGACTGGTGCGCGCCGCCTTCGGGCGAAAGTGTAATGCCGCTTGGCGTACCCACGACGATAAAGCGCGCCCCCGAATAGAGACCGTAAATAAACGCATCTAGACCACGGCAGACAAACGGATCGTAGACAGTGCCAATTGGGATGAGTGGTTCACCGATCAAGTCGCCGGCAAGGCCAAACATTCCCAACAGCATAAAGAGATTCATCTCTGAAATACCCAACTCGATATGTTGGCCGCCGGGCCAGCGCCGCCACCGCAACATCCGGTAGGCTTCGGTCTCAAAATCCGGTTCTTCAGAGCGCGAAAACACACCGGTCTTGTTGATCCAACCGGCCAAATTGGTCGAGACCGACACATCGGGCGAGGCGGTCACGATGCGCTCGCGCAGGCCGGTGATATCGGCGGCGCGGACGAGAAAGCGGCCAAAGGTGTCTTGAGTGCTAATCATGCCGCTCGTCGGCACTGTAATCTCATCAGGCAGGGGAATGGCCAGTGGAGCGGCCGGTTGATTAGGCGTGCCGTACAAGCGAGCCGCTGCTTCAGCGCAAAGCCGGCCACCGGGCGAATCGGGCGGCAACCGATCCCACTCGTGGCCGGGAGCAATGCCGAGCTGCGCGCGCAGCGCTTCGATCTGTTCGGGGGAGAGCAACATTGAGTGGTTAAGCGGATTACCGGCAATCGGCAAGCCCCAGCCTTTAATAGTATAGGCAAAAATGATCGTTGGCCGGTGTGGTTCAGCATCGGCAGTCGCAAGCGTCTTCAGCAATTCGATCACATCGTGACCACCGAGGTTAGCCAGCGTTGCCGGCAATTCAGCGTCGGGCACGGTGGCAAGTAGGCGGGCAAGTCGCTCATCGCCATTCACCAGACGAGGGCGCAGGTCGGGGCCGGGCAGCCGGATGAGCGCCTGATACTCCTCGTTACTCATCTCGTCGATGCGGGCGCGCAGCGCATCGCCGCCGGGCTGGGCAAAGAGAGTTTGCAAGCGACAGCCGTACTTGGCCTCTAACACTCGCCAACCACTCTCGGCAAAGAGACGTTTGAGATGGGCCGCGCGGATGCCGGGCACCACCCGATCAAGGCTCTGCCGGTTCAGGTCAACAATCCAGAGCAAATTATCGAGATCGGCGAGCGCAGGATCGATCACTGCTTCCCAAACATTGCCTTCGTCGAGTTCGGCGTCGCCAACGAGAGCAATAAACCGTTGCGTAGCAGGTCGGTTAAAGTGAGCAGCGGCGTATTGGGCGCTCAGGGCGGCGAATGCCGGCGCAACCGCGCCTAGCCCGACTGAACCGGTGGAAAAATCGGGCGGATCAGGGTCTTTGGTGCGCGAAGGGTAGGCTTGCAAACCGCCAAAGGCGCGCAACTGGGTCAGGTAGCGCGCGTCAAGCCGGCCTAACAAGTACTGCAAGGCATGATAGACCGGGGAGGCGTGCGGTTTGACCGACACCCGATCGCCGGGGCGCAAGTAATGCAGGTAGAGGGTGGTCATGATCGTGACCATTGACGCAGAAGATGCTTGATGGCCACCTACCTTAACGCCAT
>JANWYE010000182.1 GCA_025057175.1 Chloroflexus sp. | reverse complement strand
TTCCGCTCGCTAGCCGATCAGAGCTGCCACCGCCGTTGCCACGGCAAACGCTGCCGCTCACGGGCCAATCTGAGCTACCGCCGCCGTTGCCGCGCCATCAAATGATCGGCGAGGATGATCTGCTAAGGCAGTTGTTAAGCATTCCGCCGGAGCAACAGCATGGAGATTGATCCGCGCGCTCGCCTGATTGAGTGGCCGAGCGCAACCTTGGGTGTCACCGGGCGGATGTATGTCTACACGCCGCCAGACTATCAGCCTGATGGGCCGTTGCCGGTGGTCTATTTGTTGCGCGGCCACGAGCGTGAGTGGGTCAACCGGCGCGAAGACGAGAGCCGGATCGGGAGTGCGATCGATGTCTATGAGCGAGTGCGGGCGCGTGGCGAGGCAGGGCCATTGTTGTTGGCAATGCCCGGTCTAGCGAGCGCCGATAATCGCATTCCCGGCCTGTTGGCCGATTTTGCTGCGCCGCAGTTAGCCGATGCCCCCGGCGTGGGCAGCGGACGGTTCGCTACCTTCTTTTTCGATGAGGTGCTGCCATTGATGGAGCGCGAATTCGGCGCGCACCCGGCGGCGCGGGCGCTGACCGGTTTTTCACTCGGCGGCTATATGGCGGTCAAAGCGGTGGCGCTGCGCCCCGATCTGTTTGTCAGTGTCAGCACCTACGATGGCTCGTTTCCGTATGCGAGCGATGGCGGGCGCATGGCGCGGCGTTACGATACTCTCTTGAACGCGGCGATGTTCGATCCGGCCTTGGGCCGCCCGCGTGATCCAGAACGGATGCGTGAGCATAATCCGATTTGTCTCTTGCTACGGGCTGACCGCGCGGCGCTGCGGCGCATCACGTGGATGATCCAGTATGGGCCGGAACATATCGAGCCGTGGGGGTCAAATTTCTACCGCGGCGAGTATTTATTGCGCGCACTGGCGACGTTGGGCATTGCCAATGCTGCGCCAGTAGCTGCCTTACCTGATGGTGCGCATACGTGGGCAGTAGCCGACCGGCATCTTGAGCAGGCATTGCCGCTACACTGTCGAGCCTTTGAACGAGTATTGGCGAGCCGGGTATGAAATCGCCTCCACGCAACACGATTGAATTACTCGTGCGGCTGCGTTGGCCGTTTGCGGCAGTCGTTGGACTGCTGTTTGCGCTCACGCGGTTGGTTGAGAGTGTGTTCTTCGACACGGCGATGGAGACGCCTGCCGGGCGCGCGGTCGATCCGGTTGTGTGGGGATTGCTGGCCTTTGCCGCGATCTGGATTGTGTTTAGTTGGGCAATCCGGCAGGAGCAAGAGCGAATTTCAAACGAAGCGCGCATGCTAGAGGCGTTGCGCGAGAGTAATGAACGGCTAGAATTGCTCTACGAGATTAACCAGCAGGTGGCTTCGAGTGCAACCCTCGATGAAGTGCTGGATTATGCGATTACATTGCCGGCCCGGCTGGTCGATGCCGCCGCGGCGGCGATTGTGCTGACCGATGAGCAGGGCCAGCCGTATACAGCGCGGGCAACCGGAATTGATGCGGCGATGCTCGAACGGGCGCGAGCTGCCTTTGGTTTACGCGCGATGCCGGCTCCACCCGCGCAGCCGGCGGTATTGCGGCCACAACAGCCATGCGGTTGGGCAGCCTGCCTCGTGTTGCCGTTGGCCGAACGCGATGCGCCGCCAATTGGCTGGATCGAGGCCTTTCTCAAGCAGGGCGAGGCAGCTATTCACGAAGCGCGCCAGCCGCTCCTCGCCACTGTTGCCAGCGAGCTGGCCGAAGCAGTGGTCAATAGCCGGCGGCGCGATCGGGTGATCGCAAGCGTAGCAGCGGTTGAACGAGCGATCAGTGCCGAACGAACGCGAATTGCGCGCGATCTGCATGATGGGGTGGCCCAATCGCTGGCCTTCATGCGCATGCGGATTAATCTGTGGGAAGATTGGCTCGAACAGGATCCGGCGCGGTTGCACGAAGAGTTTGCCACCTTTAAAGCCAATTTGCGCGCGCAGATCGAAGAGTTGCGCCGTGCGATCTTTGCGCTGCGCCCGATTGAGATTGGCCAACTTGGATTCACCGGCGCGTTGCGCCGTTTCGTGGCCGAGTTTGCCGAACAGAACGATTGGGATGCGGAGATTGACTTGACCGATCTACCGCCTGATTTGCCGCCAGTGCTAGAATTGGCGGCGTTTCGCTTCGTGCAAGAGGCGTTGAACAATACGGCCAAGCATGCCCAAGCGCGGCGGGTATGGGTGAAGCTCGGAGTGCGCGATCAGGGTCTCATCATCCATGTGCGTGATGATGGGGTTGGCTTCAACCCCGGTGAAGAGCCGCCGGCTGGTCATTTGGGCCTCCGCCAGATGCGCGAGCGGGCAGCAGCACTCGATGGTCAGGTGACAATCATCTCTCGCCCCGGTCACGGCACCGAGGTGCGAGTCTGGCTGCCACTGATCTATTCGGCAGCAACAGTAGCGTAAGATGGCCCCTTGTCATTGCGAGGGGGCGGGACGCAGCCCCGCAGCAATCTCCTACAACAGCGGGAGGGATGCTTGCGAGAGATGGCAGTCGATCTGCGGTGCGCAGGTTACATCCGCTCTCGGCGGGGATTGCCACGCCGCGCTGGGCGCGGCTCGCAATGACAGATGGCCCCCTTGTCATTGCGCGGGGGCGGTACGCCCCCGAAGCAATCCCCTGCGATAGCTGGAGGAACCTCTGCAAGAGATGGATCATCTGGTCGATCTGCGGTGTGCAGGTTGCATCTGCTCTCGGCGGGGATTGCCACGCCGCGCTGGGCGCGGCTCGCAATGACAGATGGCGCTCGCTCTCGGCGGGGATTGCCACGCCGCGCTGGGCGCGGCTCGCAATGGCAGGTGGGTGTCGCTGCGTAGGGGTGTAGGACATAACAACGTTATGCCCTCCAACTTTTGACGGATACCACACAGCTCCGATTGTCGGGTAAGATACAACTGTGAACATGCCACCACACTGGTGTGGTGTACGCTGTAGGTGAGGAGCTATGACCACAACAACCACTGATCGGATCCAAATCTTCGAGCAGGTCTTAGAGGGGCTGATGCGTCGCTATCGCGAGCGCGTGCCGGATGTGACCGCTATCGCGCAGGCGATGGTCGCTGAAGGGATTATCGCCGATCCCAAGCAGATCGAGAATGACCATATCGCCTTCCGCACGATGGGAGTGCCGCAGCTTGGTATTCGTTCGCTAGAGAAAATCTTTTTGCACTATGGCTATGAGCGGCGCGATCGGTATCACTTCCCGGCCAAGAAGCTCGATGCCTTTTGGTATCATCCGCCGCGCCCTGATCTCCCGCGTATCTTCATCTCTGAGTTGCGCGTCGGTGATCTCTCGCCAGAAGCGGCGGCAATCATTCGTAGCTATACCGATGAAGTGAAATCTGATCCGGTTGATACACTTGATTTGGATGATGCTGCGCAGGTGGATGATTTCCTGCACCGGCCGCTCTGGCGCTTGCCCACGTGGGCCGACTACCAGCGCTTAGCCGCCGAGAGTGAGTATGCGGCGTGGGTCATCTACAACCGCTACTACCTTAATCACTTTACAATCACGGTGCATAACTTGCCCGCCGGCTATAACACCATTGCCGATTTTAACGCCTTCCTCGAGCGGCATGGCTTCAAGCTCAACGATGCCGGCGGCAAAATCAAGGTTAGCCCTGATGGTAAACTACTCCAGTCGAGCACTGTCGCCGAAATGATCTGGGCCGAGTTTGCCGGTGGCGAGCGGCATCAGATTGCAGGATCGTATGTAGAGTTTGCCGAGCGACGCCCGCTCGATGAGTTTGCGCATTTGCCGCCGCACGAGCTGCGCCGCGAGCACCGCCGCGAGGGGTTTGAGGCCGGCAACGCCGATAAGATTTTTGAGAGCACCTACAGCACGCAAACGGCCAAACGGACGGGAGAGATGTAGACACAGAAGGGGGCATAGCGCCGCTATGCCCCCCTTCTATGCCCCTGCGGGTAGCGCGCAAGGCCTATGCCAATTGGCTGAGCTTCTCTTGCAGTGCTCGGTTCGATGGCTCAACCAAAATCGAACCATCGGGGAAGACGATCGTCGGCACACTCTGATTGCCATTGTTGACCTTGATCACAAACTCGGCAGCCGCCGGATCGTGTTCGATGTTAATGTAAGTGTACGGCGCGCCGTGCTGGTCAAGCACCCGTTGAGCGCGGCGGCAATCGGGGCACCAGTTGGTGCCGTAGACGACGATAGGTTGCAGCGACATATCCTCCTCACAACACATTCCACAATAATGAAGCCGCGTTGTGCGGCTTCACCATGAAGTATACCAGTGTTTTACAATTTCGCCGCCAGCGGGTGATTACGCCGCGACTGGCTCCTCTTGCGGCACCTGCTTGACGATCTCGATCTCGATCTCGATCGATACCTCATCACCGACCAACACACCGCCCGTCTCTAGCGCCACATTCCACGTCAGACCCCAATCTTTGCGGTTGATCTTGGTGCTGGCGCTGAAACCGGCGCTGAAGGTGCCCCACGGCGACTTTGACTGGCCGTTGTATTCAACGTCGAGCGTCACTTCGCGGGTCACGCCACGGATGGTCAGGTCGCCGATGATGCGACCATGCGTCTCATCGATTACCTCAACCCGCTTGCTGACGAATGTGATGGTCGGGTAATTGGCGACATCGAGGAAATCGGGCGACATCAGGTGGCCGTCACGCCGCTCGTCGCGGGTGTCGATGCTAGTGGCATCAATGGTAACGCTGACCGACGAATTGGCTGGATTCTGCTCATCAAAATTGACGGTGCCATCAAACCGGCTAAAGCGGCCACGCACCTTCGAGATCATCATGTGGCGCACTGAGAAGGTCACGATCGAGTGCGAAGTGTCAATCACCCACGTCATACGGTTGTTGCTCCTGTTGTTTTCAATCTGCTTGCTCACACTCGCCAGCATAACAGGCGCGCGTAGACACGAGCGTAAACAGGAGCGTAAACAGGCGAGACGGCCTGCCGGGCCGTCTCGCCACGATGATGCAGCCGTCTGATCAATGTGCTTCATCCAACGATGGCACGATCTCGTAGCGATAACGAATATCAACTGTCGCGCCAAGCATACGCCAGACCGGGCAGTATCGTTCGCGTGACAGTTCAATCGCGCGTTCGAGCGCAGCCGGATCGACCTCGCCGGCGCAACGGTAGACCAGCTCGATTTCAGTGTACGGCTTGGGATACTCGTCGCCACGAACACCCTGCGCGCGCACTTCAAGACCAGCCACCGGCTGTCGTTTTTTTCGCAAGATGCTAATCACATCCATTGCCGAACAGCCGGCCAGCGCCATCAGCACTGTTTCCATCGGCGAGGGGCCGGCCAGATCGGTATTGCCCTCGTGCGGGCTATCGAGTTCGATTGGGCGGCCAGAATTAGCCACCGCAGTAAAGTGGAGACCTTCGCGCAGGCGGACGCTGGCGTTAATGATTGCTCCCATGGATAACCTCTCAACATAGGCGGCGAATTGACAGGCAAGCCGGTATTGCTCTTGATCTTGCCGTTTTCAGTATAGCACTCCGGGTTATAATGCAAAAAGGACAGGCCAAATGGCCGCAGGGAGAACAGGGCGTATGGACTACGATTACATCATTGCCGGCGCTGGCGCCGCCGGTCTCAGTCTGGCCTATCACCTTGGGCAGAGTGCTCTATCTGAACATACAATCCTCTTGATTGACCCCAACCACACGCGGCGAAATGATCGCACATGGTGCTTCTGGGAGGTGGGCAATGGCCCGTTTGAAGCGGTGGTATCACGGCGTTGGGATCACCTCTGGTTGTATGATGAG
Organism: Chloroflexus sp.; assembly: GCA_025057175.1. Lineage (GTDB taxonomy): Bacteria > Chloroflexota > Chloroflexia > Chloroflexales > Chloroflexaceae > Chloroflexus. The sequence continues at coordinate 1,861 of JANWYE010000182.1, read as the reverse complement.
CGTTGGTCGGCGCGGTTGGCGATTGCGCCGTACCAATACAAGTTGATCCAAGGAATTGATTTCTATCAGTTTGTTGACGACTGGATCGCGCATCGTCCGCAGATCACACGCCTGTATGGCAACGTCGAACGATTTATTGAGTTGCCTGATGGCGTAGCAGTTGTCGTTGGCGACAAGACCTATACGGCGCGATTTGGTTTCAATAGCGTCTACCGGCCTGTGCCGGCGCCACCCGGCTATCATGCGTGGTTGCAACACTTCAAAGGGTGGGTGATCACTACTCCGCGGCCAGTGTTTGATGCTGATGCAGCCACCTTCATGGATTTTCGCATCCCGCAGGTGGGTGATGTGCGGTTTGGCTATGTTTTGCCGTTCGACGCTCATACCGCGCTCGTTGAGTATACCATCTTCTCACCCCAATTGGTCAGCCAAGCCGAATACGAAGCCGGGTTACAGCGGTACATTGCCGAGCAGCTCGGCATCGAACGCTATGAGATCACACATGTCGAGTATGGCGTTATCCCGATGAGCGATGTGCCGTTGCCGCTGCGGCCTAGCCCGCATGTGCTCAACATCGGCACCGCAGGCGGCATGAGCAAGCCATCAACCGGCTATACCTTCCAGCGCATTCAATGGCAGACGCGCCAGATCGTAGAGAGCCTACTCAAGAATGGCCATCCATTCTACCCACAGCCGCGCTTTAATCGCCATGCGTGGATGGATAGCGTCTTGCTGAATGTACTCGATGCCGGGCGCACGCCGGGGCATCGCTTTTTTGCCAATCTATTCCGTCACAATCCGATCCAGCGCGTGTTGCGTTTTCTTGATGAAGAGACAACACTGGCTGACGATCTTGCGCTCATGGCAACCGTTGAGTTGATGCCCTTCATCACGGCGGCGGTTGCGGTGGTATGGGGGCGCTTCAGCGCATTGGGCCGACGTGAATTAGAGATGGGATCATAGAAGATGCAAGCCATAGCGTTTTGGGCGTGACAGGCATTCATCGTTTCTCATTGCCGCCATATCCTGCTGCTCTAGTTGCATCGTCGCCAAATATGCGCCAATAATTGGCTTTTTTGCTCTTACCAACAGCCGGTTGGTTGCCTAATGTGCTGGCAAGAGAGAAAGAAAAACCACTATGGCTACGGCTATTCCTAATCCCATGGCAAGCGCATACATCACCCCGGCGCAATAGGTGAAGGAAAGCGCAACTATGCCTACCTATGCCTCTCGACTCGAATGGAAGATTAACTCATCGCCATTTCGCAACTGGTTGATCTGGCGACAGCTTGCGCTCGTGTTTGGCATTCCACTCGTGTTTCTTGGTGCGCTTCTGATGATGATCAGCGAACCGGATAGTCGAGCTTGGCATAGTGGCCGGTATTCTGTTGGGTTTGTTGCTGATAGGGTGGTTGATCTTTGAGCTGATCGGCTACGAACAACACTTCCGCCTTGATTTCAGTGGGGTGCAGTCACAGGTGAGCGGCCGTACCAATACATTCTGAAAATCGTGCGCGCTGGCTCTCTGTTAAGTGGCCGGCCTTCGGTGATGGGATCAGGGCTGGCAATGCGCACGAGCGATGCCATTCGTTGGAGTCAAGTGCGCAAGGTGGAAGTCGATGAATGGCGGCGCCAGATGTTGCTCTATCGCGGCGATGGGCCGCCGTTTCTCTTACTTTGTCCCGCCGAGCATTTCGCCACTGTACGCGAGATTGTACAGTGGCAGACGGGGTTTGCAGCGTAGGGACAGACAGCGCGCTGTCCCTACGGCGATAATACCGTTTCGATCACGTCAACAGGGACGTCGCTGCGCACGATGACCTGCCCGATGGCGGTGGGCAATACCCACCGCACTTTGCCG
>JANWYE010000181.1 GCA_025057175.1 Chloroflexus sp. | reverse complement strand
TCTCGCCGCAGCACATGAGCGGTCAGCCGGTCTACCGGCAATCGAACTCCTCGCATTGACTACTCACGCGCCACAGCCACGACCGGTGACGCCGCCACAACCAGCGCCATCGCGCCGGCCACAGCGCGCGCCCGCGCCCTTAGGAGGCCAAGCCAAACTGGGTCCCGATCCACTTACCACCCTGCCACCCCAACCTACATTTTCGCCAAACCCCTTGCCGCGTCCAGCTCCGATTGACCTCGGCGAGCCGCTCGCCGAACGGGTCGCCCAACGGGCAGCACCCTTGCCGCCATCGAGCATGCTAGGCGAGAACCCGCCACCACCGCCGATCGATCTCGGTGATACCTTCACCGATGCGCGCCCCTATGGTCTACGCTATCCATTACGCCCGCTATCAGACATGACATGGCGCGATTGGATTGCATGGCCATGGTTGGCGCTGAGCGACGCCGTGCGTGAATGGCGGCGCGAACGCCAATTGCGGCGCAAAGCGCTCACGGTAAGCAGTTATGTGCCGCGAGGGCGAGGTCTCACTTACCGGCGGACAGCGCCGCCTTTTCCGTGGCCATTGTTACTCGTTACCATCTTGGTGATTACCGGCGCCATCCTGTTTGGGATGAACTTGTCGCAGCGCAATAACCTGCAATTAGCCACCGAATATCTAGTAGCCGCCGAAGAGCGCGTGGCAGCGGTGCGCACTGCGCCTGATGAGGCAGCAGCGCGCGAGGCGTTGCAGATTGCCCAACAGGCGATTGAAGCAGCGCGCGCTAGCCCTGAGATCACAGCAACTAATCCGGGACTATGGCTGCGGTTTGGCGAACTTGAGCGCGAGTACGAACGCCTGCTAGCCGCAGTGGATCGAGTTTCATTCCTTGAGCCAACGGTATTAGCGCAACATCCACTTCCCAACGGCATATTTACAACGGTGATCGCTCCGCCAGCGCTCAGCGGAGTAACCGATCCGGCCCAACTCGAGGCGCTGCGCTATCTGTACGCGCTCGATAGCGACCGCGACGCAGCGCGGCTGTATCGCATTCCACGCGATGGCGGCGCTCCAGAGCCTTACCTCGAACCCGGCCAGACCGTCGGTGCGGCAATTGTCGGGTCGTTGCGCGCGGCACTTTGGCGAATCGATCAAGTGGTAGCCATCGATCAGGCGCCAAATGGGTTCGGTTACTATTTCCGCCAGAATGACACATGGAATTACTCGAAACTAGGTAGTTCAGAAATGTGGCCCACGCCTGAGCGGCTCGATGTTGAAGAGTACGCCGGCAACCTCTACGTATGGGGCGCACAAGCAGGCGAAGTGTTAAAATTTGCTTCCGGTCGCTACGGTGATACACCGGAGTTTTGGCTCAACCCTAGCGTGACCCGCGACGCAGCCGTGTTGTCGGCGGTTGATATGGCAGTCGATGGCAGCATTTATTTGTTGCAAACCAATGGAACGGTGTTGGTCTTTAGTTTTGGGCAACTGGTCGGACAGATTACGCCAAGCAACATCTCGCCGCCGATTGCCGAAGTGACACGCTTTGTGATTACTGGACCGCCCGATGCCGGTTTTATCTTTATGCTCGAACCGGCCAATGAGCGAATGTTACAGCTTGACAAGCGCACCGGCGCGCTCATCCAACAGCTTCGCGTGCGCGCTGATAGTGAGGTGCGTCTCAGCCAATTGACTGCTCTGAGTGTGGATACCAGCGGCGCGCGGCCAGTGCTCTACTTTGCCAGCGGCGGCATCATTGCGCGGGCGGAATTGCCACCGCCACCGCGCAGTTTTCGGGAAGAAGCTGTGCCGTGAAGGTGATGCAACAGCGCCGAGCCACAAATGCCGAGCCGAGCGAACTGTGGCCGGCGTTCGCTACGACCTAAAATGTCATACAGAAATATCAGCCGATGGTAGCTTACCAGCACAATAGTCGTTCACTTTACGCTTTCGCCATGGCTACAACCTGCTGGTTGTTGTTGGCGTTGCTCCTTAGCAGTTGCAGCGCAGCGGCGCTCGAGGAGAATGTCGGGTTAGGCGGCGTTACGCCGGAAGCAGTGGTTGAGAGTTTCCTCGAAGATTTTAATGCTGCGCTGGCCGATCCGGCGCTCAACGAGGCGGCAACCCGGCAGATGTGGGCCAACCGGTTAGCCAGTTATTTTGCGCCCAGCGAGCGGTCTGATCAACGCTTAGCAATGCGTGATATGCTCGACGGTTTTGCGAGCGCGAATACCCGTCCGGCACGCGGCAGTCGCGCTGAAGTAACGATCACCTATGACCGCACCCGAGTGCTGCGCGCAGATGATCAAACGGCGCTGGTTGAGGTTGTGAATGCTGTCATAACGGTGCGTTGGCGTGATAGTGAGGGAAATGTGCTGCTCGAGCGCAACGGCGCCTTATTGCGGCTGATCGGGCGCGAAGCGAATGGCTTGCCGGTATTGCGAGTAGATGGTCGCTGGTATCTGACTGAGGCAGGGTAAGGGGAATAACATCAGGGTCGGTTTGAAACCATTCAGCATCAACATCGTAGGATAACGGTAAGGGCGGGTCAAACCCGCCCTTACCACCTCCTTCTACTGTCTCGGCAGTACTAGGCCGGCAATGGATTGGGGCCACCCAAACCCATCTGTGGCGCATCGGGCTGAGCCGGGCGCTCGCCAGCGCGGCCATTCGGCGTGGCGCTGCCGGTCTTGCTCAGATCGAGCGCCAGTGGCTTCACCCGCCGGATCAGCTCTTCGAGCTGCTCGCCGTCAAGCGTCTCGTACTCGATCAAGGCGTTGGCCATATCGTCGAGCACGGCCCGGTTCTGGAGCAGAATCTGCTGTGCGGTCTCGTAAGCTTCGGTGACGATAGCATGCACCTCTTCATCAATCTGGCGCGCCACTTCGTCACCATAATTGCGCTGCTCGCTAATCTCGCGGCCAAGGAAGATCAGCTCCTCCTTCTCACCGAAGACAATCGGGCCGAGGCGCTGGCTCATACCGTAGCGGGTCACCATCGCGCGCGCGATGCGCGTCACCTGCACCAAGTCACCAGATGCGCCGGTCGTCACCTCTTCGTTACCGAAGACAATCTCTTCGGCAACACGCCCGCCTAGCGAGACGGCCAACCGTGCCTTGAACTGCGACACTGTCCGCAGGCTTAGGCTATCTTCATCCGGCAGGAAGAGCGTATAACCGCCAGCCTGACCACGCGGAATAATTGTCACCTTCTGCACCTTATCGGCTTTAGGCATCGCCGCGCCGACAATCGCGTGCCCAGCCTCGTGGTAGGCCACCACCAGCTTCTGGCGATCGGTCATCACCCGTGAACGGCGCTCAGGGCCGCCAATGGCGACGCGCTCGACCGCATCTTGGAATTCGGCCATACTAATCTTGCGCTTCGACCGGCGCGCAGCCAAAATTGCCGCCTCGTTCACCACATTCATCAGATCAGCCCCAGAGAAGCCGGGGGTCTGGCGGGCAATCACTTCCAGATTGACGTCCTCGGCTAGAGGCTTGCCCTTGACGTGAACCTTGAGAATCTCGATCCGGCCCCGCACATCGGGCGCATCGAGCACCACTTGGCGGTCGAAGCGACCGGGCCGCACTAGCGCTGGATCGAGCACGTCAGGGCGGTTAGTCGCAGCAATCACGATCACGTTGGTATTGGTATCGAACCCGTCCATTTCAACCAGAATCTGGTTCAACGTCTGCTCGCGCTCATCGTGAGAACCGCCCAAGCCGGCGCCGCGCTGGCGGCCCACCGCGTCAATTTCGTCGATGAAGACGATGCATGGCGCATTGCGCTTAGCCTGATCGAACAGATCGCGGACGCGGGAAGCGCCAACGCCGACAAACATCTCGACGAACTCAGAGCCAGAGATGCTGAAGAACGGCACACCTGCCTCGCCGGCCACTGCGCGCGAGAGCAGCGTCTTACCGGTGCCGGGCGGGCCAACCATAAGCACGCCGCGCGGAATGCGCGCGCCCAGAGCGGCAAATTTATCGGGGAACTTGAGAAACTCAACCACCTCGGCCAGATCCTGCTTTGCCTCTTCTTGGCCAGCAACATCGGCAAATGTAATGGTCGGTTTATCGCCAGCAAACATGCGTGCCCGGCTCTTGCCGAACGACATCGCCTGATTGTTGCTGCCCTGCGCTTGGCGCATAAAGAAGACAAAGAAGCCGATCAGCAACAGGGTTGGCAAAAGGATAGTAAAGATACTCAGTAAACCGCCCCACGCCGGCGCCGGCTGCACAATAACGTTAATCGTGCGTTGGCCCTGCTCGTTGCGCAACGGCACGCCGTAATCGGCCAGCAGCCGCATCACACTATCAGCCGACTCAAGACGCGAGCGATATTTCTTGCCATCGTTATACGTCACCACAATCTGCTCATCGCCGGCTTGGGCTTGGATTTCACGCACCAGACCGGCTTGGGCATCGGCAATCACATCAGCAATGCCCTTCTCTTCAGTTTGGCTCGCTCCCGGCCCGAGATACTGGAAGAAGAGGGCCAGCGCGGCAACCAAAATGATGAGGTAGACAAAGCTATTCTTCAACCAACGGTTATCACCCATACATCATCTTTCTAGAGGGGTTGCCTCAGTAGCGCATCCCGATATCATGCTGGATCAGCAGATGCAGAGGAACATGCCCCGGCTACGAGGAATTTTTAGGCTGCGCGTGACAATGCGGTGTTATGCATATCACCCGTATTGGAATTATAGCATCAGCCGATCGGCAGAGGCAAGGGAACAGATCACAGTCTGAATGTGATCTAGATCACATGATTCGTGCAACCACCGCTCTACCTACGAAAGATACACCTCTGGGCGCAAGACGCCGATGAAGGGCAGATTGCGATACCGTTCGGCATAATCGAGACCATAACCAACTACAAAGGCGTTTGGAATATTGAAGCCGACGTAATCGACCGGCACATCAGCAGTGCGGCGCTCGGGCTTATTGAGCAGGGTGCAGATGCGCAGACTGGCCGGATTGCGGCGCAGCAGTTGGCCGCGCAGGTAGGCGAGAGTCAAGCCGCTGTCAATAATATCTTCGACGATGAGCACGTGGCGATTAGTAATGTCGGTATCGAGATCTTTGATCAAGCGCACAACACCCGATGACTCGGTGCTGGCGCCATAACTAGCCACGGCGATAAAATCGAGGGCGAGGGGCAAATCAATGGCACGGGCCAGATCGACCATAAACATTGCGCAACCCTTCAACACTCCAACCAAGAGGAGATCGTGGAGCGGGCGATAATCGGCTGTAATATCGGCGGCAAGTTCGGCAACTCGTTGTTTGATCTGTTCTTCTGTAATCAATACATAGTCAATGTCTTGACGCATACATGCTCCTATTCAGTGGCAGGGGCAACTATTCCTATCCACATTGTAGCCTGATTCGGGTCAGATGTGGCGACGCCAGCAGCAACCCGCAGCCCTGCCATCCACAGAATCTGGCCATCGGCGGCGACCAACAGCGGCCAGCCATCGCGAAGCGCGCGCGGCACATGCAGATCGACAAAGATGTCTTGCAGGCGGCGACTACCGGGAGCGCCGGCGGGTCGCATGCGGTCGCCGGGGCGACGCGGGCGCAGAGTGAGCGGGCCAGTGAACGATTGCGCCAGCCCTAGCCACCAGCGATCAGGGTGGACGGGCGGATGATCCTGCACGACGCAATGCCAGCCATTCGCCAGCGGTACCATACCGTGATCGGGTAGCGGCACCGGCGCATCTATCTGCGGCGCAGCAGGCGGCTCGGCGTTAGGCAAGCGCAGCGTCACCGTCTCTTGATCACAAACGAGCGCAATCTGCGGAGTAAGCTGCATGTGGCTGCCGGCCTGCCCGGCAACCAGATGCAAGGCGGCGTCAATTTGGGCAAAGCTCGGTTCTTCTGCGCCAAGTTCGGCAATCGCGCGGCGCAGGGCATAGCGGCGCAACGCCGGGTGCAGCGCGCGCAGGGCAGCGCGGTCAAAGGCAATGAGGCCGCGTCGCTGTGCGGCGATCAGCTTCGGCCACTGGGCCGCTAGCGCCTGCTGAATGAAATCGTAGTCTTCGGCGCAAATGCGGGCAGTGCGAACAAGAGCGGCATTGATGTGCGGATTTTCGGTGGCCAGTTGCGGCAAAATCTGATGGCGGATGCGCGAGCGAATGTAACGCAGGTTATGGTTCGTCGGGTCTTGGCGCGGAATCAGCCCATGGTCAGCGCAATAAGCAGCGAGCGCAGCCCGGCTCACAGCCAGCAACGGGCGCAGGAGCGGCGGGCCATGCCGCGGAACCGCTCTGGTTGCAATTGCCGGCGCGGCCCATTCCGGCCACTCAACTCGCGGGCGCATTCCACGCAGGCCGGCTGGCCCGGCCCCACGCAGCAAGTGCATCAACACCGTTTCAGCCTGATCATCAGCCTGATGGGCAACCAACACCGCATCCACCTGCTCGACAATCGCGGTGCGGGCAAGAAAGGCGTAGCGGGCTGCGCGCGCCACTGCCGGTGTCGTACCTAGCGGCAGATTAGCTGTCTCGATAACCGCGCGCAACCCCCACTCAGCAGCTGTCGCCGCCACAAACGCCGCCTCAGCCGCCGACTCAGCCCCACGCAAACCGTGATCGAGATGGGCGACAATTGGTACCGGCCCACCGGCGGCGTGGAAGGTATAGAGCATGTGCAACAGCGCCAGCGAATCGCCGCCGCCGGAAACAGCGACTAACAGGCGGGTGGAGGGTCGCCCGAATCCTTCGGCAAGCAGAAACTGGCGCAGATGGTTGAGCATAGAGCGTTGGCGGGAAAAAAGCTCAGATTACCGATACAAGGATTTATGAACGGAAACGCCGGTGAGCGATGCTCACCGGCGAGTGGTGCCGGAGGCGGGATTCGAACCCGCGACCTAACGATTATGAGCCGTTTGCTCTACCGCTGAGCTACCCCGGCACGGCTCTCAAGTGTACCACCGAGCGAGCGATTCGTCAAGGTTTTTGTGGTTTCATCCACCCAATTGCTGCCGCCAACGGCAGCGCCGTGCGGGGCAGAAAGCCGTTGCGCCAGAGACCGCCGTGGTTAGCATTGGCAGTGAGGAGTTCGAGTGGATGATCGAGCGGAAAATCGGGATTAGCGGCGCAATTATGGCAGCGCAGGTCATGCACCCAGAGGGCAGCCATCAGTGCGCTGGTGGTTTCAGGGGCAAAGATCTCGACGCCAAACAAGCCGGCCCCGTTATAGCCCGCTCTGAGGGCCGGATTTTTGATCACCGATTGGGTCATCGTCGAGGGAGCAACATTCATCGAGACCCGCTGGCCGCCGGCGCGGGCAATAATTGCGCGCCACTGTTGCAACCGTTTCGCCATTGCATAATTCGGCCCCTGTTCGAGGAACAGGCAATCAACGATGCCGTAACGCTTGCCATTTGCGCTGGCAATCAACTCGCGCACGTGCGGTTGCAGCAGCCTTCCACCGCTGAGAGTACGCACAATGGCTGCTAGCCGCGCGCCGAACGGATGGGCTTTGGTTGCATTGCGCATCGCCGCCAACGCTGTCTCTTCATTGACAGCGAAAACATCAGTAGGGGTTGCCATCGTCATGAGGGTAGTATCGGGGCGGGCGGCGCTAACAGTAGCGACGATCGCATCCATCGCCAGCGCAACACGCAGGTGGCGTTCGCCGTCGAGATAGGCAAGCGTCGCAATATCAAGCGGGCGGGCAAAGCTCAGCAGCCACGCCGCAATTTCAGGCGCGTGGCTTAGCAGATCAACGCCAACTAATGGCAACCACTGGTCTGGTTCAGCAGCGGGCGCGAC
>JANWYE010000180.1 GCA_025057175.1 Chloroflexus sp. | reverse complement strand
GAAGGCGTGGAAGGTGCGCTCTTCCGGGAAGGGGATGTCGCCGATCTAGCTGCTGCAATCGAGCGGGTGCTGGCCAACCCAGCAGCAGCCTTTGCAATGGGCCAGCGGGCGCGAGCGCGCGTGGCGGCCGATTTCTCATGGCAACGGCACTGCGCTGAGCTAGAGCGGATCGGACTTGCGCTGATTCAGCAACGCCAACCTGCAATACAGCGTGAAGAAACACAAAACCGGCTGGAGAGCTGATGTGACAATAACCTCTTCCCTGCTATGAACACGGAACGCAGCTCACTTTCCACCCAGAGCGAACGGTGAGGGCGCGCTTGCAGAGAAGCGTGTCCTGATCCATAATCGAAGTAATCGCGTCCGCGCGCTTATCCCGCATCACAGGGACACGAATGTCTGTCTGCGGAGCGCTCGTAATGCGCATGGTTCACCGCCATGATGCTCGCCAACCTCAGCGAATTGGCCTGTTACCTCCCCGGCCTCATCCGGCGCCGGTTACAGAACATTGGCGCAGATGGGCGGCTCGAAGCGGCCAAAGAGAGTTTTCCGGCGGCAATCTTATTTGCCGATCTGTCGGGATTTACTGCCTTAACCGAGCATCTCACCCATACCAATCCTGCCGGCATTGAAGAGCTAACCCAAATTCTTGAACTCTATTTTGGGCATCTCGTGCGGATTGTGACCGCTCACGGCGGCGATGTGATCAAATTTGCCGGCGACGGCCTCCTTGCGTTGTGGTACGGCGAAGAGGGGTTGGAAATCCTCACGCGGCGCGCAGTGCAGTGTGGCTTGGCGATTCAAATGATTATGTCGCCTGCCGTTTGGAGTACCGAATTGGTAGATGAAGCGGCGCGTGGCTTGCGAGCGCGGGTAGGGATTGGGGCCGGCGAAGTAACGCTGATGCATCTTGGCGGCATCTTCGACCGTTGGGAGTTACTGATCATCGGTGAGGCAGTGCGTGATGCCGGCGCCGCAGAAGCGGCTGCGCCACCGGGAGAGGTAGCGTTAACTACCACTGCATGGAAGTTGGTGCAACCATGGTGTGAAGCGACACCGCTCGCCAATGGGCACTGGCGACTCACCGCACTGCTTGACGATGTGCCGATGCGCGGGTTAGATCTGCCCCAGATTGACCTCGAGCAGCTTGAACACTTGCGTTCGTATGTACCCAAGGCAATCTTAACTCGGATTGACGCCGGACAAACTGCGTGGCTAGCCGAGCAACGCCATGTAACGGTTCTGTTTGCTCATCTTGGCAATCTGACTGCTGATACCCCATTGCCGGTAGCGCAAGCAGCGCTACGCGCCATCCAGACCTGCCTCTACCGTTATGAAGGTAGCATCAACCGGCTTGGCACCGACAACAAAGGGCCAACGCTGCTGGCAGCGTTTGGATTGCCCCCCTTCGCTCATGAAGACGACGCGCTCAGGGGAGTATTTGCCGCTCACGATATTGTCAACACACTCGCTGATTTGGGTTTCACCTGCACGATCGGCGTCACCAACGGGCAGGCGCTATGCAGTTCGGTGGGCGGGATAGAACGGCGTGAATATACGATGATGGGTTCGGTGGTCAATCGCGCTGCGCGGCTGATGCAAGCAGCGCAACGGCAAGGCGTACCCATCCTGTGTGATGGTGAAACTGCGGCGGCTTGCCGTGATCGGATCAATTTTAACGCTTTGCCACCCTTATACCTACGTGGAATTGCCGATCCCGTTCACGTATTTCAACCATTGCCGGCTGCCACTGATGGGTATGGGCAACGTTTATCCACTACCAACCGCTATAGTGATGCGCTGATCGGGCGAACCAATGAGATGGCGCTCCTGCAAGATCGGCTCGACCGGCTACAACAGGGGCAAGGATGCGGCATTGTCATTACCGGCGAGGTCGGGATCGGCAAATCGCATTTAGTGCAGGCATTTATTGCCCACGCCCGCGCGCGCGGCGTGCTAGTTGTAAGCGGCACGGCGCGATTAATTGATCGCAGCCCGTACAATGTGCTACGCGCCGGCTTACCAAGCCTCTTAAGCCATCCCCGCTTGGCCGATCTTACCAATACAATCGACGAAATTGCACAGGAACTCTGGCCAACAAATCTAATTGGCCAACCGTCGAATCCGGCAACGCTTGCGCCAACTCATGCCGAACGTCTGCGTGACGCTTTGATCACCCTGCTGATCAGCGCGGCAGAATGTGTTCCTTTAGTCATTGTGATCGAAGATGCCCAATGGCTCGATGAAACGACATGGACACTGCTAGCCGATCTCCTCGATCGCCAGCCGCCAATCTTGCTGATCTTAACGGGCCGGCCACCGTTGAATCAGACCGAAGAACAACGCCGGCTCATCTATCACCCATTGATGGATCAGATCAAGCTCCACGGGTTAAGCCCGCCAGCCATCCATGATCTAATTGCGCAACTCTTTGGGGTTGAACAGGTTGACGAAGCGATCTGGCGATTGATCGCCGAGCAAACGCAGGGCCACCCATTTTTTAGTCTTGAGCTAGCCAAAGCGTTGCGCGATACAGGGTTGATCATGCGTCAACGCCAAATATGTCGCTTTGTGCCGGGAGCGGCTCGCACAGCGTTGCAGATGGTGCGTTTGCCGGCCACAGTGCAGGGATTGATTACCAGCCGGTTTGACCAATTGACGCTCGAGCAGCAATTAACCTTGAAGGTTGCTAGCGTGATCGGGGTTGAATTCGACCCAGAGACGCTAGCAGCTATTCATCCTATTCCTCTTACCGAAGCCCAACTGACTGCCCAGCTTTTTGCGTTACAACACGCCGGCCTGATCACTCTGGAACGCTTTGAGCCAACTTTGAGCTACGCCTTTCGCCCAGCCGCAATCGCCGAAGCAATCTACAATTTGATGAGCTTTGCCCAGCGGCGACAACTGCATGCTCGCTTAGCCGAGTATCTTGAGCAACGGGCTGGTCACGATCCGCTGCGCGCAACCACGATCGCGTACCACTGGCAAGCCGCCGGTGAACTAATCCGCGCGCGACCGCACCTTGATCGAGCTGGTGAACTAGCGCTTCACACCGGCGATTATGCCAGTGCAGTTGAACTTTTGAGCCAAGCAAATCAGATCGGCAACGATCAATCAAGCGCCGTGGTCGGCCGTCGCGAGCGAATGCTGGCTGAGGCGTCCTATGGACAAGGACGGCTTGCCGAGAGCTACCGGCTGTTGCAGAGTGCATTTGCCCATCTTGGGCTACCATTACCGGCAGACCGGCGGGCACTCTTATGGCCGATCCTTGTCGAAGGTGCGCGGCAATGCTTAGCGCTCGCAGGCATCCAGCTACGAGCAATGCCGGCAGGGATCGATACGATGGAAATTGCCCGCGCTGCCAATCTCTTAGTGCAACTAGACTACTACCAGCGTGATCCACTAACAATGCTGCACAGCCTGCTGCGTGCGCTCAACCTTGCCGAAGCCGCAAGATTGCCGGCGGCCCGTGCCCGCGCCTATGCGCACATGGAAGTGGCACTGAATCGATTGCCGGTGCTAGCCAGCATATACCGGCGCAAGGCAATGAAATTGGCGCGCCAATTGGGCGATCCAGCAACGATGGCATGGATAGCGCAAATGCAAGGCCTTGCAGCCTTGGGGCAAGGCAATTGGCAACGAGCGCAAACAGCTCTGAGCCTCGGTTTGAGCATTGCCCAACAGACTGGCGAAACCCGCCGCTGGGTTGAATGCCGCGCTCTGCTCTGCATGGCGCAAGTACGCACTGGGAATATCGCAGCAGCATTAACCGGCACTGCCGAAGTGGTTGCCCGTGGTGAGCGGAGTCGTGACCTGCAAGTGCAGGTGTGGGGCCATCTCAGCGCCGTTGAAATTCATCTTGCCGCTGGTGATGTGAACGCAGCCATGGCCGAATGGCAAGCAGCGAGCAACTTGTTTACCGACTCGAGCCGGATCAGTCGCGCTGATCAGATTTGGCACACAATACTCGCTGCGCGAATCGCCCAATTGAGCGGCGAAACGAGGCAAGCCCATGAATTAGCATTGCAAGCCCTGCAACAGATTCAGCGAGCGCCGCCGCTAGCGATCTATCTGCTACGCAGCTATGAAGCGCTTACTCGCATGCCATTATCGTGGCAGCAACGCTTGATGGCGCGGTTTATTCGTTGGCAGGTGGGGTTGATCTTTCCGGTGGCATTACGGCGGAAATAAGTAACATAAGGGCGGTTTAGTAATCCGCCCTTATGTCACCTACGTTATCAGTTGACCGTATACTCACCCTCGACGACGCCATCATCCTTGCGCCCGCCGCTGCTGCCGGCGCCCGGCGCGGCGCCATCACCATAGGCAGCTTGCGAAACCTTGAACATTGCTTGCTGCAACTCGTTCGAGAGTTGCTGGATGCGGTTGCGATCCTCTTTGGCAATCGCTTCGCGCAGATCCTTGATCAAGCCCTCGATCCGGCTGCGCTCGATGCTATCGATCTTGTCGCCCAACTCCTTGAGCGACTTTTCGGTCTGGTAGGCGAGGCTATCAGCCTGATTCTTCAGCTCGACCAGCTCGCGGCGCGCCTTGTCTTCAGCGGCATGGAGCTGCGCTTCGCGCACCATGCGCTCCACCTCTTCTTTCGAGAGGTTGGTGCTAGCGGTAATCGTGATCCGCTGCTCTTTGCCGGTCGCCTTATCGCGCGCGCTTACGTTCAAGATACCGTTAGCGTCGATGTCAAACGTCACCTCAATCTGCGGCACGCCGCGCGGCGCCGGCGGGATGCCTTCGAGCCGGAAGCGACCGAGCGTGATGTTGTCAGCCGCCATCTCACGCTCGCCCTGCAAGATGTGGATGTCAACCGCCGTCTGGCCATCAGCCGCGGTCGAGAAGATCTCGGTCTTGCGGGTCGGAATGGTCGTATTGCGCTCGATCAGCTTGGTCATCACGCCGCCAAGCGTCTCGACACCGAGCGAGAGCGGCGTCACGTCGAGCAGCAACACATCCTTGACTTGACCACCCAGCACAGCCGCTTGGATGGCCGCGCCAACCGCCACCACCTCATCAGGGTTAACGCTCTTGTTCGGCTCTTTGCCGAGCATCTTGCGCACCAGCTCTTGCACCACCGGCATGCGGGTCGAACCACCGACCAATACCACTTCGTCGATCTGGCTCGGCTGCAAGCCAGCATCCTTCAGCGCGCGCAACACCGGATCGCGCAGGCGCTCGGTCAGATGCGCGGTCAATTGCTCGAACTTGGCCCGCGTCAACTTCATCGCCAAGTGCTTCGGCCCGCTGGCGTCAGCCGTGATGAAGGGCAGGTTAATCTCGGTCTCCATCATCGAGCTGAGTTCCATCTTGGCCTTCTCAGCCGCCTCCTTCAGCCGCTGCAAGGCTTGCCGATCTTTGCTCAGGTCGATGCCCTGATCCTTGCGGAACTCGTCGATGATCCAGTTCACGATCGCGGCGTCGTAGTCATCACCGCCGAGGTGCGTGTCACCGCTGGTCGCCTTGACCTCGATCACGCCATCGCCAACCTCAAGGACGCTCACGTCAAACGTACCACCACCGAGGTCGAAGACGAGGATCGTCTCATCTTTCTTCTTATCAAGCCCATAAGCCAACGCGGCAGCCGTCGGCTCGTTAATAATGCGCAACACTTCCAAACCGGCAATCTTACCGGCATCCTTGGTCGCTTGCCGCTGGCTGTCGTTAAAGTACGCGGGCACCGTGATCACGGCTTGCGTTACCGGCTCGCCAAGGAAAGCCTCAGCATCGGCTTTCAGCTTCTGCAAGACCATTGCCGAGATCTCTTGCGGCGCGTACTCTTTGCCGGTCTGCGGCACGTAGATGCGCACGTCATTGCGCGGCCCCTTCACCACTTTGAAGGGTACCCGCTCGCGCTCTTCGGTAATTTCATCATACGAGCGCCCAATAAAGCGCTTGACCGAATAGAGCGTATTTTCCGGGTTGATGGTCGCTTGCCGCTTGGCAGTCTGGCCTACTAGCCGCTCGCCGTTTTTGGCAAACGCAACCATCGATGGCGTAGTGCGGTTGCCTTCCGCATTCGGAATGACGACCACATCACCGCCTTCCATAACTGCAATGCACGAGTTGGTCGTGCCAAGGTCAATGCCTACAATCTTGCCCATAGTGCTGGCCTCCGTTGCAAAGTTGTCGTACCCCTGCGGGCATTTGTTTCTGTGTGTAGTGTACCGGTTTTCTAGCAACGATACACTAGCGGGATGTTAGAGGTATGTTTGAATCTGGCGATTGCGCAGGAGGATAATCTCCCGCGCCGCTCGCCGCCCGCTTTCAAATGCCCCATGCACGGTAGCAATCTCGGCGCCGGTGACGGTGGCTTCGCCGGCGAAGTGGAGCGGGCCAACCGGTTCTGCCAGCGCTACCCGTGCTGCCGGCGTGCCGGCAGCGCTATAGGTATAGGCGCCGCAGCTCCACGGATCACGCGCCCAGTCAACCAACCGGCCACCACGGTAGCAGGTTGCCGCATCAACGCTAAACAATGCACTCAACTCACGCAGCGCGACCGCAATCGCTTCCGTTTCACCCAAATTGGCCACCGCCAGCGCCTGCTGGCCACCCATATAGCCCATCAGGGTTGGCACATGCGCGCTCGTGACTGGCCACCACGTCGCAATCACACCATCGGTGCTCAGCACGGTAAACTCTGGCCAGAATTGGTGATCGAACCAGAGCGCCAATTTAGTGACGTGCCCCATCGGAATGGCGGCGATGGCAGCTTGCTTGGCAATAGGCAGCGGCGGATCAAAGGCCGGTTGCCCGGCTTGCAAGAGCGAGACCGGCACGGTAACAATGAGATAGCGGGCGTGGAATTGGCGGCCATCGGCCAGCACCACTTCTACCTGTCGCTCGTCCCAACGCACTAGCTTGACAGCCGCTTCTAGCTCGATCGCCGAACCGCTGCTAAGCGGCGCCAGCAGATGGCGATAGCCGCAGTCAATGTGAAAGTTATCTTCACCAATCGTGCTCAAGCGCCGTTCGCGCGCCAGCGCCGCCGCACTGAGACGATTCAAATCGGCTCCTTCAATATTGGCTAGCCAGCGCCCGGCCAACATGCGCACTTCTGGCGACGGCGCCCATCGGTCGAGCAGTTCGGCAACTGTTGCTTCAGGGCCTTGATACCGGCAGATTTGTAGATAGAGCGCATGTACCGCTTTACCGACCGGATCATCGTCTGCCAACATCTGCCCACCGACAGCGAACCGGCGATCGCGACCCCAGCGCGAGGTGGGCAACCCGGCGCGCCAGACCAATTCCCACGTCGCGGCGCGGTGGCCGTGGATAAACTCAGCGCCAAACTCGACCGGGCCATGCCGTTCGTCAGTCCAGATACGGCCGCCAATGCGGTTCCGCGCTTCGAGCACGAGCACAGCGTATCCGGCGGCGCGCAAGGCATGCGCTGCCGCCAAGCCGGCGATGCCTGCGCCAATCACAATCACATCGTGCATAACACCTCTGTGGTTTGCCAGAATCTGTTAACAGTTTCGTTCTCGCTTCGCGTTGGTGGTGTGGTCACTCGCCTCTCGCCATCACTCTTGCTTGCGCAGGGATTTGTCAGATGAGCATTGCGGCGCTATCCCTACTTCCCCGCCCAATGATAGATGGCAAGCGACAACGCGCGCTCCTAGCGCTAGTGTGCAAGCCAGCAATCTGCGCTCCTGACCGGCATCCTTGTCAGGTCGCCAACCCCAACCGCAACAGCGCAGCCCGCCCCTCGTCGCCTAGCATTGTCTCGTAGATCAGGTCAACCACGCGCGCCGGCGCCCGTTCGCGCAACCGGATGAGGTACCATTCCTGCGCCAGCGGCTGCCCGGCTAAAGCGACGATCCCGATTCGATCAAGCCGCGCCGGCAATACGCTCGCTGGTAAGAAGGCT
>JANWYE010000017.1 GCA_025057175.1 Chloroflexus sp. | reverse complement strand
GGCGGAACTGTTGATCTATCTCACCCCAATGACATTCGGCGGCTATAGTTCTCTGCTTAAGCAAGCAGTTGACCACCAGATTCAAAATATTGCGCCATTTTTTGTCACACTTAATGGCGAAACTCACCACGAGCGACGCTACGATCGCTATCCCAACTTTCTCGTGATTGGCTGGCAAGGCGCACCCAACCCGCGCGCCGAAGCCATCTTTCGCCATCTGGTCTGGCGGAATAGCCTTAATTTTTATGCGCCTGCCACTCACTGCACAATTGTCACCGGTATGCCAGCAGAAGCCGAGTTGGCTGCGCAGATGGCATCAGCGCTGGCGGCCATTGCTCGCGCTGAACCAATGGGAGTGCCGGAGCTGCCGGAGCTGCCGGACGGCACAGCCCACCATACCCCGCCACGCAATGCCTTGTTGCTCGTGGGTAGCCCGCGCACGCGCAAGAGCACCTCGTTTGCGCTGGGCGAATATTTGATGCAGCAACTTGCCGCGCAAGGCATCGCAACGAGCACAGTATTTCTCTACACCACGCTCAATAATCCGGCCAAGCTACAAGCGTTGCTTGGCCAACTCGCTACTACCGATCTGATTGTGCTGGCCTTCCCTCTCTACATCGACACATTACCGGCGCCGGTAATTCGGTTGCTCGAACAGCTTGCTGCGCGCCCACGTCCGCCACTCCCAAAGCGCTTCGTAGCAATCGGCAATTGTGGCTTTCCCGAAGCGCGCCATCTGGAAAATGCGCTAGCGATTTGCGCTGAGTTTGCCTATGCCGCCGGCTATGATTGGCAAGGTGGATTAGCGCTCGGTGGCGGCGAGATGGTGCATGGCGAACCGTTAGCCAAGCTCGATGGCCGGGCAATGCCGATCCGCGCAGCATTAGCTATTGCGGCTGAGGCGTTGGCGCAGGGGCAGCCAATCCCTGCTGCGGCGCAAGAGCGGATGAACCGGACGTTTATTCCGGCATGGCTTTACCGGCTGGTTGGCAGCATTGGGTGGCGGGTGGAAGCAAGGCGCTGGGGTGTCCACAGCGAGCTGTACCGGCGGCCGTATCAGACGGAATGAAGAAGGATTGGCAGGTCCGCCGAACCCGCGTAGATGCACTACACACAAGGACTGCGGCTACTTGGCTGTCGCCCGCACAACCGCGTGGCCTGCGGCAGCTTGGCCGCTGCACGCTGTAAAGGGTGGATAGATTATACTACCTCACCACTCGGCTATCCTGCTATTGCCTCAACAGCCGCGCGCACCGCAAATGCCAGTATCGTCCGCCACTCCCAGCCGCGCCAGAGGCCGTAGACTACACCGGCCCGAAACACATCGCCGGCGCCAGTGGCATCGGTGACAGTCAGGGGTGGCGGCGTTGCTTCATGCCACTCCCCCGCAGCCAAGAGTCGCGCCGGTTGCGGGCCAGCGGTGACAAAGATCGGGGCGCCGCGCACGCGGTGCAAAGCCTCAGCTCGTTCCCATGGGTCAGGGGTGAGTAGCGCCGCTGACGTGACAATCACATCAGCAGCGTGAGCGAGCGGTTCAGCCGGATCAAACACATCACCGGCAACCACTAGCCGATCAAGCCGGCGAGCAGCCAATGCTACATCAACCGTGTGCAGGCCATAGCGGCTGACACTGACAATTGAGCTAGCAGCCAACACTTCTGGCGGCGGCGGTGTTGCTGCAGTTCCTTGGCGGAGGGCAATGACCGTGCGCTCGCCGTCAGGTGTGATCAAAATGTGGCAAACTGGAGTTGCCACACCGGTATCGCGCTCAATATGCGTTGCCAAATTGAGAGCACGCAGCTCAGTTGCTACCACCTCGCCGGCCGGATCGTAGCCTAACCGGTCGCCATAGAGCAGCGGCTGCGCGCCCCACCGCGTCAAGGCGCGCGCCTCATTAAGCGCATTGCCTCCTGCTGACCAGACGCTGCGCAGCGCATGCATGCCGCTGCCCGGCGTAGGCCAGCGTGGCAGCCAGATGCGCAGATCGGCGCAGATTGAGCCGTAACAGAGAATGGCAGACATACGAATGAGGCAAGGGCGACGTATGCGTCGCCCTTGCGGTATAGCTCGCGACACTCCACCACGCCGGGCAGGTACGCGCCGCCTTTACGCTCCAGCCGGCGCCGGCGAGGGCTGGCCACGATTATTATTTGTATGCGAGCCATTCTGATTGCCGGCCGGCGTAGGCATCCGGCTAAGAGCAATCCGTAGCACCTCATCCATCGACGAGACCGGGATGAGGTTAAGCTCGCGCCGCACCTTTTCCGGCAACTCGCTGATGTCCTTGGCGTTCTCCTTCGGCAAGATGAAGGTGCGGATACCGGCCCGGTGGGCGGCCAACGTCTTCTCTTTCAGGCCGCCGATGGGCAACACCTTGCCGCGCAGCGTCACCTCGCCGGTCATCGCCACATCGCGCCGCACTGGCGTGCCGGTGAGCGCACTGATCAGCGCCGTCGTTAGGGTAATACCGGCAGAGGGACCATCCTTCGGCACCGCTCCTTCGGGGATGTGAATGTGAATGTTCGTCTCCTCGAAGGTATTGGGGTCGATGCCAAAATCGGCAGCGCGCGACCGCACATAGCTTACCGCCGCTTGCGCGCTCTCCTTCATCACCTCGCCAAGCTGGCCGGTTAGTTGCAATTGGCCCTTACCCTTAAACGGCAACACCTCGATGCTGAGAATATCACCGCCAGCGCTCGTCCACGCAACGCCGGTCGCCACGCCAACTTCGTCCTGCTCTTCAACCATCCCGAAGGTGAAGCGCTCAGGACCAAGGTACTTAACCACCGCCGCCTCGTCAATCACAAACTTCGGCGGCGTCTCGCCACTAGCTTCGGTCTGCTCGGCAACCTGCCGCGCCACCTTGCGGCAGAGACTAGCAATCTCGCGTTCGAGACTGCGCACCCCGGCCTCGCGAGTGTATTCGCGAATGAGTTTCAAGATAGCGCCGTCGGTAAACTCGATTTGCTCCTCGGTTAGCCCGTGAAATTCGCGTTGCTTGGGAATGAGGAAGCCGCGCGCAATCTCTAGCTTCTCATCCTCGGTGTAGCCACTGATCTCGATGATCTCCATGCGATCGCGCAACGGCAGCGGAATTGGTTCGAGCTGGTTGGCGGTAGCAATGAAGATCACCTTGCTGAGATCGAACGGAATCTCAAGGTAGTGATCGCTGAAGGCATTATTTTGTTCAGGATCAAGCACCTCGAGCAGAGCTGAGGTCGGGTCGCCGCGGAAGTCGATCCCGATCTTGTCTACCTCATCGAGGATGTAGACCGGGCTTTTCGACTTGACGTTCTTCATGGCCTGAATAATCCGGCCGGGCAGCGCGCCAATGTACGTGCGGCGATGGCCGCGAATTTCGGCTTCATCGCGCACGCCGCCAAGGCTGGTGCGCACGAACTTGCGCCCCAAGGCGCGGGCAATACTGCGGCCCAGACTGGTCTTGCCGACGCCGGGCGGGCCAACGAAACAGAGGATCGGCGAGCGCATCTTGTCGCCGGCCAGCTTGCGCACGGCCAGATATTCGAGAATACGCTCTTTGACCTTCTCAAGCCCGTAATGGTCGGCGTCGAGCACCTTCTGCGCCTCGGTAATACTGATCTCAGGCAACTCCTCGTCGGCCCATGGCAACGAGAGGATCCAGTCGAGATAGGTGCGGATCACGCCCGACTCAGGATTATTCATACCCTGTTGGGCCAACCGCTTGAGTTCGTGCAACGCCTGATTCTTGACGTATTCCGGCGCATTCAATTCGTGAATCTTACGGCGTAGCTCGTCGATGGGATCATCTCCTTCTTCATCTTCACCAAGCTCGCGGCGAATCACCCGCAACTGTTCGCGCAGGAAATATTCGCGTTGGCTCTGATCGAGCACCTCTTTGGTATCTTGTTGGATCTTGACTCGCAGCTTGAGCAGCTCAAGCTGGCGCGCCAAGACCAGATACGCCTTGCGTAGCCGCTCGACTGGATCGAGCGTGTTGAGGATTTCTAGCCGGTCTTTGAAATCGAACGCCGGCCCCCACGTTACAATGTCGGCCAGATGGCCCGGACGGTCAATGCGATGCACGAACTGCACCGCCTCTTGCGGCACCTCGCCGAGATGCTCGACAAACTCATCAACCTGCTGCTTAACCGTCTCCATCAGCGCCTCGACTTCAAGGCCGGTCACGACCGGGTCGGTCACCGGACGGCAGCGCACCCGGTAGAAGGGGGTAATCTGCACTGCTTCGATAATCTGCGCCCGGCTCTGGCCTTCGAGGATCACGCGCGCGGTGCCGTCGTTCAGCTTGGCGAACTCTTGCAACTGGGCAATGACGCCAATTGGCGGCAGGTTCTGCGGCTGGTTGCTCTTATAGCCTTCGAGCTGATGCTCGCGCACAAAAATCAACAAGACATCACGATCCTCATCCCATGCCCGTTCCATGGCGCGGTAGGATTTCCCCTGCGGCACCTGCAACGGGATGGTCATGTGCGGCATAATCACCATCTCACCGAGCACCACCATCGGTAGCCGGCGCTCAGGCGCCTCAAACTGCTCTTCTTGCTCTTCAGATACATCATCAAAGAGTGACATTGGCTCATTCATGGTTTGATTATCTCCTACGTTCAAAGTGAACGTTATTCCTATTAGCTTAATCGGCTGCCAGCGCCGGGGCCGGTTCGCGGAATTGCAATTCGTACAACCGGGCATAGACGCCACCGCGGGCCAACAACTGGCGATGGCTCCCCTGCTCAACCACTTCGCCCGCTACCACCACCACAATTCGGTCAGCCCGTTGCACCGTGCTGAGCCGGTGAGCAATCACGATACTGGTGCGCCCGGCCATCAACCGCTCTAGCGCCTCTTGCACCAACCGTTCGCTTTCGCTGTCGAGCGAACTGGTCGCTTCGTCGAGGATTAAAATGCGCGGATCTTTCAAGATTGCGCGAGCGATGGCAATCCGCTGCCGTTGGCCGCCGCTCAGCCGCACGCCGCGTTCACCGACCGGCGTATCATAGCCATCAGGCAACTGGCAAATAAACTCGTGCGCGTTGGCCATGCGCGCAGCCGCTTCGACTTCAGCATCGCTGGCTTCTAGCCGGCCATAGCGAATGTTGTCGCGAATACTGCCGCTGAACAGCAATGTCTCTTGCGGCACAATGCCGATCTGTTCGCGCAGCGATCGGATTTGCACTCGGCGCACATCATAGCCATCGATCAAGACACTGCCGGCCTGCACATCATAAAAGCGCGGGATAAGGCTGACGATCGTGCTCTTGCCAGCGCCGCTCGGCCCCACCAACGCCACCATCTCACCCGGCTCGATCGCAAGCGAGAAATTGCGGAGCACAATCGGCGCAGCTTGACCGTTCTCAGCGCGCTGATAGGCAAACGAGACGGCGCGAAACTCGACTCTGCCTTGCACCGGCGGCAGCGGGATGGCATCAGGCGCATCGGCCACTGCCGGCTGCTGATCGAGCAGCTCAAACACCCGCGCCACTGCGCCGAGCGCCTCTTGGATTTGGCCGAACAGGCCGGCAAATGTGCCCATCGATGCAGCGGCCATGCCGGCGTAGAAGAGAAAGGCAACCAGATCACCCGGCGTGAGCGATCCCACGCTCACCAGATAGCCACCGACCACCAGCATCCCGATCAGCGCCACCCATACTGCCAGCGACATTGCCGGCTGAAAGAGCGCGCGCACTCGCGCCCGCTTCATTGCCGTAGCAAACGTTGCTTCGACCGCAGCCCGAAATCGCTCAATCTCATACGGCTCGCGCCCAAACGAGCGCACCACCCGCGCGCCGGCAACCGTCTCTTCGAGAATGCTGGTCGCATCGGCTAGCCGATCTTGCACCGCAGTTGAAATCCGGCGCAACCAGCGCCCAAAGCCAGCCGCGATCAACACCAACGTTGGCACCAGCACCAGCGCCAGCCCGCTGAGCTGCCACGAGACCACTACCATCAAGATCACTGCGCCGACTAACTGGATTACGCCTTGCAACAGCGTGGCCAGATTCGTCGTCACCGCTGATTGGATCAACGTCACGTCATTGGTAATCCGTGACGTGATCTCGCCGGTGCGGCGCTGATCGAAGAAGGATAAATCGAGCTGTTGCAAGTGCCGGTACGCCGCCAGACGCAGGTCGCTTACCACGCGCTCACCAACAAACGCGAGGCTGTAGGTCTGGATAAAACTGACGATAACGTCACCAATTGCCACTATCATCAATATCAAGGCGATTTGGGCAATTGGCAACGCCTGATCGCCAGTGATCAAGTTGACGATCTGCCCGACGGCTAGCGGCATCACGAGGCCCAGACCGGCGCCAATGACCATTGCAATCAGGGCAACGATCATCCACCTTTGGTATGGACGGAGATAGCCGAACAGGCGCGACCAACTAACCCCTTCTGGCAGCGCAGGCGGCTTCGTCAATTGCAGCCATAACCGTGTCAATCGTTACTCCTCGAACGAACACAGCATTGCCGCTGTTCGTTCCGCTATCTTTAGGCCAACCGCCCGGTCTCATTCCGCTCGAGCGCCCGCGCCATGCCGGCCAGCACGCTTTCAAGCAGTTCCAGTAACCGTTCTGCGTCAGCCGCTGGCAAATGGCCTAGCGCGGCGTGGATCTGTTCGCGCCGCGCTTGCCGGATAGCTGCGATCATTGCTAGCCCGCGCGGCGTAACTTGCACCATTACTTGCCGGCGATCGCGCTCGTGCCGGGTGCGCTCGACTAGTTGCTTATCGAGCAGACGATCAACGACACCGGTGAGTGCTGCCGCCGACTGCTGCGTCGCCTCGGCCAGATCCGACATCTTGCATTCGCCGTTAGTCTGGGCAAGGTGGAGCAGCGTATAAAACTGGGTCAACGTCAAATTGAACCGGTCGTCATCGAGCAACTGCACAAATTGGCGCTGTGCCAGCCAACTAATGCGCAGGATCATCTGCTCGATCGCGTCGAGCGTTGATTGCTCGGTGGTCAGATTGGGCAATTCCGATTCGGCCATGCGTTGCCCTAATGCTAGCGCGTATAGATATTCAACAATGTTGAGTATACCAGAAGCAAGCAATGTTGTAAAGGAGAAATGGGAAGCAAATTCGTCAAATGAATGTCGCGTGAGGACATCCTTGCCGCCCAGACAACGCAAAGACTAGGAGGGTTTGAAACCTGCCCTTACATTTTGCCGGCAATCCCCACCATACTTCCGGCGGACAAATGGGCCGCTACGGCGCGCCATTCCCACACGCCACCAAGCATACTGGCGCGCGTTGGAGGAGCGGCAGCCAGATGGTGGGGTTGAGATCAAGCCGGTGTGCGCCGGGTTCGCCCCAGCTTGCCGAGCCGCGCACATTGATACCGTTCACGCGGAAAGTTATTGTCCGTCCGGCCATGCCGCAGCCTTCACTGCCCGGTTGCGCAGCGGTCACATCGATGACATAGGCCAACTTGCCACCGATCAATTGCGCCTGAGTGCTGCCACACACGACGCCGTTGATCAACGCCTCGACGGTTTGGCCGGGGCTGAAGGTGATGTTGCCGAGCGGCGCAATGTAGCCGTAGTAGGTCGTTGGTGGCTGCGGCAAGGCCGATTGCAGCGCAGCGCCAGTCGTTGTTGCGGCGCCAGTAGGCCCGGCATCGGTGACGAAGACCCAGTAGCCGCGCCCGTAGGCAAGGCTGGTGAGCGTATTGACCCATGGGTCAAATATTGACGGTACCGTCGGATCATAGCGTTGCCACTGGCGCTGTGTCTCATCGTAGCCGTAGACGATGCGGTAGTGGCGGGCATCAACGTTGAGCCGGCTAAAGGCAACCGGCACGGTTTCTCCGGCCCACGGGTAGGCGAGCAGATTCCAGCCTAGCGCCGGGCGCAGAGTGGTAAGGAGCGTATACAACCCTGCTCCCGCCGAGTCGCCGGCCAGTTCGCGCCGTTCGCGATCGCGCCGGTAGACGGACAGCTCGCGCCATGCTTGATCAACCGGATTGTAGGTAAAGATGCTCAAACCGCCGGCGGTGCCGGGTGGTAAGCTCGCCTCGTCGTAGCTGAGGTTGATCGAGAAGCCGGTCAGGTTGGTGGCGCTCACGCCATGTAACCAATACCCCGAACCAACCTGCTCAGTCCATGGTGGCGGCGCAGCCGGCACGCGCGTGGCTGCTTGTAATGAGATAAGATCGCCCGGTCCAAACACTCCCGCAAGATCGTAGATCAGCGCCTGTCCATCGAGCGAGGCCGGCGCATCATCAGGGCAAGTCTGCCGGCGTGGGTTGCATGGGCGGCGCTGGCTAAGCACCGGCGGTTCGCTGCCGGCCAGCCGTGGGGTATCCGCTGGGTAGTTATAGAGTGTGACATCAGTAACCGACTCGCGACGCGGAGCAGGCTCATCAACCCAAATATGCAACAGGGCCTGATCAAATGGCGCCGGCATCGTGAGTTCAGCTTGCGCTAGGCCACCGCTATACAATAGCGTGACAGTGGCCGAAGGCTGGCCATCGAGCGGGAAAAGGCGGGCGCGTAATGGCGCGCTCACCCCTTCTGCCCGCACGATCACCCGAATGCGCTGGCTATCGATTGGCTCGATGCGGATGTCGGGCTGCCAGTCGGGACGCTCGGAAACGGTGAGGGTGGTCTGGCCATTGACTATTGACTCAACGCATCCTAACCGGCGCGCTGCCGGCTCGAACAGGCAAAGGCGATCGCCGGGACGGGCGCCGCGCGCTTCGAGCTGATCGCGCACCGGCCCGCCGAGATCGATGAGCCGATCGGCGACGCCGTTGCCGTCATCGTCGGCAAAGAGGATACCGCGCGCGCTGCGATCGGGTTGTAGCCGGATCTCATCACCGCCGAATGCCAGTAATAGGCTGAACGTGCTCTGACGCACGGTGCGAGCCGGTTCGGCCAGTGGCATCTCGATCACTTCGGTTAGATTGGCCGGCAGCGTGTTGGGGCCGGTGGTTTCATTGAGCGTTGCCGGACGACGCGCGGCCAATGCTGGGTAGAAGGCGACGATCGTATCCCAATCGGAGCGTCCATTTTCGAGTTGTGAGAGCGTATTAGCGCAGAATCGTTCCCAGTTGGGGTCGAGCGGATGAAATTCCGACTCCTCTTCGCGGTAAGGGTTATTCATTGCGCCAAGGCAACCTTCGACGCCAACCAACACTTTGCGCCCGCTCACAGTTGCGAACCCGATGTAGTTGTCCGCGAGGAAGAACAGATAGTGGCCCAACTCGTGCGCCAGCGCCCGCGGCCAATCTTCGCCGATGGCGCCCCGGCTCGCACCATACTGATTCCACGTCGCGCCGATCCGTACCCGGCCCGGATAGAAGACAACCTCTTCGCCGTTGCCGTTGGTGGTGATCGTCGTCTGTTGCACTACCCCGCCGCGATCAGCATTAGGTCGCAACCGGTTGCTAGCATAGATGCGCACATCGGCCAGATTCCAACGCTCGCGATTGTGGAAAATGCGCA
The DNA here is from genome assembly GCA_025057175.1 of Chloroflexus sp. Taxonomy (GTDB): domain Bacteria; phylum Chloroflexota; class Chloroflexia; order Chloroflexales; family Chloroflexaceae; genus Chloroflexus. The sequence continues at coordinate 20,522 of JANWYE010000017.1, read as the reverse complement.
CCCGGCCCAGCGCCGCTTGCCCGTTCGTCCAATCGTAGAGCAGCTCAGAGGTACGGCGTAGATCGGTGCGCAGTTGGGCAAGGTAGCCAGTATCATTGCGCGCATCCCATTCGAGCGACACATCAATATCAAAGAGTAAGAGCGGATTGGCTGCGCTGACACTCAAGGCATTGGGCGCGCTATCGCTGAGCACCGAAAATACTGGCGGATCACCGGGGGCAAAGTTCGTGTAATAGAGCGGGCTATCATTCACTAACGCATTGATGCTCCACGCCGCCAATGATCCGCCATCGAAAGCAAAATCGTCTTCGATCACCAATTGCCAGACGCCGGTAATCGACTCGCCGCGCAAATCATCTAGCGGATCGAGCGCGCGAAAGGTAGCGCCGCCGGTAGGCGGGCAGCTCACTCCCGGTGCGGTATCAGTAACGCGCAGCGCAAACCCATCGGCATCACCGCACGCGCCACCAACCAGCCGCACGGCAGTCCCTGCCGGGCTGATCAGTGTCATCGTCAGATCGCTAAAGTAGGTGTGGGTACCGGTAATGGCGATAGTATCAATAAATTGCACGATACCGGTTTGGGTAATGGTGAGAGTCGCGGTAATCCGATCGGGTCGATCAGCGGCAATTGGTATCGGGGCATGGCTACTGGCAAAGGTACGCAACTCACCCACCGGTTGCAAGACGGCCACGGCATCACCGTTATTGACTCGGCCAGTCAGACTCGCATTGCCACTGGCGTCAGCGCGTAATGGCCGATCGCCAGCGAGGATTGGCTCGGCCAGTGTAGTGCTACCAGCCGGTTGGCGAAAGAAGAGCGCGCCGCGGGCTGGCGCGCCACCAGCACCGGTGACAGTCACATTCACCACGCCACTCAGCTCGTTGCGATAGATGCGGACCGGCGCACCAAGCCGCACAACGGCCAGATCAGGTGTGCTGCCGCCTACTAGTTGGCCCCATGCTAGGCCGCTGCGACTGGTGGCGCGGTTAGCCAGCGTCGCCGCGAGGGTAAACCCGCCGGCGCGATTGTTGCGCAACAGATGCTCGCCAATCGGCAACGTCTGGATCACATCGCTGCGTGGTTCGCTACTGAGTGCAATATCAATGAAACCATCGCCATCGTAGTCGGCGGCAGCAGCGGCAATCGCATTCATTCGCTGATCTGTCACCCACGATAACGCCAACGTAAACGGCGCATCAGATCGATGCACGTAAAGGCGGCTATTTTCGCGCACACTGGCAATGAAGAGATCGGTACGTCCATCGTCATCGAAATCGGTGGCGAGCACTGCGCGGGTGTTGGTATTGGTTGCAGTATCCGTCCAGATCGGAACGGAAACAAAAAATGGCGCGGTTGGCACGCCAGCGAAGATACTGCTTGGCTCACCCTGCAAACCAACCACGAGATCAGGCTGGCTATCGCCGTTCATATTGGCCAACGCTAAGCTGCTGGCAGTAAAACTTCCCAGCACCGCCACCAGCGGCGTATCCGGCCCACCGGCCAGAATCGTTGTGCCAAGATAATAGTAGATTGGTTCAGACTCGCCGCCAATGAGGAGATCCGGCTCGTTGTCACCATCAATCTCACCCCAAACGATCGTCTGGGCAAAGAGTGATTGGGTTGTAAACTGCACTGTTACCGCCACCCCGCCGCTGATCGGCGTCACCCGATAGATCACGCTCACATCATCATAGTTGGCTTCAGCCAAGAGCAATGCGCCGCCGCTCGTCACCGCCCACGCTAGCGCCACCGTTTCACGCGCGGTTGGCGAACTCCAGATCGGGGTAAAGACCGGTTGGCCGCCAGCATCAACGCCATCGTTGCGCCACAGTTGGGTAGGCAAATTGCGCCGCCCGACGGCCAGATCGTTGTCGCCATCGCTATCAACGTCGAAGACGGCAACTGACGTGAAAGCATCGCTGGCCGCCGACTGCCATGCCAAACGCAATGGTGTGGCACTGTCTTGACCATACATTAGTGGCGTGACAACTCCCATCAAACTGATGGTCAGCGCGAAACATAGGGCAACCAATCGGCGTGCCATAGACATTCCCCCACCTGATGATAAGAGGGCGACACAGCGCGTCGCCCTACCCACTCGTTTGCGACTCCCGGCCACAGCACAACCGCGTGCGTTCAACGACCGGGACACAACGCGGGATCTTCGCGCGCCAACTGATAGCGCTCGCACTCTTCAGCGGTTGGCCGGCGCGAGCGGGCCAGCGCCAGATCGAGCGCTTGCGCAATATCGATCGGCAACCGGACGACACTCCCATTCGCGCCGGCAATCGCCACCTCACCGGCGCTGCTGAACGCAATCGCTACCGGCAAGCCATCGGTACCCATCCGAACCAGCTCGACCCCATCGGCGATCCGCCAAATTTTTGCCGTCTGATCAAATCCAACGGTTGCGATCAGTGTACCACTTGGATCAAAGGCAAAGCCGGCAATGCCGCCGCGATGGAAGGCGGGAAAGTCGCGTAAACGCAGCGTAGCGCTATCGCGCAGAAGTAAGATGCCTTCATTTGACTCGCTGAGCACAAGCGAACCATCAGGGCTAAACCCGACGCGGCCATTGGCGCGATCATCAGCAGCTTCAACCACGATCTGCATTGCCCGGTAATCCCACATTAGCGTCTGGCCATCGCGGGTGACTATCGCCAGCAGAGGTTGGGAAGGATGGAGCGCCGTGCTGGTGATAATGTCAGTTTTCCTATGCATGCCCAAATTGAGCGTCACTAGCGGGCGCGTGGTCGATTCCTGCCAGCGCCAGAGATAAGCTTGCAAGCGGCTGCTCGTCAATAGGAGCGTACCATCAGCATTGAAGGCGACCGTGCGTACCCGCGCCTCGTGAGGGATGATGGTTCGTAACCGGCCTGTCGCTACCTCCCAAATGCTCGCCTCGCCATCGGCGCTAGCTGCCGCCAGCCAGCGCCCATCCGGGCTAAAGGCCAGCATCTCGATGACGTCGTTGTGATGGAGTAGTAATTGCGCTGGGCCGGTAGCTTCGCGAAACAACGCAATCGCGCCATCCTCGCCACCTACTGCTAGCCGACCCTGCTGTGGATCGGCAGCTAGCGCCACCGGCGTAAAGCGCTGAATATCACCAACTGCCCAGAAGCGTACTGTGCCATCGAACGATGCCGTGATGGCTTCCCGGCCATTGGCCAGCCAGCGCGTATGGCTGATCTGATCATCGTGACCTCGCAAAATGGTGATCGTCTTCCCATTGCTAAGATTGACCAGATAGTCGTTGCCATCGTTAGATGCCAACAACGCCAGCGACCTGTCAGGGCTAAGCCACAGATCGTTGAGGGTGGCGCCGAACGTGGCCAGCACACCGATAGCATCATCATCACTGCCAGCTTCGAGCAAGCGTACCCCCTCAACAAATGCCAACTTGCCATCGAGCGTGTATTCAAGCGCATAGATCGGCTGCGTGCCGATAGTCTGGCGCTCGATCAGCCTACCATCGCGCAACTGCCAGACCAGCAAGTCACCGGTTTGGGTGCCGGCAGCAATGCGAGTACCGGCCGGGTCGATGGTCATGCTCACAAGCGGGTTGCCCTCTTCGCCGCCCACCACCACTTGCCGCCCGCTGGCTAGATCCCACTGTCGCAGCCAGCCATCATAACCGGCAGTGTAGACAGTTCTGCCATCAGGCGCGAACCGCACATCGAGGAGGCGATCTGCTAACAACTCGGCCTGCTGGATCGGCGCATCACTACTCGTCACTGCCGAACGGACCCAACGGTTGGCTGGTTGAGGATTGCCAGTTTCCCACATGAGCAGCGTGCCATCCCATGTCACTGCCACCAACTTGCTGCTATCGGGACTAAACGTAAGCGCCGCAACGTGATCCGATGCGCCGGCTAACTGCTGCATCTGGCCGCTGGCGCGCTCAACCAACACCACTTCAACCACACCGGTTTCAGCATGCGTCGCCGCCGCCCACCAGCGCCCGTCGTCACTCACGGCCAGCGCTGTCACCGGTGCGCCAAGATCAACCGTCTCGCGCGCCCGCGACACTGCCAGCGCCCGGTAGAGGATCGCTTCAGCCGCCAGATCAACCTGTTCATTGCGTTTGCGATGTACTAGCACGGCTTGGCGGGCCAGCAACAACGAGAGCTGCGGATCAACCGACAAATTCACCGCTGCTTCGGCCGCTAATTCGCGCGCGCGGGCCAAGCGCGATAGGCGATCGGCCTCTTGATAGGCAAAGAAGGCGGCCGCAGCGGCAATCAACATCACTACCGCTAACACCGCCGACACAATCCCCAACCACTGGATAAGCCGATCGCGCCGGCGATCAGCATCAATTTCGGCTTGGTGCTCAACGCAGGCTTTGAGAAACTCGGTATCAATCTGCTCGACCTGTTCGGGATGCGCTGCCGCCCACGCTTGGGCCGCTACCAGATCGGCATCGCGCAAGAGCAGACTCTGTGGCCGATCGGTTGCTGCCCAGAGTGCAGCTTGCCGTTGAACCGGCGCTAGCCGCTCGCGCCACGCCGCATTATTCTGCCGCACCGGCTCGATCAGGCGATCGTGGGCCAGCTCATACCACGTAAAATTGCGCCGTTGCTCGGCTCGGATCAGATAGGCGTTAATCAATGGCGGCAGGGCAGCATTGGGCAAACCAGCGGTTGCGCCTTCGCCGCGCAGCACCTGATTGCGAATGCCGCCGGCAGTGATCAACTGCTGATCGAACCAATCGCGGATCACGCGCTCGCGCACGCCACTGGCAGCAGCGGCAGCAGCAACCCGGTCAGCATAATAATCGGCCAGCGCCTCATCGACCGAACCGATCAGGCTCAGGGCTGTGGCCGTAATCGCCGCTCCCGCTGGCGCACCGGTCGGAAACAATCGCTGCCACAACCGGAAACAGACCACCTGCAACTGCACCGGCTCGACGGTCGCGCCCAGCATTGTCTCTACCTGATCCGACACCGATTGAACGCGCGCGCGGCGCAGATCGTCAACCAGACTACGGGCTGCAGCCAGTTCAAACTCAACCCCGGCATCAAGCGCCGGCCGGCGAATCGCAGCCAGAGCCGCTTCTGGGCCGAGCAGATCGAGGCGAAACGTGTTGCGGAACCGTGACGGGAAGAAATGGGCATATTCCATCATTGGCGCAAGATAGTCTTCGCGAATGACAAACAATGCCCACAGATGGCGATTGGCGCGCAACAGATCGCCAACCGTTCGGCAAAACGCTTCTTTGGCGGCGCGATTGAGCGGATCAACTGTCAGTAACTCTTCAAACTGATCGAAGATGATCACCGTGTCGTCGGGATCGACCTGCTCAGAGGGGGTAATGAACTCGGTCAACGATCGATCGAGCGCCTCATCGCCACCGATTGAGAGCGCAGCGGCGGCAAGGTAGCGATTAGTGGCAAGCGGCGTAGCGGTGGGCAACGCCAAACCCACCCGCACGATTGGCAAGACCCGAAACCGGCGGGCTTCGAGGGTGGGGATCAGTGCTGCCTGTACCAGCGAACTCTTGCCGGCCCCTGATGGCGAATAAAGTAGCACGATTCGCTCGGCTACCAACAGACTGGTCAGATCGCGCAGCTCACGATCGCGGCCATAGAGCCGGTGTTCACGGGTAAAGGCGCGCGGCCCAAGATAAGGATTTTGGCGCAGCGTGTTCATCAGAAACCGCGCCGGCGACGGGGCCGGTCACTCTCGGCAAGCTGGGCAGCCAGAGCGACACAGAAATCGCGCGGGCTGCCCCAAAAGATACTAATCGCAGCCGTATCGTGAAAATAGGCTTCCAGATAACGGATCGCCCGATCGGGTTGCAACACTTGATCCTCGCGCGGCATCAATTGTCCGGCAATCTGAACGTAACGCCGCCGGCGCGAAGCGCCACGCAGCGGTTTGATCAAGCTATGAAACAGGGTGCGAAAACCAATATCCTCCAATTCAAACCCTAGAAAGAGCAACGCGCTATCGGCTAATGCATCACGGACAATCGCCGGAATCCGTTCGCGTTCCCCCGTGATGTTAATCAAAAAATCAAAGTAGTCATCCTCCGTTAACGCCAATGTCTCCGGCTGATCAAAGCTGCCGAACAAGTGAAACACCAAAGGCCGCTCGGCGCTTGGGCGATAATCCGGCTCACGCTCGAAGATCGAAGGCAAGCGATCGAGATCCTCATTCCAGCGGCATAACTCAATCACCGGTTGCTTGCCGGCCTCAATCAGCGCCTCATTCAGCATATTTGAGGCATTGGCGGTGATATAGATCGGCAGCGGCTGCGCGGCAAGCACCCGGTAAGGATCAAACGGATCGCGCGCCCGCTCGTGGCGGCCAATCGTCCGGTATAGTTCGAGCAGATCGAGCCGGTCGAGATCGGGTAACACATCGTGGTATTCTTCGATCAACAACTGGCGCAGCGTTTCAATTAGTGACCGGCGCGGAAAGCGATAATCGTGTTTAATCGAGAGAAACTGGGCCACATAGGCTAATTGTTCGCGCTCATAACTCTCCATCGGATAGCGATAGCGTTCGGCCCACATGCGCGCGATCATGCGGCTGGTGCCAAGGCGGGTCTCGGCCAATTGCGGGCCGATAATCGGCGTGCAGAGGCCATCGCCGATGTAACCAGCAATGGCTTCGATCTTCTCGACATTGTCACGCTCATCGGCAAAGCCGGGCACATACCAGATCCGCCCGCTCTTGAGACGCGAATAGAGCACCGGCATCCAATGATCGGGCATGTCGCGCACCGCACCGCGGGCAATAGCCATCGCGGCATCAATCACGCCATCATGTTGCAACTCTTGGCAGAAGGCCGGCACGAAGCGCTCGATCAAGCGCATCGAGACGTTGCCCTGCATCGCAATCACCGCCGGAACGCCGGCCTCGGCCAAGCGCGGCCCAAGCGCGGATAGAGCGCCATGATCGGTTGTCATGCCACCGGCGCTCTGGCAAGCGATCAGCATGACGAGCCGAGGCCGATCGGTAAGTTCGCGCAGACGTTGGGTAAATGACGCGCCATCAACCCGATCAAAAGCATTATCCGGCTTGACCAGCCAGAGATAGGTATTGCCTTCAACATAACTCCCATGCGCCACCAGATAGAGGATGTCAAACGGACGGCCCTCACGGGCAGCCGCGCGCAGGGCAGCAATGATCTGTTCCAGCGTTGCCGCGCCGGGTTCGGCCAGCTCGACCAGCTCGAACGCGCCAAATCCCGCGCGAGCGCGGGCCAGTTCGCCCGCGACATCGACCGGCGCTAAACCGAACCGTTCAATTCCCGCCGGATTGGCAATAGCGATCAGCGCGCGCAGCGCGCCGCGCGAGCGAGCGCGGATCGGCTGCACATCGTTGCTGGTCAAATAGCGCGAAAAATAGACCTCTTCGCCCATTAATAACGGCTCGCCGTCGGGCATCCGCAACGTCTCCCAGCGTAGCGCGTGCAGCTCGGCGGCGCTAGGGGCAATAAAGAGGCGGAAGCGAATCGGAAGCGGCCGGCGACCGCGGCGGGCAATTGCGCGCGCGGCGGTAAATTGAGCAAGAATCTCGCTATCGCTAAATAGCATCGCGCCCAGCGCGGTACCATAGGCAGCGGGATCGGCGGCCACTTCGCGCAGTCGATCAAGATCAAACCGAATCGGATGCTCGCTGGTCCCCCGTTCAAGACGCACATCGGTATCGCTATCTGGGTCACTAAACGATAGCGTCACTGCGTAGCCAGTATTGCCAAGGCCACGCAGACTCAACTCGAGGTCTAGCAGCTCGTCCATGAGAAGCTGATTTCTGTGCAGAACGGGACAACTTTCGTTCAGTATAGCAGTCGCTGTAGCGTCCTGCAAGGTGGGAGAGAGGGGAGAAGATCAAAGCGCTTGGCATAGCTCATCATCGCTATGCCAAGCGCTGGCGTCTGCGCATCATGGCGCCGCAATCGGCCAGTGGAACCATGCCACAAACAGATCGCCATGGGGACGAGCACCGACATAACTGCCGGCAATAGCGGCGGCGCCATTGGGCAGGCCATAGGCATTCGCTACCAACTCAGCACAGATCGCCAAGCCAAAGCCATGACCGTGACTGCCATTGCTACTAAAAGTAAAACCGCCGCGGAAAAGCTGGCTCCACTGCTGACCAAAGCGCTGTTCGAGGGCGCTGCGTTGCAGCGAATCGATCTGATTCGCCACCACAAAGCGCAGACTTGGCGACTGGCACTCGAACAGGGGGTAAATGCCGACCATCACGCGATGATCGGCGCTATGGCGCGTGGCATTATTGATCAGATTGTAGACCACGCGATCGAGCGCGGAAAACTCAACGCACCGGTCGGCCACCACACCATTGTAGCGGGCATCAACCATAATCTGAGCCGTGCCATCGGGCAAGCGATAATCAGCCCGCTGCCACTTTTCTAGCAACAGATCAACGCCATGGGCGCGCAATTCAATATCGCGCGCGGTGCGCACCGGATCGAGATCCGGCACACAATTGCGCATAATCTTGAGATGATCGCGCGTCAGCAAGTAGATTCGTTCAATATCGGCAGGCCGTATCTGATCATATTCGAGCAGTTGCAATTGCAACGCCAAGGCCTGCAACGAGCCGCCCCGAATATCGTGGATCACTTGCCCTAGCACCGGGTCGTGCTGGCTGAGTGAAATGCTACGCACTTGATTGATCAGATCATTCCAACCGGCTTCGCGCAACACGTGCAGCAGGTCGCGATAATCGAGCTGGCGAGCTTGATCAAAGCGGCCAAAAATCGCCAGCAACATATCGTATAACCGCCGCACCACCGGCTGCACTTCAGGCGGAAAGTCAAGCATACTGGCGCTACTCACGCTGCGCACAAAGGGATCGCGGCGTAACAACGGCAAATCGCACGGCGCAAGGGCTTTGATGGTTTCGTCGCTGAGGGGGAATGCGCCGGTCATAGGCATTGGACTCCTACACACACGCCTAACTGAGCCATCAGACTCATTTCGTTAAACGTTAGTATAACCGATTTTTGGATAATCGCAGTTACAATGGTTGACGCAACAGTGAATATTCTATAAACAAAATCTGTTGCGCAAAAGCGGTTGTTGTCCCGTGGCAATTGGATCACCCTCGCTCGTAGCCACACCTGTAGGCCGCATCGCCCTCATTCGCGCAAAAACGCTGCACAGGCCTCAGGAATGCTCGGATTAATAAAAATGCCGCTGCCCATTTCAAAGCCAGCCATATACGACAAGCGCGGCACCACTGCCAGATACCAATGAAAATAGCCGTTTTCCGGCTCTTTGGCCGGGGTCGAACGCAAGACCAAGTTATAATCAGGATCGTTAAGGCGATAGTAGAGGCGATGAAACACCTCGCGCACCACATCGGCTAAGCCATCGAGTTCAGCCTCTTCGAGATGGAAAAAGCTAGCCCGATGCTTGCGCGGCAGAATCCAGAGATGAAACGGCGAGGATGCAGCGTAGAGCACAAACGCGACAAAGTCATTATTGGCGTAGACAATGCGCTCATTGCGCGCCACCTCATCGGCCAGCATTGTGCAGAACACACACTGGCCGGTATCATCGAAAAACCGGCGCGCCTCTTCGATCCGGTGGCGAATATCGCTCGGCACTACCGGCACCGCCATAATCTGGCTGTGTGGATGCTGCAACGACGCGCCGGCCCGCTCGCCGTGGTTCTTAAAAATGACAATCTGCTCGATGCGCGGATCGGTGCTCATCGCCCGTCCACGGCTGAGGTACACCGCCAGCACCGCCCGCACCTCGGCATGAGTCATCAGGCCAAGCGTGGTATTGTGCTGCGGATGCTCCACCAGCACCTCGTGATACCCATACCCGCTGATCGTGCGCCGCACGCCGTCAAAATGGCGCACCACCGGCGCATGCTCATGCAACGCGGGATACTTGTTCCGCACAATCCGTAGTTGCCACGACCCAACCGCCGGATGGCGCTCGACTTCGAGGTCAAGCTCTTCATTGCCAACGCAAAAGGGGCATTGCGGATCGTGCGACGGACGTTCGGCAGTGAGCGGTTGGTGGCGGGTTTCCGTAAACGTGTTCGGACGGCGCGCGCGTTCACTGGCAATGATCACCCATTCACGGGTGGCGATATTCTGCCGTAATTCGGACATGAGGCTTGCTCCACAGCGGACGGTCAGCCGCAGCGTTGCGCTATGCCTTGTATTGTAGCCGCGATGCGGCTGATGGGCAAGTGAAGCCAGTTGACAAACACTGATCGAGTAGTATAAACTAAAACATCAGATGATATGATCTTTTAGCGAGGCAAATATGCCAATTACCCGGCAACGGTTGGTCGAGCAAGTTATCGAGTATCTGCGGCAACAACTCAGCGCGCAAGCCTACCCGGTCGGCAGCCGGTTACCGCCGGAACCTCAACTGATGGCGCAACTCGGCGTCGGGCGCTCAACCGTGCGCGAAGCCATCCGGGCGCTGGCCCACGAAGGCTTGCTTGAGGTGCGGCAAGGCGACGGCACCTACGTGCGCGCTGCGGCGGTGGCTGAGCCATTGGCCGCGCGGTTGCGCCAAGCGAAAGTTAACGAGGTGCATGAAGTGCGGCGGGCACTGGAGCTGGAAGTCGTGGCATTGGCCGCCGAACGGCGCGCCGATGATGATCTGGCCGTGATTAGGCAATGGTTGGCAGCGCGCTCGGCGGCGCTAGCCAATGGCGATACCGCCACTGCACTACACGCCGACATCGAGTTGCACTGTGCGATTGCTCGCGCTACTCACAACCCCATCCTGAGCGATCTGTACCGCATGTTCGCCACCACCCTCCGCGATGCGCTCGGCGTGTTGTGGGACGCCGCCGCACCCGCGTCTGACGACCGTTCTCACGCCGATCTGGTCGCGGCGATTGAAGCAGGCGATGCGGCAATGGCCGTCGCGGTGACGCGCCAGATTCTGGCCCGCCACGATGCAACGCTCACAGCGTTTCGCGCTGGCGATGACGATAGGGCTTTGGCGTGATTGCGAGGGCAAGCCAGACAATGCGACGCATTGCTCAATTGCTCGGCCAGCTCGCTGTTTGTTAGCGCCCCTGACAATAACCGCTCGCACACAAGAACCAGCAGCCACCATACCGACGAAACTTGATTAGTTACTACTAAAACATCCGATGATCTGATGATAGAAAGGCATGAGCAATGGAATTCTTCGACTTGCTGCTCATCTTCACCGCCGCGCTAGTGGCCGGCGCGCTGAATGCAATTGCCGGCGGCGGTAGCTTCTTCTCTTTCCCCGCCCTGCTCGTGGCCGGTGTGCCGCCGATTGTAGCGAACGCCACTAATGCGCTAGCGCTATGGCCGGGCACGCTGGCCAGCATTGGCGCCTACCGGCGTGAACTGAGCGGCCAGCGGCGCGATATTTGGCTCTTTAGCGGCCTGAGCCTGATCGGCGGATTGCTCGGCGCAATCCTGCTGCTCTACACCGATGAGCAACGCTTTACGGCAATGATTCCGTACCTGCTGCTCTTTGCCACGCTGGTCTTCACCTTTAGCCCGCAGATCACCCAGCTTGCCCGGCGGACAGTCGGCGACGGCAACGGGCAGCGCTGGCTGGTCATCGCTATGTACCTTGCCATCGCCATTTACGGCGGCTTTTTTGGCGCCGGGCTGGGCATTCTCACGCTGGCCGCGCTAGCGTTGCTCGGCCACGACAACATTCACCGCATGAACGCGCTCAAGACCTTGCAGGCGGCGCTGGTCAACGGGATTGCAGTGGCTACGTTTGTGGCTACCGGCTTGATCGCATGGCTGCCGGCACTGATCATGACGCTCGGCGCAATTGCAGGTGGCTATGGCGGCGCGGCGATTGCCCGGCGGTTCGATGCTCGCCGGGTGCGGCTGGTCGTGGTCGTGATTAGCATTGGATTAACAGTATGGTTCTTTATCCGCAGCGCGTAGTGGGTCAGGCCGCCGGCAAGGTAAACCAGAAGGTCGAACCGTGCCCCTCCTGACTGGTTGCCCAAATCCGGCCACCGTGGCCTTCGACAAGGTGCTTGGCAATCGCCAGCCCCAAGCCGGTGCCGCCGGCGTGGCGAGTGCGCGCTCGATCGACCTTGTAGAAGCGCTCGAAGATCCGGCGCAGTTCACGGTTGGGAATGCCGATCCCGGTGTCGCTGACGCTGATCAGCACCCACGTGCCAGCAGGATGTGGCGGTCGATCTTCCCGTGAAGGCGGGTCATCAACTGCAAGGTGCAATACCTGCGCCGTGACCGAGATTGTGCCGCCTTCGGGAGTAAACTTCACCGCATTATGCAGCAGGTTGAGCAACACCTGCCCGATCCGATCCGCATCCATCAGCGCCGGTGGCAGATCGCGCACCGGCGTAGCACAGATTGTCTGCTGTTTTCGATCGGCCTGCGGGCGGATGCGCTCGACCGCCCGCTCGATCACCGGCCAAACCGCCAGTGGCGCCAACTTAAGCGACACCCGGCCCGACTCAAGGCGCGAGAGTTCGTGCAGTTCATCAACGAGCTGCGTTACGGCGTCGATCTCTTGCGCCATCTGCTCTAACATTCGCCCAGCGATGTCGGGCGGCGGCGCCGATTGCAGCGTCTCGACCAGCAACTTGAGCGACGCCAACGGTGTGCGCAATTCGTGCGACACATTAGCGACCAGATCGCGCCGCGCCCGTTCGAGCATGCTAATCTGGGTGAGATCGCGAATCACTATCAACGCGCCGGCGGTCTGATTTTCCGCTGCGATCAACGGCACATAGTGCAAATGGAGGGTACGCCCGGTTGCCAGCGGGCGAATCGTTAATTCGCGCCGTTCGCCGTCGGCCATGACATCATGGGCCAGCAGATCGGCCTGATGATCGCGCAGCAGCGTAATCAACCCGCTACCGACCGCGCTAGCTTGTCCGGCGAGCAAATGCGTCGCCGCCTCGTTGTGAAACACGATCTGGCGCTCATGATCAACCACAATCACGCCGGTATCGACGGCCTGAGCCAACGCCAAAAAGAGCGGTTGATGCTTTGGAACGAGCAGTGCCGGCTCCGGCTCAGCGACCACTACCGGCGCATCGTCAGCAACGCGCATCATGTAATCCTGTTTAGGCCCAATCATAGAAGAAACCGGCGCAGATGCGCCGGCAGCCAATTGTCGCTCAAACCTACGCCAACGGCGGACGCTGAGAATTAAACTCACCGCCAGCACTACTGTAGCCACCGTTAGCGTCAATTCAAGCAGAGTCATGCAGATTGTTCGGATTTGGCTTCACGTTGCCAGTGTAATGGCGATCGTCTAGCGCCTCGCCCTGCGGAACGCGGCAGTTTAGCTGCCATGCGCTATGCATCAGCCGGCGGCTCAAAGCGATAGCCAACGCCGCGCACCGTCTGAATATAAGTCGGTTTGCCGGGATCGGGTTCGATCTTCTCGCGCAACCAGCGAATGTGGACATCAACGGTGCGGCTATCACCGATAAAATCTTGCCCCCAAACCCGTTCGAGCAGCAGGTCGCGAGTAAGCGCAATGCCGCGGTTGCGCATCAGGCAGGTCAGGAGATCAAACTCCTTTTGCGGCAGGTTCAATTCTTGGCCGTTGCGCCATGCCCGCCGGCTGCTAGTATCAACCCGGATCGAACCGGCTTCGAGCACCTCGCGCACAATCGAGTGGGGCTGGCGCTCGCTGCGGCGCAAGATGGCGCGCACGCGGGCGAGAAACTCGCCGAGGCTAAACGGCTTGCTGATATAGTCATCGGCGCCGAGTTCGAGGCCGGCAATCCGATCGACTTCATCTTGGCGGGCGGTGAGCATCATAATCGGCACATCGCTCTCTTGGCGGAGGATGCGGCAAACCGAGAAGCCATCGAGCCGGGGAAGCATGATGTCGAGGACAACTAGATCGGGCTGATCGCGGCGGGCGCGGTCAAGACCATGCACCCCATCAGCGGCTACAATCACAGTATAGCCTTCGCGTTCGAGGTTGTAACGCAGGGTCTCGGCCAGTGTCGTTTCATCTTCGACGATTAACACCGTCGCCATAGATACTCCACACATGAAGACCGCCGGTATAGGGCCGGCGGTCGTTGCCACGTGGCGAATGTGGTCGGGGCGGAGGGATTTGAACCCACGACCCCCGCGTCCCAAACGCGGTGCTCTACCAGGCTGAGCCACGCCCCGACGCCCATAAGGTTAGCAGCATGATGGGGTTTTTGTCAAGTAGCACCGGCCCGCTAGGCCGGCTCCCACGGTTGCGCCAAAGACTACCTCACTCATCTTCGGCAACGGGCGGAACCGGAGGCGGGCCGGGGCGAGGCGCAAGTTGAAGACGGGCGCGCACGCGGGCCATTTCCCCCACCGCGAGGCGGGCTTCGGCCAGCCATTCACGGTGTTCGTAGGCAAAGGCGCGGGCAATATAGGCTAACGCGCTACTGCGAGTATCGGCAATGCCAACGGCCACCAACAGATCGAGCAACTCGCGTTCGGCGCGGCCCAGCCGGGTCATCACCGGCACGGTGCGGGTGGTGAAGAGCACCTCGTGATCGGCGGCGCGCATGCCCCACGCTACCGGCACGCCGCTCTGGCGCTCGATCTCGCGCGCGATGCGCATGCGATCGCGCCGGGTCTGCTCGCGCCAGAGCGGGATCTCTTCGAGCGGGCGAGCGATGGGCAGGATGATGATCAATTCGTCGCTGTAACGGCGAATTTCGGCAGGGCCAGCGCGCACCTCGGCTGGCAAGCGTTGCGCGATCAGGCGTTGGATCTCTTCGTCATGCATTGAAGGTGTCCGTTCTTTCCTCGTCACATCAAGTCGTGGCACGGTGTGGCTAACAGGGTGAGGCGGATGGCTGTTAAGACATGCGCGTTCTCGCGCTGAGCGAAATCCGCCGGCAACGCAGGCCTCGCGAGCTATCCCAGCTCAACGATCACCAATATTATGCAAACAAAGCGTTCGCCCCCCATAAGCGACGCGCTTGCAGTACGCGATGACTGAGCGAACTGTTCACCGCCCGCCTTCCTCGTTAGCGCGCGCTTGGCGCATCAACCATGCTGCCAACAACCCAACCAAACAAGCCGCTGCGCCAAACAAAAACGTCTCGCCGATCACCTGCGCGGCAATTTCCATCAAGAAGCGAGCGGGATCGGTCAACGCTAGGGGATTATCAGCGCCGGCCCGGCGCAATTCGTCTTGGCGATGCACGCCCCACAGGGTGAGGATTGCTACGCCGACCGTCATCCCCACCAACCGCAAGGCAATCACCAGCGCCGAAGCTGCACCACGCCGCTCTTCACCGGCTGCCGCCACCACGGTATCGGCCACCGGCGCAATCACCAACCCAAGGCCAATCCCGGTTAAGGCAAGTTCAAGGCCCATGCGGAGATAGGTTGCTTCGGGTCCCCAAAACGCCATCAAGCTGTAGCCAATCAGCGCCAAAGCCAAACCGAGCAAGGCTGGCAACCGCCCGCCGTAGCGCCCGGTCAACAAACCGCCGGGCAACGCCGCCACTGCCATCGTCAATGTTAGCGCCGAGAGCATCCACCCGGCATCCCACGCCGCAATCCGCAGAATTTCGCTGTCGGTTGGGTTGAAGAGCAGTAGATAGGTATTGATGTAGAGGGGCACATTCGTAATCGCAATCGCTAGCCCGAAGCCAACCATGACATTGATCACGCATGCCATTGCCGTATCGCGGCGGGTAAAGAGTTCCAAGCCGATCAGCGGATCGGCGCTGCGCCGCTCGACCCAGACAAACAGCGCCAGCAAGACGAGCGCCACGATAACCAGCGGCCCGGCATAGGGCGGCGGCCCCAACCGTTCGCCATAAAAATCGGTAGCGCCCAACTCGCTGCCGGCAGCCAAACCGATGTTCAAGGCCACGAGACTGCCGCTCAGCAACACCGTGCCCGGCCAGTCGAAGTGCCCTGCTCGCGGCGGAGTGGGAATCTGGCGCAATGCGTACCACGTTAGCGCCAACGCCACCAACCCGATCGGCAGATTCAGCCAGAAGAGCAGCCGCCAATCGTCAAAAATCCGCATCAACACGCCGCCATAAAGGTGGCCGACCATCCAGCCTGCCGTATCAACTGCGCCGATCAGGCCCAGCGCTGCCGCGCGTTGGCCGGGCGGAAAGAGATCGCCAACGAGCGCCATCGAGACCGGCACCATGGCCCCCGCGCCGAGGGCCTGCACCACCCGGCCAATAATAAGCATTGTCAGATTAGGCGCGGCTGCGACCCATGCCGAACCGATCAGAAAAATAATTAAACAGATGAGGTAGACCGCCCGCCGGCCTAGGAGATCCGATAGACGGCCCATGAAGGTCATGCTGACCGTATAGGCCAGCAAATAACCGCTCACTGCCCACGATGCCCGATTAAGTTCAGTGTCGAGCGAGAGGCGCAAGTCGATCATAACCTTCGGCAGCGCCGCGCTGATCACGGTCAGGTCAACTGCGCCAATAAAGATCGCCAAGCAGACCAGCCCTAACGTAATACGGGGATCAAACGGGCGAGCTTCCGCTTTCGCTAACGCAGGATTCTTCATGGGCATTGCACCGGTTCGCGAACATCCACCGTCTTATCGTACTCGCTAAATTCGAGCGTCCACGTGCTCGGATTGGTGGCATCAGTTGCGGTATCAACTAGCACCACCCGGCTAGCGCGCATCGTCGCCTGATCAGCCCATAGGTCAGTTGTGACTGGCCCGGCGCCAAGCAAGTTGAGGCTAATCGCGCGCAACTGCTCAGCGGGTAAGGTGCCGCGCAGATGGTAGTGCGGGCGACCATTGAGATCCTCAATCCCCACTAGCGTGACATCGGCAAAATTATTGGCGAGCAGCGCTTCGATGCCAACATCCGGCGCGAAAAGAATAGCCGGATCGAAGGTCGAACCGGGTTGCAAACACATCCACTGGCGCGTGATCGGATTGGTCGTGTACTGCTTACCGGCTAGCGACACCGTCCGAATCTCGCCAATGGCATTGCCCAGCGTAATATTGAGGATCGAGAGCACGGCATCAGGGCGACGCAAATCGCCTTCGATGCTGTTCAACACCGTTACTCCGCTCGCGTCGAGCGCTACTGGCTTGCCAGTCAGTGTAATCCGAAAATGAGCGCTCTGGCTATTTTGCGTCGCCTGACCAATTGCAGCAGCCAACGCGCGTGGATCAGGTGTCGGGGTCGGTGTAGGCGGCGCTGCGACACCGCCACAGGCCACCAGCCACAACACCAGACTCATGACGAGCCATCGCCAGCTCTGTCTCATAACGCACCCTCTCATCTGCTATGCTACCATGGTCGTGACAGTAGTATAACAGAGGTCGCCAGCTATGAAGATTGCAATCATTGGCGCCGGCGCGCTTGGCAGTGTGATCGGCTTTCACCTTGCTCCGGTCGTAGCGATCACATTGGTTGATCCATGGTCAGAGCATGTATCAGCGATCAATGCTTATGGACTACGCTGCGCCTGCAATGGCGAGGAGCAGACGCGAACGATACCAGCTACCACTGACCCAGCCCATCTCGAACCGGTTGATGTGGCGCTGATCACCGTCAAGGCAGCCCAAACCACATGGGCCGCCGAGGTAGCGGCGCGGCTGTTGAAGCCCGGCGGGGTGGCCTACACCCTCCAAAACGGTCTTGGCAATGCCGAAATACTGAGCGCCCGGCTCGGCCCATACCGGGTTGGTCAAGCCGTTACCACCTTAGGCGCAACCCTCCTTGGTCCCGGCTGGGTCAAACTAGCCGGTCGCGGGCCGACCACTTTTGGCGCCGCGCCATCGCTCAGCATCGCTTACGCGCTCGCTAACACCTTGCGCTCCGGCGGCTTGCCGGCTGGCGTTTCCACCAATCTCGACAGTTTAGTCTGGGGCAAATTGATCGTAAATGTAGGCATCAACGCTCTCACCGCGATTCTGCGCGTCCCCAACGGCGCACTGGCGAGCATTCCCGCCGCCGCTGAACTGGTTCGGAGAGCCGTCGAGGAAGCAGTGGCAGTAGCTCACGCCGCCGGCATTGCCCTCGCGCTAACTGACCCGGTGGCTGAAACGCTGGCCGTAGCCCAAATGACGGCTGCCAACCGATCGTCAATGTTGCAAGACATCTTGCGCGGCGCGCCAACTGAAATTGACACGATTAACGGTGCGATTGTGCGCGAAGGGCGACGGCTCGGCGTGCCGACACCCTTCAATGCAATGTTGTGCGATCTGGTCAAGGCCCTCGAAGCAACGGCGCCACTGCGCGTAACGGAGTAGGCCAGCAAAACAATTATGCTGGCCGTTTAGCGGCGCTAGCCATCAAGATCGCCACCATCTGCTGGGCGCGCTGAAGCAGATCGTCCATCGCGTGCGCATCGGGTAACAGGTAGAGAGTCGCGCGCAGGCCGCCGGGTGGGAAGGCCGGATGGTAGAGCGCGTATGGATCGGGGCCATCGCGATGGTAAACATCGATCGTCATTGACTGCCCGGCAGCATTGACCACTACGGTGGAAAAGATAGCGTACCCTTCGTTGGTTAGCCAGCCAGCCATATCGGCGGCAATAGCGGCAGAGCGGGGTTCTGGCTGGCGATCGTAACGAACCACATGGAGCATTGATGTGACCTTTGCGCGTTACGCGGCGCATTCAACTTCGGCCAAAAACCGATGAACAGCCTCGTCTAAACTCATCATACCGGCGAATACCCGCTCCTGATACACGGGAACAAAATCGAACAAAAATGACCGCGCCAGCTCGATCTCGCGCACCATAATGTGGGCAATGGGGCCGCAAGCCGGCACCATCACCGCGCGCGCGGCGCGGAGGGTCGCTTCCCGATCGTATGGCACCCGCACAATCTGCGCTTGCCAATCGCTCTGCGCAAGCGTGAGCCGCGCATAGGCCGCGCGCCAGTCGCCATCAAACGGCAACCCAACCGACCCTACATTCACCACCAATGTCTCGCCAACCCGCCGCACAAACGGCATGTGCGTATGCGCCGTGCAAAAGACCGCGGCATGTGAGTCGATTTTGGCATGCAATTCGAGCTGGGTATGAGTTGGTAACAGGCCATCACGATCATGGTGAATCGAGGCGTGATAAACCATCACCGCCCCACCGCGCGTAGCCAGCGCCATATTGGTAGGCAACGCCTTGATCTGCGGCACCAGATCAACCACTTCCTGATGCGTCCAGATAATCGGCCCGTGCCACGCGCGCTTGCCACCCTGCGGCGGACGGCCAGTGGTCAGATCATGGTCGTAGCTGAGGACATAGCCTTCGTGATTGCCGCGCAGCACATGCCAGCCCCGTTCTGCGCGCAACTGCAATGCCAACTCAAGACAAGCGCGCGGTTGTGGGCCACGATTGATGATGTCACCAGCGATGATGACCGCATCGGGTTGCCACCGTTCTATATCGGCAATGACTGCGGTAAAAGCAGCCAAGTTGGCATGAATATCGGCAAGGACAGCAATATTCATAGCTGTGAGACGTCCTTTCCACATTGGATGGTGGAACACGGCAACGTGGCTGCCGCTTCCCATACTATTATGACACAGGAACACGAGCAATGTTACGCCAGCAACCAGCGTTGTGAGGGCCGAGCGGGCGAGGGAGCAAGGCTGTCGCCCGCCATACAAGAGCGCCACGCTGGTCAAGATGATGTACCATGGCCATGGAATCATTGCAGGAAGGAGCAACCCTCGTGTTTACCTTCGGACGCGCCTTGTGTGCCGAACCGACCTTCGCTGCCAACCGTGAGTGGCTGGTGACCAATGGGATTGGCGGCTATGCCGCCGGCACCATCGCCGGCACGCTCGCGCGCAGCTATCACGGCTTACTGATTGCCGCCCTCGAACCCCCGCTCGGCCGCATGTTGACACTGGCATCGCTTGATGCGTATGTGAACTATCTCGGCCAGACCTTCGATCTCACTGCCCACCGGCGTGCCGGCGAACCGGCCCATGCCTGCCGTTGGTTGGAGCGTTGGCGGCTTGAGGGAACGACACCGGTTTGGGAATATGCGCTGGCTGACGCGCTCCTCGAACGGCGGATCTGGATGGCGCCGGGCGCCAATACCACCTACGTGCGTTACACTGTCCTGCGCGCCTCGGCGCCACTTACGATCCGGCTTGATGCGCTAGCCACCGCTCGCGATCACCACACTGTCGCGCAGGTTGGCGAAGCGCCATTGCAAGTTGAGCCAATCGCCAATGGATTACGGATCTGGCCATTACCCGGCGGGCGTAATCTGCGGCTGCTGAGCGATCGGGGAACCTTTACTCCTCTCGGCGGCTGGCTGACCGATCTGTACTTGGCAATCGAAGCTGAACGCGGACAACCTGCGCTCGACAACCTGCGCCGGGTTGGACGCCTCGCCACAACTCTCGCGCCGGGCGAGTCGTTGCTGATTGTTGCTACCACCGAGTCATCAGCAACGCTCGATGGCGAGATAGCATGGAAGTCGCGCGCCGACTACGAAGCGTCACTGTTGCGCCGGATTGACTGGACAGACGATCCGTTCATTCACCAGCTTGCGCTAGCTGCCGACCAGTTTATTGTCGAGCGATCGCTACCCGGCGGCGCGCGTGGGCGCACCGTG
>JANWYE010000179.1 GCA_025057175.1 Chloroflexus sp. | reverse complement strand
CGCTTGATCGCAACGGTTTGCGCCCAGCCCGCTATATTGTGACTGATGACGGTTTGGTCGTGTCGGGTTCGGAAGTCGGCGCAGTGCCGATTGCCGAAACGCGCATTATCTGTAAAGGCAAGCTTGGCCCCGGCCAGATGCTGGCCGTTGATACCGCTGCCGGCCGGATCTACACCGATAGCGAGGTAAAGTCACTGCTTGCTGCCCGCCAACCCTATACCGAATGGCTGAACGAGCATTTGTGTTATCTCCCCACTGAGTTGCCCACCCCCCCCACCGCAGAACCAGAGGATCTGCAGCCGTTGCAGATGGCGTTTGGGTATACCTCCGAAGAGTTGAATGTGATCCTCAAGCCAATGGGGATGACCGGCCACGAGCCGGTTGGCTCGATGGGTGATGATACACCGATTCCGCCTCTCTCGCAATTGGAACTAGGCCGTCCGCTGTTCCATTTCTTCAAGCAGCGCTTCGCTGAAGTGACGAACCCGCCGATTGATCCATTGCGCGAGGAGCTGGTAATGTCACTCAGCGTTGGCATCGGTCGCCGCCGCTCGATCTTGCTCGAAACACCCGAACATGCCCATCTGCTGCAATTGACCTCGCCGATTCTGACCGATGCCCAGTTGCAGGCAATTCGTGAACAGACCGATCCGCTGCTGCGCTCGGTAACGATCAGCCTGCTCTTCCCGGCGGGCCAGATCACGGCCGAGAGCTTGCTTGCGGCGCTTGATCAGGTCAGCGCAGAAGCAGCGGCTGCGGTCAACAAAGGTGCGGCGATTGTAATCTTGAGCGATCGTGGTATTGATGCCGATCATGCGGCATTGCCCATTTTGCTGGCTACTGGAGCAGTGCATCATCACCTGATCCGCACCGGGTTGCGCTCGCGGGTGAGCTTGCTCGTCGAGACCGGTGAAGCGCGCGAAGTGCATCATATTGCCGCCTTGATTGGGTATGGCGCCGAGGCGATTAACCCGTACTTGGCACTAGCCAGTGTGCGCCGGATTGCAGTCGAACGCGACGCGGTGCGCCAGCGCGCCGAGCACAGCCTCGACCACGAGCGAAGCGATACGCGCGCGCATACTCTCGCGCTTGAAGCTGAAGAACACTTCATCCATGCCCTCGAAAAGGGGTTGTTGAAGATTATGTCAAAAATGGGCATCGCAACCCTCGATAGCTACTGCGGGGCGCAGATCTTCGAGGCGGTTGGGTTGTCCCAAGAGGTGATCGATCGCTGCTTTACTGGCACGCCCTCACGAGTAGGCGGCATCTCATTCAAGCGCATTGCCCGCGATCTAGCCGTACGCCACGCTCGCGCGTTCCAAACCGAGCGGGTAACACTGCCGCACCCCGGTTTTTACAAGTTTAAGAAGGATGGCGAGTATCACGCCTTTAGCCCGGCGGTTGTGCATGCGCTGCATAAAGCAGTGCGTAACCCGCATGCGCTCAATGGCGACAGCACTGGGCCAGCGCTGAGCAGTGAAGGCTACGCTACCTACCGCGCTTATGCCGATCTGGTCAACAACCGGCCACCGGTCGAGCCGCGCGATCTGCTTGAGTTTGTGCCGGCCGGCCCACCCGTGCCGATCGACGAGGTTGAACCAATTGAGTCGATAGTGAAGCGGTTTTCAACCGCGGCGATGAGCCATGGCTCGACCAGCTCAGAGGCGCACGAGACGCTCTCGATTGCGATGAACCGGCTTGGCGCAATGGCTAACAGCGGCGAGGGTGGCGAAGCGCCAGAACGCTATCACGACGAGCGCAATTCGCGGATCAAGCAGGTGGCGTCGGGCCGCTTCGGTGTCACACCGGCCTATCTCGCCAGCGCCAGCGAATTGCAGATCAAGATGGCGCAAGGGGCTAAGCCCGGTGAGGGTGGTCAATTGCCCGGCCACAAGGTTAACGAAGAGATTGCGCGCATTCGCCATACGGTGCCTGGCGTGGCGTTGATTAGCCCGCCACCACACCACGACATCTATAGCATCGAGGATCTAGCCCAATTGATCTACGACCTCAAACAGGTCAACCCAAATGCGCGCGTTTCAGTCAAGCTGGTGGCAACGGCCGGCGTCGGCACAGTCGCTGCCGGCGTGGCTAAGGGGTACGCCGACACGATCCTGATCAGCGGGCATTCAGGCGGCACCGGCGCTTCGCCGCTGAGCAGCATTAAGAATGCTGGCGTGCCGTGGGAACTTGGGCTAGCAGAAACCCAGCAGACGCTGATCCTCAATGGGCTGCGCGAGCGCGTGCGGCTGCGCGCCGATGGCGGCCTCAAGACAGGACGCGATGTGGTGATGGCGGCTCTGCTCGGCGCCGACGAGTTCTCGTTCGGCACTGCTGCGCTGGTGGCTGAAGGCTGCATTATGGCCCGCGCCTGCCATAACAACACCTGCCCGGTTGGGATTGCCACCCAGCGCGGCGATCTGCGGGCCAAGTTCCCCGGCAAGCCGGAGATGGTGATGGCGTTCTTCCGCTATCTGGCCCAAGAGGTGCGCGAGATTCTCGCCAGCCTTGGCCTGCGCTCAATTGATGAGGCGGTTGGGCGCACCNNNTTCTTCCGCTATCTGGCCCAAGAGGTGCGCGAGATTCTCGCCAGCCTTGGCCTGCGCTCAATTGATGAGGCGGTTGGGCGCACTGATCTGTTGCGCCAGCGCCAGACCGGGGTCGAGGCGGCCGATATGCTCGATATGACGCCGGTGTTGGGCGCGGCCTCGCTGATCGGGCATGGGCCGATCCGCCACGGCGGCAAACCAAACGCGCTTCCACCAGAAGAAAGCCTCAACGATCGGATTATGCGCGACGCGGCTAGCGCGCTAGAAGCGAGCGGCCCGGTGCGGTTGCAATACGAGATCAACAACTGCGACCGCTCGGTTGGCGCGCGCTTGGCAGGCGCGATTGGCCATCTGTATGGCGATAAGGGGTTGCCACCCAATACGATTACGATTACCTTCTACGGCCACGCTGGCCAGAGCTTCGGCGTCTTCAATGCGCCGGGAGTGACGTTGCGCCTGATCGGCGACGCTAACGACTACGTTGGCAAGGGCATGGCCGGCGGGCTGATCACGATTGCACCACCGCCCGACGCGCAGTATGTCTGGCACGAGAATGTGATCGCTGGCAACACCTTGCTGTACGGCGCTACTGGCGGCGAGTTGTTCGCGGCAGGACGAGTTGGTGAGCGCTTTGCGGTGCGTAATTCGGGCGCAACGGCTGTGGTGGAAGGGATCGGCGATCACGGCTGCGAATATATGACCGGCGGTACGGTTGTCGTGCTTGGCCCGACTGGACGCAACTTCGGCGCCGGCATGACCGGCGGGGTCGCATATGTGCTTGACGAACACGGTGTCTTTGCCCAGCGCTACAATCCGCAGTTGGTCGAACTTCGCCCGCTGAGCGACCGTGATGAGATGCGGTTGCGCGACTTGATCCGCCGCCACGTTGAACTCACCAAAAGCCCGCGTGGCAGCGAGATACTGGCCCGCTGGGATCGCTATCGCCACCTCTTCCTCACCGTGCGGCCACGCGATGCAGTGGCGCAGATCGAAGCCGCTGCCGAAGGAACGGAAGAGCCGGTGCAAGCGCACGCTGCGTAACCGGCATCGAGCACTGGCAGACGGGACAGGCGCTGTCCCGTCTGTCAGCTTTTTATCAGGTTGCAGACTAGCCGGGTCGTGGTAAGATAAGGCGCTGCATCATAATGACATCGCAGCGATAGTTATGTCGCTCGATCAGTAAATCGGCTAGTAAACAGGAGAAGAGCCACGTATGCTCTGGGTCAGCTTAATCGCACTCATGGTTCTGATAGCAGCTTCACCGGGCATTATGCTCTACTTTGAACATCGGCAGGCAGCCGCCGGCAATTTTGAGCAAGCAGGAGATGCGCACTCATATCAGCGCGATGCTTCATAAACAATTGCGTTAAGACCAAACTCTTCCACGGTTGAAGCGGCTGAGCAGGCACGTAGGCTTGCGCATGATAGAACATCCACCGGCACAAGCGAGAACCATCCCAACCACACGCCAGCAGTTGCGCCAGCAACGACGCTGGATGATGGCTGGTTTATTTCTCATCGATCAAGTGCTCATCTTTGCTGGTTTTTTGCTGGCATATATCCTACGGTATCAAGTTATCTGGCCACCACCCTTCGATCAGATCATTGCTGAAGTGGCAATCGAAAACCTAGTGCCGTTCAGCGCATTTTTACCCATTGTGTTCATGCTGCAAGTGCTGCTAGGTTTGCGCTTTATCATACACGGTTTCTACCGCGCCAGCCGGCGCCTGACCTTGCTCGATGAGGCTGAAGCAATTGCTGGCAACGTCATCACGATGATCGCGTTGGTCATGGTGGTGGTCTTTCTGTACCGGCCATTCTTTTACTCACGGCTGATCTTTGCGTTTGCCGCAATTACAATTATTGGGCTATTACTCAGTTGGCGGTTGCTGCTGATTGGTATCCGGCACTGGTTTTGGTCACGCGGTTTAGGACGCGAACGGGTGTTGGTCGTGGGCGGCACTGGATTGGGGCAATTGGTGATGCACGCCCTCACTGCCTCGCCGGGCGCCGGCTACACGCTCGTCGGGTATCTCAGTGAACAGCCGATCATTGCCGGTAATCGGGCGCGTGTGTTTCAGCATCTCGGTGATCTTGACGACTTCGAGCAGGTGGTTGAGCAGCAGCAGATTCAGCAGGTGATCATTGCGCTGCCATTCTGGAACTACGACCGCTTACCTGAACTAGCTGCGCGTTGCCAGCAATTGGACGTTGAGTATCAAATCGCGCCCGATATTTACCAACTGAGCTTTGACCGGGTCGATATTATGCATCTGAGCGGCGTGCCCTTGTTGCAACCAAAAGAGATCCCACTGCACGGATTAAATCTGGCGCTGAAGCGCACCTTTGATCTGGCAGCCGTATTGCTGAGCCTGCCGCTCACGCTGCCGCTGGCCATCATTATCGCACTGTTGATTTGGATTGACTCGGGCCGGCCAATTATCTTTCGCCAACAACGAGTTGGCAAGCATGGCAAACTGTTCACCTGTTACAAATTCCGCACCATGGTTCCTGATGCGGAACAGCGCCGGCAAGAGTTGTTGGAGCATAATGAAGCTGATGGCCCGCTCTTCAAGATCCGCAAAGACCCACGGGTGACGCGGATGGGGCGCTGGTTGCGGCGCACTAGTCTTGATGAGTTACCACAACTGTGGAATGTCCTACGTGGCGAGATGAGTCTGATCGGCCCACGCCCAGCATTGCCCGAAGAAGTCGCACAATATGAACCGTGGCACCATCGCCGGCTGGAAGTGCAGCCGGGCTTGGCTTGCCTCCCGCAGGCATTGGGACGGAGCGAAATTTCGTTTGACGAGCAGGTTCGGCTCGATATTTACTATGCTGAGAACTGGTCGTTTAGCCTTGATTTGCGGATTCTCATGATGGTCATTCCGGCGATTTTGTCCGGGCGCGGCGCGTGGTGATGCGGCTTCTAATGGCAGAGTCACAACTTTGGTCACGCTGGCCATGGCTCGTAGGCGCGCTCGCGATTGGCGCCGGGCTGGCAGTGATGCCTCCCTTGCTGGCAGCGAGCTGGCTGCTTGGGCTGGTTGCGCTAGGGCTGGCAACTTGCGACCCGGTCTGGCCGGTTGCGTTAGCCGTTCTCTCAGTGCCTTTTCAGCAATTAGTTGCTCTTCCCGGCGGTTTGAGCGTCACCCAGTTTTGTTTTGTACTGGTAGCGCTGAGCTTGCTGAGGAATGCGCACCAGCGCTGGCCCCGGCTAGGCCTACCGGGGATCGCGTTAGCGATATTTCTATGGACACTCGCGCTTGCTGCTACGCTAACACCGCTGAGCCGCAGCGAAGGATTGAAAGAGACGTTACGCTGGGGAACGGTGCTGCTGATCTACATGGCGGCGGTGTGGGCCTTGCAAGACCCGGCACACGCGCCACGACGACGCGCGGTACTGCTCATGTGCCTATTGGTCGCTCCGGCCATCACGGCCCTGATTGGCATCGGCCAATTCCTTACCGGCATTGGCCCGGCCAGCTTCGCTGTAGACGGCGGCCGGGTGCGTGCATACGGCACAATCGGCCAGCCAAACTCGTTTGCCGGCTATCTTAATCAAGCATGGCCATTAGCAGTGGGGATGGGGCTGGCAGTAATTGAAACTCGCCGTTGGCAAACTTACCGATTCTGGTTAACTCTGGGTGCGATCATTCTTGCCGGCGCTAGTCTGCTCGGTGGGTTGCTGGCTAGCTTTTCGCGTGGCGGCTGGGTCGGCGCTCTGATCGGCGCTGTTGTCATGGGAGGCGCATTGGCCGTGCGCTATGGCCGCCAGATGGTATTGCGAATGATAACCGCTACGCTCATTGCTGGCATCGGCGGCCTCTTGCTGCTCTATAGCGGAGTTTTACCGGCAGCATTCAGCAACCGCATCAGTTCTATCATCGAAAACCTGCGCCCCTTTGACGCGCGCGGCGTGGAGATCACACCGGACAATTTTGCCGTTGTTGAACGCATGGCTCATCTGCAAGCGGCGTGGCACATGTTTCAAGAGCGGCCACTGGTTGGCGTTGGCCCGGGCAACTTTAGCATCGCGTATGAGCGGTTAGCATATAGCGGGCAGGCGCCAACATGGATTAAACCGTGGTATGACTCGCGCGGCCATGCCCACAACTACTACTTGCATATTGCCGCTGAGAGCGGACTGATCGGCGCCGTTGCCTACGGAGTCTTTTTAGTCAGCGTCTGGTATATTGCCATCAGCGCTGTCCGGCAGGCAAGCGATTGGCTAAGTCGCGGCATTGCGCTCGGCGGAATCGGTGTGATTGGGGCGCTAAGCGGCCACAATCTGTTTGAAAATCTGCACGTCTTGAATATGGGAGTACAGTTTGGCACGGTCATTGCGCTACTTACGACCATCACTACCAAGCACGCCTCCCAATTAGATAAAGAGGACGTATGACATATCTTGTCACCGGCGCAGCCGGGTTTATTGGCAGCCATCTCGTTGATCGCCTGTTAGCCCGCGGTGAACGAGTGATCGGTCTCGACAATCTGATCGACTACTACAGCCCAGCGCGCAAGCGGCGCAATCTGGCGCAAGCGCTGCCACAACCGGGATTTACCTTTATTGAGGGCGATATTCGCGATAGTGAAACGGTGGCAGCAATTTTTGCCCGCTATCAGCCACGTTATGTTGCCCATCTCGCCGCGATGCCCGGCCCGCGCCCCTCGATCGCCAACCCCTTGCTGTACGAAGCAGTGAATGTGGGTGGCACGCTCGTGATACTCGAACACGCTCGCCGCGCTGGCGTGGAACATATGGTTGTCGCGTCTACCTCATCGGTCTACGGTAAAGCGCAGCGAGTTCCGTTTCGCGAAGATGACAACACCGACCGGCCCTTATCACCATACGCCGCGACCAAGAAGGCTGCCGAAGTGTTGGCCTATACCTTTCATAGCCTGTACGGCATTCCGATTAGCGTAGTGCGTTTTTTCACCGTTTACGGCCCGCGTGGCCGGCCTGACATGACTCCCTACCTCTTCGTAGAACGGATGGTGCGGGGCCAGCCGATCACGCTGTTCAATGGCGGCGAAAACCTGTTTCGCGATTACACCTACATCGACGATATTATCACCGGCGTTATCAGCGCTCTTGACCGCCCTCGCCAGTACGAAATTTTTAATCTCGGCCATTCACAGCCGGTTGAACTGCGGCGCTTTGTGGCTTTACTTGAACAGATCACCGGCTATCCAGCCCACATAGAAATCAAACCTTTGCCGGCTACCGAACCGCCAATCACGTATGCCGATACTACGAAAGCTGAGCAGCTACTCGGCTTTGCGCCAACCGTGGCGATTGACGAAGGTCTGGAACGGTTCTGGGCTTGGTATCGGGCTGAAATCGATCGCTAGATTATTTGCGTTTACATTGCAAGATAGGGTAGGATCTTAGAAGAGCGGG
>JANWYE010000178.1 GCA_025057175.1 Chloroflexus sp. | reverse complement strand
CGCTGGCGTTGGCCGGGTTGGAATTTGGCAACGTGTTTGTGGCTTTGCAACCGCCGCGCGGCTACGACATGGATCCCAACGCCATCTACCACCGGCCCGACCTGCCGCCGCCGCACAATTACTACGCGCTTTACCGCTGGTTGCGCGACGAGTGGCGCGCCGATGCGATCATCCATCTCGGCAAGCATGGCACACTTGAATGGCTACCCGGCAAAGGGGTCGGCCTGAGCGCAACCTGCTTTCCCGATCCCTTCCTCGCTGATCTGCCGTTGATCTACCCGTTCATCATCAACGATCCCGGCGAAGGCACGCAGGCCAAGCGGCGCGCGCATGCTGTGATCGTCGATCATCTCACCCCGCCGATGACCAGCGCTGGCGCGTATGGTGATCTGGCCGAATTAGCCCAACTGGTGGATGAATACTACCGCATGGAGCGGCTCGATCCGAGCAAATTGCCGCTCTTGCAGCGCCAGATTTGGGAGGTGCTGCAACGCAGCCAGTTGGCCGACGATCTGCGCTACATCTTGCAAGCCGATCACGGTGATCACAAGCACGAGTGGGATGGCAGCGTGCTCGATGATGGCACGCCGACCGTGCTGGCCGAATTGGAAGGGCGCGAAGTCGCTCACTTACTCGAAGATATTGAGGGCTATCTGTGCGAACTGACCGGCGCCCAGATCCGCGATGGCTTGCACATTCTCGGCACGCTCCCCGCCGGCGCACAGTTGGTCGATCTGGTCTACCATTTGTTGCGCTTGCCCAACCTGTGCGCGCCAAGCCTGCCGGCATCAGTGGCGGCGGCGCTCGGTGAAGATTGGCGGGCATTGCAGGAACAGCCGGGCCGGCGGCGGATAGGTGATGGGCAATGGTTAACCAATGCCGATCGGATCGAATATATCGAACATCTTTGCCGGCAAATGCTTAGCCGGCTCAACGACAGCGATTGGGCGGCAGCGGCGATTGCCAGTATCATCGAACATAGTTTGCCGGCAAACAGTGATCATGGGCCAGTCGCTGAAGCGCTGCGCTACGCTTGTGATTGGATCGTCCCGCGTCTGCGCCAGAGTGCGGTAGACGAGATTGCGCACCTACTGGCGGCGCTGGCCGGCCGGTTTGTGCCGCCGGGGCCAAGCGGCGCGCCGACTCGTGGTATGGCCCATGTCTTACCCACCGGACGCAACTTCTACAGCCTCGATCCGCGCAGCGTGCCGAGCATTGCTGCGTGGGAGACCGGCCAAGGGTTGGCGCGCGACTTAATTCAGCGTTATCAGCGCGAGTACGGCGCCATACCCGAAAGCGTCGGCATCAGCATCTGGGGCACCAGTCTCATCCGCACTGCCGGCGATGATGTGGCGCAGGTGTTGGCGCTGCTCGGCGTGCGGCCACGCTGGCAACGCGAAAACCGGCGCGTAACCGGTTTCGAGATCGTCCCGCTCGCTGAATTGGGCCGCCCGCGGATCGATGTGGTTTGCCGGATTAGCGGCTTCTTCCGCGACGCTTTTCCGCACCTGATCGAGCTAATCGATCAGGCGGTGCAGGCCGTGATCGACCTCGACGAACCGCCAGAGCTGAACTTCCCGCGCAAGCATGCTATGCTTACTGCGCAGGCGTTCATCGAGAGCGGCGCACCGGTCGAGGC
This sequence comes from Chloroflexus sp., assembly GCA_025057175.1. Taxonomy (GTDB): domain Bacteria; phylum Chloroflexota; class Chloroflexia; order Chloroflexales; family Chloroflexaceae; genus Chloroflexus. The sequence goes on along the minus strand of JANWYE010000178.1, from coordinate 6,353 downwards.
GGCCCGGCGCGAAGCGCGCTACCGCATCTTTGGCAGTCCGCCGGGCAGCTATGGGGCCGGCATGTTGCCATTGATCGACGGCCAAAACTGGCACAACGACGCCGATCTGGCGCAGGTATACCTCAAGTGGGGCGGCTATGCCTACACTGCTACTGAGCAGGGCGTGCCGGCGGAAACTGCCTTTGCGGCAGCGCTGAGCACCGTGCAGGTGGCGACCAAGAACCAAGATACCCGCGAACACGATATCTTCGACAGCGACGACTACTTCCAGTTTCACGGCGGCATGATCGCCGCCATCCGGGCGCTCAGCGGGCGCAACCCAGCCCGCTACTTCGGCGACAGCAGCGATCCGGCCCGACCCCGCACCCGCGATCTGCGCGAAGAGGCACGGCGCGTCTTTCGGGCGCGGGTGGTCAATCCGAAATGGATTGCCAGCATGCGCCGGCACGGTTATAAAGGCGGCCTCGAGCTAGCGGCAACGGTTGATTACCTCTTCGGCTACGACGCCACTGCGCAGGTGCTAGCCGATTGGATGTACGAACAAGTAACCGAACGCTATGTGCGCGATCCAGAGGTGCAGCAATGGTTGCAGGAGGTGAATCCATGGGCCTTGCAAGCCATCGCCGAGCGGTTGCGCGAGGCGATTGGCCGTGGTATGTGGCGCGAACCATCAGCCGAGGCCCAAGCCGCGATTGATGCGGTGCTGGCCATTGGGGAAGAACAACGCGAACGGCAACGCTAGACCCTCGTGTAAAGCCGCGCGGCAGCGCAGTTCTTGATCAGGAGGCACTATGTCCCTACTCACCCACACCATCACCCAGATCGGCCCGCTCGATGATCAGGCGGCGGCAGCGGCCCGCCGCCGGCAAGACACCCTCACCAAGCCGGCTGGTTCGTTGGGCCGGTTGGAAGAACTCTCGATCCGGATCGCCGGCATTACCGGGCGCGAACGGCCACGGCTGACCTCGCCGGCAGTGATTGTGATGGCCGGCGATCACGGGGTAGCTCGCCAAGGCGTGAGCGCTTTCCCGGCTGAAGTAACGCCGCAAATGGTGCTCAACTTTCTGCGTGGCGGGGCAGCAATTAACGTGCTGGCACGCCATGTCGGGGCGCGCGTCATTGTGGTTGACATTGGCGTAGCGGCTGATCTGCCGTCGCATCCCGAACTGGTTAGCCGCAAGCTGGCGTACGGCACCGCCGACTTCAGCCAAGAGCCGGCAATGAGCCGCGAATTGGCGCGGCAAGCGCTCGAAGTGGGCATTGCCTGCGCGAACGACGCGATTGATAGCGGGGTTGATCTGCTGGCTATCGGCGAGATGGGCATTGCCAACACAACAGCGGCGAGCGCGATTGTGGCGGCGATTACCGGACGCTCGCCGGCGGAAGTGACGGGGCGCGGCACCGGCATTGATGATGCCAGCCTAGCGCGCAAGATTGCTGTGATCGAGCAGGCACTGGCCTTGCACCGGCCCGACCCGCGCGATGGGCTTGACGTATTGGCTAAAGTAGGCGGGCTGGAAATTGGCGGTTTGGCCGGCGTTATCCTCGGCGCGGCGGCGCGGCGAGTGCCGGTGGTGATTGATGGCTTCATTTCTGGATCGGCGGCGTTAATTGCAGCCACGCTGGCTCCGGCGGCGACCAACTACATGATCGCCGGGCACCGCTCGGTCGAACGCGGTCACGTGGCAGTGTTTAGCCATCTCGATCTGCAACCGCTGCTCGACCTCAATATGCGGCTCGGCGAAGGTACCGGCGCGGTGTTGGCGATGTCGATTTGCCAAGCGGCGTGCAAGGTGCTCGACGAGATGGCAACCTTTGCCGAAGCGGGGGTATCGGAAAAGAAAGAAGAGTAGGATGGAACGCGCGAGGGTGGGTTTTTCGCTCTTGGGTCAAATTACCCATGTTGGATATTGAGGAGCCTAAACACCCCTTCTCTCGCGCGCGAGAAGGGGGAAATGAAGGCAACACGGTCTTACAAAAAACGCTACCCTCAAGAAGCAGGGAATGGTGAATGGCGCTGCGTTCTTTCCGTCCTCTCCCGCTGCCAGACTTGCGTGGGAGAGGGTTGGCAGTGGGCGGCAACGTAGCTCGTGGAATGCAAACGCGATGTCACAGGAGAAGATTGTAACCATGAAACGCCGCTGGTTGATCGTTGCGCTTGGCGCGGCAGTGCTGATCACGTTCGAGGCGCAGCCGGCCTATGCAATGCATATCATGGAAGGCTTTTTGCCGCCGCTATGGGCGCTGTTTTGGTTTGTCGTGACCATCCCGTTTTGGCTGATCGGGTTGCGCCAGATTCAACGGATTGTGCGCGAGAAGCCGGAGGTGCGGTTGCTGCTCGGCTTTGCTGCCGCCTTCACCTTCGTGCTCAGCGCCTTGAAGTTGCCGAGTGTGACCGGTTCGAGCAGCCACCCAACCGGCACCGGTCTCGGCGCGATCCTGTTTGGGCCGTGGGTGATGAGCGTGCTCGGTTCGATCGTCTTGCTCTTTCAGGCATTGCTGATTGCCCATGGCGGTTTGACCACGCTCGGCGCAAATGCGTTCAGCATGGCAGTGGCCGGCCCGTTCGTGGCATGGCTGATCTGGCGTGGGTTGGCCGGGCGGGCGCCATTCTGGCTGGTTGTTTTCCTCGCGGCAGCGTTGGCCGATCTTTCGACCTATGTCATAACGTCGCTGCAACTCGCGTTGGCCTATCCCGATCCGGTTGGCGGGTTTGGCGCGTCATTCGCCAAGTTCGGCGCGATCTTTGCCGTGACCCAGATTCCGCTGGCGATCAGCGAAGGGATTCTCACTGTGTTGATTATGAATGCGTTGCAAACCAGCGCTGCTGCCGAGTTGGAAGCGCTTGAGATCAAAGGGGTGCGAGCATGAAGGTGAAACCGTTGCGCTGGCCGGTAGTGGTAGCATTGTGGCTGGTTGTGATCGGCTTGGCCATCGCGCCGATCCTGCTCATCCGCGACACCGAGTTCGGTGGGGCCGACGTGGCCGCCGAGGAGGCGATTGTCGAGATTGCGCCCGACTACGAGCCGTGGTTTGCGCCCCTGTTTGAGCCGCCGGGCAGCGAGACCGAGAGCCTGCTCTTTGCGTTGCAAGCCGGATTAGGCGCAGGAGTGATTGGCTACTTCTTTGGGTGGCAGCATGGCCGCCGGCAGCGCCGCGACCGGTGAGGCATGCTACGTGTCATTGATCGGTACGCCTTCGCTAACCGGTTGCGCGCGGTTGATCCGGCTCAAAAGGCCGGATTAGCGGTACTGGTGATTCTGCTCTGCCTGACCCTAGATCGTCCGCTGGTTGGTTGGCTGGCGTTAGGCTGGATGCTTGCCGTCGCTATATGGTATGCGCGCATCCCATGGCGAGTTGTGATTGCGGTCTTAGGGGCTGAGAGCACCTTTTTGGCGCTGTCGGTAATCGGTGTTGCGATGAGTGTGAGTTTTGATCAGCCGGTCGCTGCACGTTGGATGACGTCGCTTGGCCCACTCTGGCTAAGCGTCAGCAACGAATCGCTCCAGACGGCGTTGCGCCTGCTCAGCCGGGCGCTTGGTTCAGCGGCGGCGCTCAATGTTCTGATCTTGACCACACCGCTGGTTGATCTGATCGAATTATTGCGCCGGTTGCGCGCGCCAGCCTTGCTGATCGAGGTCATGACGCTGAGTTATCGGGCGATCTTTGTCTTGCTCGATACGCTCGAACAGATGGTTACAGCGCAGACCGCACGCTTGGGGTACGCTTCGTGGCGGGCGACGTTGCGTAGTTCAGCGCTGTTGGGCAGCCGGTTGTTTGTGGTTGCCTACCAGCGCAGCCAAGCGCTGGAAACGGCGCTGCACGCGCGCGGTTTTACCGGCGAGGTGCGGGTGCTGCCGCTCTGTTACAGAATAGATCGTTGGCTCTGGCCGATTGGCGCGGTGGTGGTAGCCAGTTTGGTTGTTGCAGGGTGGTGGCCGTGACGGCGTTACTGGCATTAGAGGCGGTCTCGTACCAATTTCCCGGCAGCCCAACACCGGCGCTGCGGGCAGTTTCGCTACAGATCAGCGCGGGCCAGCGCATAGTGGTGTTGGGCCGCAATGGCGCGGGCAAGAGCACCCTGTTGTTGCTGGCCAGCGGCCTCGCGCGCCCGCAGCAGGGGCGGATCTGGTTGAATGGCGCACCAGTTGACTATTCGCGGCCCGGTTTGCGCCGTTTGCGCCAGCATGTCGGCTTGGTGATGCAGTCGCCTGACGAGCAACTGTTCAGTGCTAGCGTCTGGCAAGACATCAGCTTTGGCCCGCTGAATCTTGGTCTGAGCGCCGAGGCGGCCCAGCAGGCGGTGCTCGAAGCGGCGGCGATGTGCGATGTCACCGATCTGCTTGACCGGCCAACTCATGCGTTGAGCGGCGGCCAGAAGGCGCGCGTGGCGCTGGCCGGCGTGTTGGCAATGCGCCCGCGCTGTCTGTTGGTTGACGAAGCGACATCGGGGCTAGATCTGTGGGCGCGGCAGCAGGTGGTGCAGGTGTTCGACCGGCTGGTAGCACAGGGTGGCACGGTGGTGCTGGCGACCCACGATCTGGCGCTGGCCCGGCGCTGGGCCGATCTGGTGGTGGTGTTGCACGAAGGGCAGATCGTTGTGGTAGCGCCCCCAGCGCAGGCGTGGGCCGATCCGGCAGTGCGCGCGCTGATTGCGCCGCCGGAGGTATGGGAGGGGTGATGGAGGGTCGCTCCGGCATTAGTCTTACGTTGGAATACGGCGTGCGGCAGTGCAACGGTCGCATTCCGTAGGCGAAACATCTAACTTTATGCAACAAAATCAGTGTATGCCAACACCTCAACCGCCCAATCGTATACGCCAACGAGCCGCGATCGCGCTTGCGGCGCTGGCCATTGACTACGCGCTTGGCGACCCCCCTAACCACGTGCATCCGGTTGGGTTGATGGGGCGTTGGTTGCATTGGGGTGAACGGCTAGCGCCGGCAACACCGGTGGCGCGGTTGGTATGGGGGGCGGCTTGGCTGTTCGGCGGCTGGGCGTTGTTTGGTGGCGTCGCTGCGCTAGCGCCGCGCCATTGGCTGGCGCAGGGGGCGCTAGCGTCGCTGTTGTTAGCCTACCGCGGTCTTGATCGGGCGGTGGCTGAGGTGGAAGCGGCTTTGGCCGCCGGTGACTTGGCCGAGGCGCGCCGCTTGCTCGGCTGGCATTTGGTGAGCCGGCCAACGAGTGATCTGAGCGCGGCTGAAGTGGCCGGCGCCGCCATCGAGTCGCTGGCCGAAAATCTGAGCGATAGCGTGGTCGCGCCATTGGCGGCCTTGCTGGCAGGCGGATTGCCGGCGATGGTGGTCTATCGCTTCACCAACACTGCCGATGCCATGTGGGGCTATCGCACCGAACGGTTTGAGCATCTGGGCAAAGTCGCTGCTCGCTGCGATGATGGCTTCAATGTTGGGCCTGCTCGTCTGACCGCGCTATTAATTGCGCTCGCTGCCCAACTGGTGTGCCAGCGGGGTTATGCCGCTCTCGCTGTTGCGCTGCGCGATGCCAGCCGCACTGCCTCGCCTAACGCCGGTTGGCCAATGGCGGCGATGGCTGGCGCGCTCGATACCATCCTGACTAAGCGCGACCACTATGCGCTCGGTAACGGTGGCCGCATTCCCGACGCTGCGATGATCGGCGAGGCGCGCCAATTGGGACGGATGGTCATGGCGCTAGTGAGCATTGGGCTGGTGTGTGACTTGGCGTTTGCCCATATAACCGAAGCGAGATCTACTGTATGACTGCCACCGCTCTTTTGTTAATCGGCCACGGCACCGACGATGACGCTGGGTTGGCTGAGTACCGGCAACTGGCCGCGCTGGTGCAACAGCGGCTCGATGTTTTCGTGCAGCCCTGCTTTCTTGAGTTGGCCGATCCGCCTATCGGGCAAGCGATCGATGCCTGCGTCCACGCCGGTTATCAACATATCGTCGCGCTACCGCTCTTGCTTGGCGCAGCCGGTCACCAGAAGAACGATATTCCGGTGGCGTTGCGCGAGGCCCGCGCTCGTTGGCCGCAAGTGACCATCCAGTATGGCGCGCCGCTAGGGGTGCAGTATCCGCTGCTCAAGGCGCTCGGCGACCGGTTGGCCGCCGCTGAAGCCGCTGCGCCGCCGGCGCCTCGCGCCGAGACGGCGTTGGCTTTGATTGGGCGGGGTAGCAGTGATCCCGATAGCAATGCCGATGTGGCGCGTATGGCTCGTCTGCTCTGGGAGGGGCGTGGCTATGGCCGCGTGCTGTACGGTTTCTACAGCATCACCACGCCGCGAGTGCCAGAAACAATTGATGCCAGTATTGCTCTCGGCGCGCGGCGGGTAATCGTTATTCCATACTTGCTCTTCACCGGGCGGATTTTGC
>JANWYE010000177.1 GCA_025057175.1 Chloroflexus sp. | reverse complement strand
CACACCGTTCACCCATGGCAACTGCAAACGTGCCAAGAGAAACGGTGCTAATGGCACAATTGGCGGCGGCTCGGCCAACAAATCAACCCGCGACACACCTAATTCAACCACGCGCCGCCGGAGCGTGATGGTCAAAGCATGGAGCCGGCCAGCCGCCGGCGGATCAGCGGGATCGAGCAATGGCCCTAACTGACAGCGAACGATCGCGCGTCCGCGCGCATCGCGCTCGGTAGCAGCCGGCAAACCAACGGTGTCAACATCGTTTTGCCGGCACACATAACGGCGAGCCACGGTTTCAATCAGCAGGATCACGTAGCCTCCTGCACAAGGGCAAAGATCGCAGCCGGATCAAGAATCGCTACCGGTCGATCGTGATGGCGATAAACCGATCGAATCGCCTTTTGGGCCGGGCCGGTCAGATTGGCCGGCGGTGGTTCAAGGTGGGCCGGATCAATGGCAATCAAATCATCAACGGCATCGACCAGCAAAGCCGCCTCAATCTCATCGTGATACACCCAAATCAGGCGCGTCGCCCGATCGGGCGCAGCAGCGGCCAAGCCTAACAACAACCGCGCATCAATCACTGGCAAAACTTGCCCTCGTTGGTTAATCACCCCCGGCAACAACGGCGGCGCGCCCGGCACTGGCGTTGGCGCGCGCCAGCGCATAATTTCGCGCACCGCATTGCTGGCGAGCGCGTACTGCTCGGTTGCCAAGCGAAAGGTGAGATATGCAGTGCTGGAAGCGGGCTGGGCTGGCGACGATTGCATATAGGCGCGTTACTTTGGCGAACGAGCGATGTTTCCGGCGATTATAGCGTGTTTCGCGACGGTTGGCTAGCTCGGTCAATGCACTGGTAGATGTACTAAGGCGGGCCTGTGATCTCTACCATCATAAGAATATCACCGGCGCTTACATGAATGTGGCTTTGATCGAGAATGCGGCAATTACTTCGCCGCATTCGATTATGACTCACTCCCTTGTATTGAACACAACACTATCACATTATATTGCGTGATACCCGCATTCTGTGATAAGGAGCGAAGTTGTGCAACATCCGTTTAAGAAACAGAGAGAATCTTCAGAGAATCTTCACCGCAAAGGAACTATCAGTATAGACTCTGATGCGTAAAACCATAACGTTTAGGGGTTATCATTTATTGAGTGTTCGCCATAGCGCCTAAGCTGTAACATACCGTTCTCAGCCGTGCAACTAATCCGGCGACCCTGCGACACCCTGAAGTGTCCAATCGGGCGACCATCTCGATCCTTTTTGTTGGTGTATATCTCGTATTGCAAACCGTGGTGACGTTTGAGCGCCGCTGTATCACCACCACTGTCTTCGAGCAAGTGGGAAACCCTAGCTAGAACTTCTTGTAATTCAACTCGGTTGGCTGGTGAAGCCTGCTTGAAATCGCGACGGAATGTATCGGTATACTGGAGACGTGGGAAGCGCAACGGCTCGTCATCATTGAGCAGAGAATGACGAACCCGTTTCCAAATCAGTAATCCCCAATCAGAGATACAGGCATTGCCTCTTTCGTCTACATCCATCAAGCCCTCGGGAATACTAGCAACCTCCTCCTGCGCGAAAATATGACCTTCCGCCATCATTGCCAACTCCACGCGATGGGCGCGCAGAGTTTCTATATCCACTTGCAAAGGTAACCGAGGGATAGTCAACAATTGTTCACTCTGCTCGAAGATATATACTATTTCGTCGGCATAAAACATTCCCATTACATTGAGATAGCCTTGCAAGGCCTTGAAAGCAGCCGTAAGGTTAAAAATGACATGGAAGTCATTATCGCGATAGCTAGGAATTATCTCTTCACACCACTTGATAAGTGCCTTGATACCCTTAGAAAACGTCTTTGGAGTAGCAGCAGATAAGTCGTCAGGTGTGTGTATAGCCACACTCAGACCGTTCTCGCGAAGAAAATCAGCGATCACATCGGCAGCTTTTCGCCCAAGCGCTGTGTCAGTAGCAATGAGGCAGTGCATGTCTGCCTTCCCTACTGACAAATCATTACCATAAATCCCGTACAAACCGTTAAGTTCGGCACTCTTTTCTCTTCGATCTTTCACATCCCCTTGCCGCAGATCCTCTTTTGCTCTTTGAGCCAATTCCTCAACCTTTCGTTGTAACTCTTCACTCAGTTGCCGGTCATTCGCTGCCTTGTTCAACTGAAGGCGCCAATTATTCTCATTTTCCTTAAGAACCTTCAAAAAAACAGATATACCGACAGTACTTACCACTAACCGTCTGCGAGTCATGGCTTAATCCTTTCTCGTGGGACTTCTGCAGGTTGACAACCCGTATTTTTCCCTCGTATTGAACAGCACCGCATCGCACCACAAAATGATGGCACCCGCCACTGCAATGGTTCACGCGGACTCGCCCCATCCAAGAATAACAGCGTCACCGTCTCTGACATTATCTTGAGTTCGAGTGACATTACTTCCTTCTAAACAAGCAGTTCGCATCCACACTGTACGTTACTATACTTTTTAGTATTCAATACTTGTAGATTTTCTTAAGTCTCAACTAGGTGATTTTCTACTGATTTCAAAGTTTATCACGTTAGGTACTAATGGCCAATCATCGCCACGAGTTTGGTCGCGAGTGCAAGAACAGAGCGCACGTTTGTACTAGTATACAATCCCTTCAATGGGATTGGAATGGCTGACTATCGCGAACGCACGAACATATTGTATGTTTGTATTATGGCAAGCACCATTATTGATTCGTTAGTAATCAAGCATACCGCCAGAGTTGCCGGCACATCGCGCATCACGAAGCACCGCGGATCAACGTTCATTCAGTACGGCTACTGGTCATTGAGCGCGGCGATGGCTACTCCATGCAAAGGCTGGTTGGCTGATAGTTCTCACAAGCAATACACCACTACCATAATCGCGTCACAGCACTGATAACAGCTATAACTTTATCAACTTGCCGGCTTCCACGGCCTATGGTATAATCCGCGATGGAACAGAGCCGATCTGGCAGGCGGCACACCATCCGCCTGCCAAATTTGTGTGTCAGCACGCCGCGCAGTCCCGCTTCCATGCGGGCGCCTGCCGGCATTATGCGAAAGGAGCGACGCCGTGTCGCAGCAATTGCTTGAAGAATTGGGCCGGCGCCAGTACCGCACCGACATTCCTGAGTTTCGCGTTGGTGACACGGTGCGCGTCGGCGTTAAGGTGGTTGAAGGCAACCGCGAACGAGTGCAAGATTTTGAAGGCGTTGTCATTCGACGCCGCGGCGAAGGTATTAACGAGAACTTCACAGTGCGCCGGATTGCGTCCCACGGGATTGGTGTCGAGCGCACGTTCCTCCTCCACGCGCCGCGCATTGACTCGATCAAGGTCATCCGGCGCGGCAAGGTGCGCCGGGCTAAGCTGTACTATCTGCGCGGCTTGACCGGCAAGGCGGCCCGCATCCGCGAGCGGCGCGAGACGAACTAGTATCCTCATTATGTGCATTGTTATGGAATGCGGCAGCAGAGCTGCCGCATTCCATACTTACCTCGCTACGAATGCGCCGTCACCTGCATTACTAGTTCAACCAACGCCAGATTGAACTCAGCCGGGCGCTCGATCGCGCTGAGGTGGCCGGCATTGGGGATCACTACAAACCGACTGCCGGCGATCGCTTCGTGCATCAGGCGTGCTTCACTTGGTGGCGTCAGGCCATCTTCGGCGCCGACCACCACCGTGGTCGGCACGCTGATCTGGCTCAAGAGAGGAGTGGAATCGGGCCGCGCGGCCATCGCATGCAAGGCTGCCGCAATTCCTTCCGGCGGATTAGCGGCGGCAATTGCTAGCAGCTCGGCGCGCAATGCCTCGCTAGCTTGCGGCGCTAACAAGTTCGGGAGCAGCCGCTCTGCTAGCGCCGCGCTGCCCTCGCGGAGCGCAATCTTGGCGTTAGCGGCGCGCGTTGCTCGCGCTGCATCACTGTCGGCGGTGGCGCGGGTATCGGCCAACAACAGCCCGCTGATCCGCTCCGGCGCTTGGCGCAGCAAGGCAAAGGCGATGTAGCCGCCCATTGACAACCCCGCCACCACCGCCCGTTCAATGTGCAATGCATCGAGCAACGCCAATACATCAGCCGCGTAGTCATCAAGCGATTGTGGTGTTGGCATCGGCAGTGAACCGCCAAAACCGCGCAGGTCGGGCGCAATCATGCGGCATCGATCAGTGAGCGTGGTCAACTGCGCACGCCAAAGCGCCGCACTGAGCGGAAAGGCATGCAACAGCACGACCGGCTGCCCGCGGCCCACGTCATCATAACGCACCTGCGCGCCGGTAGGCAAAGTTGCTTCCATCGTACCCCCCGTGGTTGTGGGCATATCGGCGAATGCGTATAGTATACCGCACACCTTACCACAACCACATCACGACCGCAAAATTGCCAACAACCGGTCGATAGTTGGTGTCGCCGGCGTTGTTGGCTGGGGTTGCGCTGCGGTCACGGGTTCAGGCTGCGCTAGTGGCGCTGCCTCGAGGCGCACAATTTGTTGAGCTATCAACTGCGCAACGCCTTCAACAACATCAATCGCCTGCCAACGCAACTCGGCTGCTATATCGCTCAACCGCTTGCGCCCATCAATCGCATCAATAATGAGATGCACCGTCACATTGGCGCGCGCTTTGGCCTCTTCCTGCGTCATTGTTAGCACCGGCGTCAATTGCAGCGAAGGCACCTGATGCCACAGGCGTCGCCAACGCAGCGCAGTGCGTTCAGCGTTGCGCAGCAGGGAGTCGAGGTCGCCCCACACCGACTGCTGCTCGCTGCGCGCGCCGCTCGTCACGTGAAACATTCCTTCCTGCACATTGAGCAAGATACCAAGCGCCTCGACGCCAATCTGGCCGTCGCATTCAATATGGTAGATTTGGCCATTGAGGAAAAAGATGCGACCGGATCGCTCACCCGTAATATCGAGTGATCCGGTGAGTGAGCTGTACGCCGCGAGATCAATTAGCTCGCGCAACGACATCTGTTGCAACGTTCCATGTAGCGCCATTCATGGGCCTCCTAGGCAGCATGGTCAAGAGGTGAGGATGACCCTTACATGGCTAGTTATACCATAGCGCCACTTCAGTCACAAGATGACTCTAGTCCCATTGACGGATAGGCCATACTCCAACCGATCAGAGCGCAAATCTCCTAACGCGCTGGCGAACGCGAGACCAGCGGAGCGTGGGGTGCGGTCGCTACGGATGGTCGCGCCAGCAAGGTCGCGCTGAGCAGCACAAGCGCGAGCCAAGCCAGATCGGCGAAAAGCAGATGAACCAATTGCATCCAAACCGGCGCTTTGAGAATAACATTTAGTGCGCCGAGAAAGATTTGGCCAACGAAAATCGAGGCCGTGGCCCATGCGAGCCGCCGGGTCGCCGGGGAAGGATCGTATCGTATGGCGCGCTGGGCCAATGAAATCATCGCTAAGCCTACCAGCGTGCCGAGCACCGGGTGGATAATTCGCATCCAGACGAGCGGGTGGCTATCACGGCTAATCGGCTGCGAGACGCCACCGGGCAGCACACCCAACTGCAACAGCGTATCACCCAACGCCGTCACTGCGCCGCTCGAGCCAACCAGCGCCGTGCCAACCAGCGCGGCGATCAGCATGCCGAGCAGACCGCCTTTGCCGCGCAATTCGGGGGCTGGCTTGCCACTCGCGTACCACGCGGTCAACGCCATCGCGCCAATCAGCAAGAGTGTATTTACTAAGTGCAACCCCAACGACAACGCCCGCGTCATTGAGGCATTGTGCGCCACCAGTTGGAACAACACCAACGCCGCGCCGATCAATGACTCCACGATCATGAAGACCATTGTGGCAATCGCCGCCCGCCGCGCCGGATGGCCGGCAGCAAACAATCGCAAGGCCCAAACGAGGAGCGCGATCGCCAATAACAGGGCAATGCCACTGGTAACGCGGTGCGAAAACTCGATCATCTGCGCAGTATCAGGCGCCCGTGGAATGACTTGCCCATCGCAGAGCGGCCAGTGATCGCCGCAGCCGGCGCCCGAACCGGTGGCGCGCACAAACGCGCCCCACATAATCACCAGCAAGTTGTAGCCCACATTTAGCCATGCAAAATTCACAAACGCTCGCTGCCGGGAATCCATGCCGTAACCTCCAGCCGCGACTGGCCGTCGCGGATTGCAAGAATAATGTGACGTTTCGCACTTTATTCTAGCATGGCCTTAACCTTTCGTAGAGTAAACCCCGTGTTATAATTCGTTCACCAACAGTAGTGATGCACCGCCACGGGAGCAAGTTGAGTGACCATCCACGCGCCGCCATCAACCGAACAATTGGTGCATGTGTTGCGCCATCTTTGCCGGCGACCATCAACAACGGGCCAAGCCGACGAGCTGCGCGCTGCTGCCGAACACACCGCGCTCTTTGTCCGCTTGCTCGGTATGCAGGTGCGCATTGTTGCCACAAGCGCTGCACCAGTGATTATTGCTCACCGCTCCGGTCGCCGCCGGCAAACCCTCTTGCTCTACCACCACTACGATGCGCCCCCAACCGGCCCATGGCGGCATTGGTCGCACGAACCGTTCGATATTGCTGAACGTGATGGCCAAGTGTTCGGGCGTGGCGTGGCTGGCGGCAAAGGGGCATTAGCCGCTCATCTTGCCGCATTGCAGGCTATTGTGCAGCGCGAAGGCGAATTGCCATGTGGCATCACCCTTGTAATTGAAGGCGCGGCTATCATCGGTAGTCCGGGTTTGGCCGAAGCATTGCAAGCTCATGCCGATTTATTGCAATGTGATGCGGTACTGGCCAGCCTTGGCGATCGAGACGCACAAGGCACGCCGATCTGTGCTAGTGGGAGTAAAGGGTGGCTCCGGCTACGCCTGACTGCCCACGGCCCGGCCTACCCGCTGCCCGCCGGCTTTGCCACTAGCGTCGCTAATCCGCTTTGGCGCCTGATCTGGGCGCTAGCTGCGCTGAAGGGTGATGATGAAGATGTGCGGATTGAGGGATTCTATGATGCCGTGGAAGGACCTTCCCGCACGGATAATGCCGCAATCCGGCAATTGCAACTAGCTACCGCCGCGCGCCGGCAGGCGTGGCAGATTGAGCAGTTTTTATTTGGTATCGATGGCGCTGCTCTCAGCCGCACCGAAGTGACGTTGCCGACCTGCAATGTGAGTGCGCTGACCGTCGAACCTTCCGGCGACACCCCAGCCATCCCGGCTCTCGCTTCAGCCCTGCTCGATATTCAATTGGTGCCGGGCCAACAACCTGCCGCGATCTACGATCTGGTGCAACGCCATCTCAACGATAAAGGGTTTGCCGATGTTGCCCTCGAACGGTTGCCCGGCGGTTATCCGCCTTGGATTACAGCTACCGATCACCCGGTGGTGAGCCGCGTCGCGACGATTGGCGCCACGGTATTTGAACGACCTTTGCCAGTCGTGCCTGCCGGCCCGTATGTGGCGCCGCTGAGCTTGCTCACGGGTGGCCAACCCATCCCGACGCTCAGCATTGGGTTTACGCCAGCGACGAGCGCTATTTTTGCCCCTAATGAACATATCGCGCTAGCCGACCTTAGCCGCCACAGCCAGTTGCTGATCGAGCTGCTTGATCGGCTGTGGGAGTAACCCGCTTTACGCCTGCCCACCTCTTTCACAACCTTTTTCCAAATATCTCAACCAAAATGTTCATAAATTAGCTTGACCTTCGGAAAAGGTTAGGATATACTAACTCCAACCTTGCGCAAGGTTGTGTTCGTTGTCACGAATAATCGACGATGGCGAGGAGAAAAACAGTGAATCGTGTCTTGCGCATACTTGCGCTGCTGACGTTGGCGGCATTCGCGCTAGCCGCCTGTGGTAATCAGACCGCTGTAACGCCAACCCAAGCGCCGGCCCCAACCGATGCCCCGGCTAAGATCGTGATCTATTCTGGCCGCAGTGAGAGCCTTGTAGGGCCATTCTTTACCCAATTTCCCGACGCGACCGGCATTCAAGTTGAGGTGCGCT
>JANWYE010000176.1 GCA_025057175.1 Chloroflexus sp. | reverse complement strand
GAGGTAGGTTTGGGCGTAGGCCCGGCGCTCGGCTTCGTCGCTATCTTGCGCCGGTTGCCAAATCTGGGCCAGATCGCGTTCGCACCAGCGGGCCAGTTGGTCGTGGTAGGCTGTTAGGTCGTTGGCGAAGATCTCACTTTTTAGGTATTCAATCAGTTTGAGATGCAGCAAGTAGTAACGTGGTTGCCCCTCCCGATCCTGCTCGCCGAGCAGGCCGCGCAGGCGCGTGATAGCGTCTTGAACGCGATGGTATTTTTGGGCCAAAATACCGGCGAGCGCTGGCGCGCTGAGCGGTTCTTGCGCTGACAGCAGCACGCCAAGCGCCGGCTCGATCACGTTGTCCCAGTCTGGCTCGCGCTTCAGGCGCTCGATCGTTGGCCTGAAGATGTCGCGCGGGTTGGCGATCACCCGCTGGATGAGCGCCTGCACGTCGCGAGCGCTCGCTTCGCGCTGCAATTCCGTCGCCAGAAAGGTAAGGTCGAAGGCGTTACCGTGCAAGGCGCTGTGCAGGGTGAGGCGGTCGGCTTCGCTCAAGCTAACGCCACGCCGTTCCAGCAGCCGAGCGAAGTCGCTAAGGCTGAGCGGCGGCAACTTGTATTCGCAGTGTTGGGTTTGCAACGTGAGCGGGACAAGCGTGTCATCGGGTCGGGTGCCGATGACAATGACCACCCCTGCCGGCAGCCGTTCGGGCAGGAAGCTGAGGTCGCGTTGGCCGAGGTCGCGCTGTACCGGTATCTGGTCGAGACCGTCAATGATCAAGGTGAGCGGTTGCTGGCGGGCGAGCCGGTCGAGCAGGGAGGTCAGGCTGTTGCGCAAGGTAATCGCGCTGGCATCGCTGGCCAAATAAGTTAAGGCCTCTTCGGCTAGCCCGTGCTGTTCCAGCAGTTCGGCGATAAGGTGGCCGAGGAGGGCAGCTTGCTCGTGCGGGCCGGGGGTGAAACGAATGAAATAAGCCGGGAGGGGTGGATCAGTGGTTTGGCGAAGGGAGGCGAGGACGCTGCTCTTGCCCTGCCCGGCTACGCCGGTAACGAGCAGATAGCCGCCTGTGGGACGAAGCTGCTCGATATGCGCTTGAATCGCGGCTAGCTCAGCCGCGCGGCCCACGAAATCGCGCTGCAGCTCGGCGGCGCGGCCAAGGCTGTCGTGGTTGCGCCAACGGGCGAGCATAGCTTGGGTTTCGGTATGGTGGCGCTGGCGTTCGGCGGCGGCGCGTTGGGCGGCAACGCGGTCACGGTGATCGGCCAGTATCAGCCGGTAGTTGCCCTCAATCTTTGTGTATGGCTGCTGCTCCTGCCCAGCAAAATGCCGCTTGAGATAGTCGTCAAGGTGGCCGATAGTGATCTCGCCTTCGGCGAGCAGCTTGTCGCCGCGCAACACAGCGAGCAGCGCCTGCGCCAACGCGCCGCCAGTTGCCGTTTCGGCAGCCTTTTGGTGGGGGCCGGTAGCGGCGATAATGGCGCGCAAGCGATTGGCAGGATCAAGCTGGCGCTGCTGTTGGCGGTACTGTTCAATCGCGGCGCGCAGATCTATCGTCAACGCATCCTTGCCGGCATGGGCAATATCGCCGGCGAAGCAGCAATCGAGCACGGCAATCGCGCTGCGCGGCTCGTCGACGGCATAGACCTGCTCGTACAGCCAGCCTAGGGAGAGAAAGCGGGTTGGATCGCGCCGGGCTACGTCGCCGCGGAAATCGCTGGTCGCGAGAAAGGTCTCATTTCCGCCGG
This sequence comes from Chloroflexus sp., assembly GCA_025057175.1. Classification (GTDB taxonomy): domain Bacteria; phylum Chloroflexota; class Chloroflexia; order Chloroflexales; family Chloroflexaceae; genus Chloroflexus. The sequence goes on along the minus strand of JANWYE010000176.1, from coordinate 6,386 downwards.
ATGACAGGGCTAACGATACGCCATGGCCGCAGAAGATGACGATCAGGTCAACAGATGGTGTCGCTACCAAATGAATGAGACGATCACGCACTGCGGTCGCTGTCGCTTGCTCGGCTAGCAACAACGTCACCGTAAAACCACATGCCGGCGCTTTCAGCGCGGCGGCCAATTCCTGCGCATCGCGTTCGGCGCTAACCAAGGGGGCAAGGTGGGGATCGGCGGCGCGATCGACGCCGATAATCAAAGCGTGGCGGTGGTTTGGTTTGGCAGGCATAGGGTTGATGGCAGCATTGGTGTGCATTGCTTGCGTGCGCCGGTGGCGCTACAGCGCAGCCTTATGGGCAATAAACATCACTGCAACGATTTGGTGTGTATGATACCATAGAGCGATGAGCGATGTCAGCCGAATTGAACGAATGCGTTCCTTAGGCCGCGCTACCCACAGACACTGACCTGACCACATCACCACGGATCCGGCGCGGCGATCTGTACCTCAATCCCGGTCTGCGCCGGATCGATCCGTTCTGGCAGGCGTTCGCGGAGCAGTTTGGCAAGCAGTTCCTCATCACTGTCAATTGGAACCGCCGTTTTCTCAGCGTTGTAGTTGATGATAATCACCGTTGGTCGCGGGCTGTCTGGTTTTGCCGTGAGCTTTTTCAGTTCGTTGAGCAGTTGCACAAGTGCTGCCGAGAAGGTGACGAGGGGCAGCAGGGTTTGGGCAGCGCCGGCGGCAGTGACCAGCCATTGATAGACATCGCCGCTGCGCAGCGTGGCAGGGGCCGGTTCGATCGATTGCTGTTGGCGGCGCAGGCTATCCACGACCTCGCGGGCGACGCGGTTGACCAGCGCCGGGCTAGCGCCATCGGTTTCTGCTGGGCAGAAGGTGATGAGGATGCCGGTTGGTTGGGTCATGGTCGTGTGCTCCTTTGGTTGGTGAAGAGTTGACTATATGATACCTCATGTGGCCCCGCTTCCCCATCCTTCTCTCCGCTGGCGAGAAGAAGATCGGGACGAGGGGTTGGTCGTGGCTTCCATGAAGTTAACCACAAAAAATGTAGAGGGGGCATGGCGTGGCGCGTAGCCAGTTACAGAGTGCGGCAGTACACTGCTGCACTCCACAGCGAACGCGGAGAGCGCGGCGTTGGCATCCCGTCAGCCGGTTCCACGCATCAGCACGCCTCTCTGCCCCCTGCTCCCCGTGTGGGAGCAGGAGGCCGGGGGGATGAGGGGGAAATAACCCGCACGGTACGTGCCCTGCACCCGAACCGGCCTTCTGGTGAGCGGTTGGGCGTTCCTTGTGGGGTTGCCCTCGCTTCCGCAGGGGATTGCTTCGGGGGCTGCGCCCCCTCGCAATGACAAGAAGGGGCGCGAGAGCAGGAGCGTCTTATGCTGACCATCGCTGCAAATGCGAGCATCAGCACGCCTGTGCCCTCCTCTTGCTCCCCGTGTGGGAGCAGGGGGCCGGGGGGATGAGGGGGAAACAACGCTTCCCCTCACATGACCACCTCAAGCCACTGCGCTTCGTCGCAGGCGCGCACTCCCCACCCCAACCGCCCGGTGGGGGTGATAATTGCGTACTGGTTGTCGATCCAGATCACGGCGCTGAGTGGGCCGCGCGGCGAGGGGGCGCGAAGGACGATCGTGCCGTCAACCAGCAAGACGCTTTCAGTGATCCCCCAACGGATCTCGTACTCGTGCCATTGGCTGAGGTCTACGTTAACCACCGCTTCGGCGATGCCGGCAGCGCGCTGGATGCGCGGCCAGAGCCGCCGGTAGAGTGGTGGCAGGTTGAGGAGCGGCACGATGACCGGCGCGGCGGGTAGCCACGCGAGGGCGGACGGCTGGCCGGTATCAACGGTGGCCGCTTTCCAGCCGTAGCCGGGTATGCCGAGCGCCAATGGCATGTTGTGCGGTGGTGCGCCGAAGAAGAACCAGACTGCCTGCGGCATGCGCGGCGGCCATGCCCACGGGTAGCTCCAGAGGCCGAAGCCGGCGGTGCCGATCAGGTGCTCTGCCGGGTGCGAGGCGCGCGCCGTGAGGCGGAGGGTGTAAGGCGCACGCAAGGCCCGCGGCGGCCCGGCCCGCCGCCCGAAGTCGTCGAGTTGGGCGTTGCGGTAGCGGTCGGCGGGGCCGGGTGGGCGGATGAGGCGCAGGCCGGTGGCGGTGCGCACCACCCCGGCCCCGCCGCTGCACCGTGGTCGGAGAGGCGCGGTGGGCATGGCGTCACGGATTGCGGACAATCCCTACCGTCACTGTGCCATCGCCGAATTCGTCGGTTTCGGTGTAGGCTGCCGCTGGCGGTGTGCCCACCGTCAACTCGACGGCAAGGGTCTCGTTTTTGACATAATCGCCGTGTTTCGCCAGCGTCGCAGCCAGCAGATCGGCTTCATCGACGCTGCTGAGGAAGAGCTGGATACGGTCGCTGATCGCCAGCCCAGCACTCTTGCGCGCGTCTTGGACGTAGCGTACCAAATCGCGGGCAGCGCCTTCGAGCCGCAGCTCTTCCGTCACGGTAGTGTTCAGCGCCACCAGCATGCCATCTGCTTCGGCTACGGCATAACCTTCAGGCGCGCTGCTCTCGACCAGCACCTCCTCGGCCAGCAACTCTAGCTCTTGGCCATCAACTGGCAGACGCACCGGCTGGCCTGCTTCCACTGCTTGCGCCACCGCGCGGGCCGCATCGCCGCTCAAGTCGCGCAGCGCTGCCGTCAGCGCCGGCACCAGCTTGCCGAACTTCTTGCCGACCAAGCGTAGATTCGGCTTGAGGCGATACTCGACCACGGCGCTGTTGGCGTCGAGGTAACGCACCGCTTTGACGTTCAACTCATCGCGCAGCTCGGCCTCGAAGCGGCGCACGCCGTTGAGCAGCGCAGGGGTGCTGGCCCGCAGCCATAGCTCGCTCAAGGGCTGGCGCACCTTGAGGTTGGCCTGCTTGCGCGCCGCTCGCCCCAGCGAGACCGCAGCCAGCAGCGCCTCGGTGTCGGCTACCAGTTGCTCGTCGAGCAACGATCGATCGACCTGCGGCCAGCGCGCCAAGTGGACGCTTTCCGGGGCTGAGGCGTCGTGTTCGGCAACCAAATTGCGATAGATCACCTCGCTGACGAAGGGGGTGAAGGGCGCAGCCAACTTCGCCACCGTCACCAGACAAGTGTAGAGCGTCTGGTACGCAGCCTCTTTATCGGCGTCGCTCTCACTCTTCCAGAAGCGGCGGCGGTTGCGGCGCACGTACCAGTTCGACAGCTCATCAACGAAGTGCTCGATGGCATTCGCCGCCGTATAGACATCGTACTCCTCGAAGGCATCGGTTGTCTTCTGCACGAGCTGGTTGAGGGCCGCCAGCGCCCAGCGGTCAATCGGCTGCAATTCAGCGACGCGCCCGCTGTTAGGCTGCCACCGGTCGAGATTGGCGTAGGTGACGAAGAAGGCATACGTATTCCAGAGCGTGAGCAGGAACTTGCGCATGCTCTCGCTGACCAGATCCATGCTAAAGCGGCGCGCATTGCCGGGAGGCGCGGCGGTGAATAGGTACCAGCGCAGGGCATCAACGCCGTAGGCGCTGATCACCTCTTGCGGCTCGATCACATTGCCGCGGCTCTTGCTCATCTTCTGGCCGTCTTTGTCGAGAATGTGGCCGAGACAGATCACGTTCTTGAACGCTGGCCGGTCGAAGAGCAAGGTGCTAACCGCGTGCAAGGTGTAGAACCAACCGCGGGTCTGGTCAACCGCCTCGCAGATGTAGTCGGCGGGATGGGCCATCTCAAACACGTCGCGATTCTCGAACGGATAGTGCCACTGCGCCACCGGCATCGAGCCGCTGTCGAACCAGCAGTCGGCTACGTCGGGAATGCGGCGCATCAGGCCGTGTTCGGGGTCTTCCCAGACTACCTCATCGATATAGGGCCGGTGCAGGTCGAGATCGCGCAACGAGCGACCTACTTTCGCTTCCAGCTCGGCGAGCGAACCGATGCAGACCATGTGCGAGCCGTCGGCGTTAGTCCAAATCGGGATGGGTGTGCCCCAGTAGCGTTCGCGGCTGATCGCCCAGTCGATGTTGTTTTCCAGCCAGTTGCCGAACCGGCCATCGCGGATGTGTTCGGGCACCCAGTGGATCTGCTGGTTGTTGGCGACCAGATCGGCCTTAAAGGCGGTAGTGCGGATGTACCACGAGCGTTTGGCGTAGTAGAGCAACGGCGTGCTACAGCGCCAGCAGAAGGGATAGTAGTGGCGCACCCGCCCGCTCCGCAAGAGCAGGCCGCGCGTCTTGAGATTGCGAGTGATGTCGGGATCGGCCTCTTTGAAGAACTTGCCGGCGAAGCCCAGCTCGCTAAATTCGGGCAAGACGCGGCCATCTAGCCCCACCGAGAAGAGGGTAGGCAGGCCGTGCTTGCGCCCGACTTCGAGGTCGCCGTAGGCCGGCGCGATATGGACAATGCCGGTGCCGTCGTCGAGGCTCACAATCTCGTCGGCGATCACGCGGTAGGCGGTCTCCCAATCAACCGTGTCGCCAGCGCCGGGCACGCCGCGGAAGAGCGGTTCGTAGCGCAGGCCGACCAGATCGTTGCCACGGAAACGGCGTAGCACGGTGAAGCTCTCGGCGGGCAAGACCTGATTGGCAAGCGCCGCCGCCATCACCAACCGCTCACCGTTATGCTCAACCTCGACATACTCGGCGTCGTGCTTGACGGCCAGTGCCACATTGGCCGGCAACGTCCATGGCGTCGTCGTCCACGCCACCAAAAACGCGCCATCGAGTGTGCCGTCAACCGCCGGTGGCGGCACCGTCGCGCCCTTCACCCGGAACTTGATATAGACGCTCGGATCATCAACATCGTCGCGCGCGCCCAGACTGACCTCGTGATCGCTCAGGCTAGTGCCGCAGCGCGGGCAGTGCATTGTTACCTTATAGTCGCGGAAGAGCAAGCCGCGATCCCACAACTGGCGGAAGATCCACCACGTCGACTCGATATAGTCGTTCTCGTAGGTGATATAGGCATCTTCGCTCAGCCAGAACGCGATCCGCTTCGTAAACGCCTTCCACTCTTGGATATACTCCCAGACGCTCTCGCGGCAGAGGCGGTTAAATTCAGCGATGCCAAACCGCTCGATGTCGGGCTTGCCGCTAAAACCGAGCTTCTTCTCAATCTCGATCTCAACCGGCAGGCCGTGGGTATCCCAGCCTTCGCGGCGGCCAATAATCCGATAGCCCTGCATCGAGCGATAGCGCAAAATCACATCTTTGAAGCTGCGCGAGATGGTATGGTGCAAGCCGGGGCGACCATTCGCGGTCGGCGGCCCTTCGTAGAAGACAAACGGCTTTTCGCCGGCAGCCAGCGACTTGGCCACGATGCCATTGGCGTCCCACCACGCCAGCACATCCTCTTCGAGTTGTGGGAACTTGACATTTGGATCTACCGGTTTAAACATGCAACCTCCGTGCGCGCCAAACCAAAAAGCCCCGTCCCCAACAGGGGACGAGGCGTATAACCCCGCGGTACCACCCCACTTCGACAGCGCAGACTATTGCGCGTCGCACTCAGTGAGCGTCAAGCAACGCTCTGCCCTGATAACGGTGGGCATTCCGGGCGCGGCTACTGCGCGGGGCAACCAACCACGCGGTTCACCTGCCGGCTCAGGGGTGATCTTCACTGCCACCGGTTCCACCCGGCTTCCACCGTCCCGGGCTCGCTGGCGGGCAAGCGGCAGCTACTCGTCCCCGTCATCGCCATTGCCTAACAGTATACGCCGGGCAGCGCATTGCGTCAAGGATAGGGAGGGTGGCTGCCAAAAGCCGTGAAAGAGGTGAGTTTGCGCGGTTGTTGCATCTTTTCGTGGCTATTCCTCGTCACCCTCTGCCAACGCCGCGATCCACGCGATGCTCACCTCTCCCAGCCCGCTCCACCGATCGTACTCATCGTCTATCACCAACGCTTGGAGCGCCAGCGGCCAATCGGGTCGCCGGTTGCCGTTGCCGGCGATGCGCTCGTATTGTGCCGGACGGCGGCTGAGCGGCGTGGTGAGGGTCTGCCATGCTGGTGGGCCAATGACGCCGGCGGTGATGCTGTAGAGTTCACCTTCAGCGTCGCGTAGCCAGAGCCGTAGCCGGTGGCCGTTGCCGTCGCCATAGAGGTGGATGGCCAATGCGGTAGTTGGGCTTGGCAGAAGGATCGGTTCACTCAGCTCGAAAGCAACATAATCGTTGTCGCGAGTGGTGAAGCGATATGCCAACCGGAGGAGGCCGGCATCGGTTTGGATCGAGCCGTTGGGTTGAGCGGGCCGTTGCCAACGCGCGGGTTGGCTTCCGGTAAGCAGGTGCGTTGCGCTGCTTGCGCGGTCTGCTGCTTGCGCCATCGCCGTCGCTAGATGGCGCATCGCCGTCGCGACCGGCT
>JANWYE010000175.1 GCA_025057175.1 Chloroflexus sp. | reverse complement strand
ACCGGTTGGGCAGCAACGATTGCGCCATTGCGTATCTGAAATTGGGCGATGGGAATACCGTCCGTATCAGGGCTGATCTTCACGTAGGCAATATACCGGCCATCAACCGCCGTGCGTGATTGGCTTAACCATGCTGCTTGCGGTTGCAATAGATCGATACTCACATTAACCACACCCTCCGCCGTAATCGGCAACACGCCGCGCGCCAATGTGAGCGGACGTTCCGTGCCGGCCTCAGCGCCTTGAATATCGAGCAGCAACTCGTTGCTGCTACTTATCTGCGCCACGATATTCAGCCGCGAACCAGCAAACGCGCTCTCGACCGTCACCGCAACAACGCCTACTGGGTCTAACGCGGGTGTGCCACGCCACAACTGCGCCCGCACAATGCTGAACGTTGCCGCATCGCCGCTGATCGTGACCGGTTGATCGCGTCTGATCGGGATCACCAGCGTCTGCCCGCCGGCTGCTAACTGCTGTCTTGCCTCACCCACTTGCACCTCTTGCGCAACCAGACTCGCAACATCAACCAACAAGGTCGCCTGTTCTACCACTTCCGGCAACACAATCCGGTCACGGCCAATGTCCATCTTGTCACCGCGCAGAGTTACCGTCACCATCGTCGGGTGGCGCGGATGAAACTGACCACGATCCGGCACGCCAAGCGCAAGGCTTGCTAGCAGCGAGTCAGGTACGCTGTAAAGCACCACCCCTTCCCCCTGCCATACCATCTCATCAGGACTCACACCAAATGGCCGTGGATCCTCGTACCGTGCCAGCGCCACGTAGTCAAAGGCCTGTCCGGATTGGGGTGTTGCCCACGCTGGATAATAGCGTAGCCGGACTGGGCCGTAGATCACCGCGCCAGCTTCGTGCCAACGGCGCGACAACGCCAAGGCAACGAGACCGGGTATACGCTCGTTAGCTGAAAGATAGACCGCAGCGCTGGCAATATCATCTGGCACTACTGGCTGGGGTAAGACTGCATACACGACCGCGTCGCCAACTGCTGCTCTGCGTTCGAGCAACGGTGTCTGGTCAGCCCACGCTATCAAATCGGTAGCTTTTGCCGGATCTGAAAAATCATTGCGATGGATAATAATGGTGTCAACTCCAAGAACAGCCAGATAACGCACTGTATCGTCATCGGGCAGAAGCTGAACACGCCGCGCCAATTCCAGTGAACCATGCGGAAATAGACCGCTGTAGCCGGTTGGTAATGCTCGCCAATGGTAAATTTGAAAAAACTGGCGCCACGGAATGCGACCTGAACGGAGTTTAGCATCGATCGGTAATTCGAGTACAACACGATGCTCGGATAACGACGATTGCGCCAACCATTGGTATACCGGCGGTGGCGTAGGCAGGTCAATCCGCGGGATTGGCCACACTAAGTGTTCAAGCACCGCGAGCACCCCCACCAATGGCAACCACCACCGTCCCCACCCCCGCCACAGCCAAGCTGCTCCCAAACCCGCCAACATCGCAAGCGCTAAATTCCCAATCATCCACCACCGCGCCGGCACGCGCAAGGCATTAAACCCCGGCACGTGTTCGTACAGCCACTGGTACGGCAATGGCGCAACCACTGCTTCGCCATCAAACGTTAAGCGTAAGACAATGCCTAGGGAGAAGATGAAACCGATTGCTAACAGTGCGACTGTGATTGCCACCTCGCGCCACAACCGTTGCCTGCAGAGCCAAAACAAGCCCAAACAAGCCATACCAACCGCAAAAAAGCCGGGAAACAGGTTCAATTCTTCGCTGCCTTCAGGTACCACGATCGTCAAACCGGTAATGCGCTGCAATAGATTGCCAGACGGTACTGCTTGGTAAGCTTGTAAGGGCGCCGACCATTTATCGAGTTCAACCATCGTTCGGGTGACGCCGAGATAGCGATATACTTCGATATACGGCAAGAGCAGCGGCAAGATGATTGCAACCATCACCACGCCGGCCAGCGCCAGCCCACCTACCCGCCGCCCAATCGTGTCACGCGCCGCTGGCCCGCGCCAGTGCCGTGGCCACAGCCATCCTATTCCCGCAACCCCCAGCGCCACTGCGGCCATAGGCGCATAGTAGACTGCGGTCGCCGCCTGCACGCCGGCAAACACCCCGGTGAGCACGGCAGCGCGCCAAAACGCGCCCCCTGACCGCGCCGCCATCTGGCGCAGCCAATACAACGCCAGTGGCAACCATCCCGTTTGCAACATCTGCAAATGGCCAAGATGAGCCATCCGGTAGGTGCTGAAGGCGAAGAGCGAGCCGGCCAGCAGTGCGCCGATAGTCGCTGCCGCTTCATCGACGTGATCAGCTAGCAGCGCGCGAGTGAGCAGAAAGACAGCCCAGCCGCTCAACACAAAACTGAGCATCACCAACAGGTTGTAGGCCGCCACCGGTTGGCCGAGCGCCAATATAGGCAGCGTGAGCAACGCTAACACGAGATGATGATCGCTATACGCCAAGGTGGTCGGATAGGGATAGAAGATCGGCGCGTCCCACACCCGCGCTGGGTTTGATAGCAAGGCGTGCGCGTCCCACGCCAAAATCCACGTTTGCAACAGTGGGTCAGCGCCACCGCCGGGCAGGGTGGTGGTCATCTGCGCGGCCAGCGGCCACGTCCAAAGGATCGTCAGCGCAAGAAACCAGAGGAGCGGCCAGCTAGCGCGCCACCAGTATGGCAATCGTGGCCTGTTCTTGACAGTCATAAAAAATGTTACCTGTATGACAATCTGAACACACGCACCCTATCGTATCACATTAATTGATTACTGAAATTTACCTCTTCCCGCCAGCCAACCGCGCCACTGCCGGCGAGCGCCGCAACGTCGCCATCGTCCAAATCCCCAGTGCCGGCCCGATCGCTAACCCGGCAAACGCCCATTGCCAACCAACCAGAGCCACCAGCGGCGGCACTAGCCAGATGGTGATCTGAGTCAAGGATGACCAGCCACGGACAAGCGGGCTGCGAGCGGATGGTTGTCATGGGTTTACTCCGTGAACAAGATGACAATGCACGGTTGCCAAAGAATGACCCTATTTTACTGCACGCAACTATTGCGCATGCTATACTAACATCCGTAAACACCCAAAGCGATCTATCAATCGATCTACCCACTACCTAAGATGCCGCTCCGCGTATGTTGATGGCGTGAGCGAGCGCGATCGTTCGTTCACAGGGAGGGATAACAATGACTCAGCGCGATACGGAAGCATCTGCTGCCACTCCCCTAACGCTGCGCGCCCGGATCGAGGCGCTCCGGCGCCAGCGCCACCGGCTCGAGCAGGGCGGCGGCCCCGACCGGATCGCTCGCCAGCATCAGGCTGGCAAACTGACCGCCCGCGAACGAGTTCACCTGCTGATCGATCACGATACGTTTCAAGAACTCTACCTCTTTGCCCGCCATCGCTGCACCGCTTTCGGCATGGCCGATAAAGAGATGCCCGGCGAAGGTGTGATCACCGGTTGCGGCAGCGTTGATGGCCGGCAGGTGTTTGTCGCCGCACAGGATTTTACCGTCGCTGGCGGCTCGGTTGGCGAGATGCATGCCGACAAGATTTGCCAAACGATGGATCTCGCTCTCAAATGCGGTTCGCCATTTATTACCATCAACGATAGCGGCGGCGCGCGCATTCAAGAGGGCATTGACGCGCTGAGCGGCTATGGGCGCATCTTCTACCGCAATGTCCTCCTTTCTGGCGTGGTGCCGCAAATTGCGATCATTGCCGGCCCCTGCGCTGGCGGCGCTGCCTATTCGCCGGCCTTGATGGATTTCATCATTATGGTGCGCGGCAGCGAGATGTTTATCACTGGCCCGGAGGTGCTCAAACAGGTAACGGGCGAGCATGTGACCGGCGCAGAGTTGGGCGGGCCAGAAGCGCAGGTGCGTAGCGGCGTTGCTCACTTTATCGCCGAAAATGATCAAGAGGCGATCGAAATTTGCAAGCGGTTGCTGAGCTTCTTGCCATCGAATAACCTTGAAGACCCGCCTGAACGCGGCGATGGCGAATTACGCTGGTTTACCGATCCGGTGCTTGATGGCATTATCCCCGATGATCCACGTGAACCGTACGATGTCATCCCGATCATCAAGCGATTGGTTGATGATGGCGATTTCCTCGAAATTCAACGCGGCTTTGCCGATAATGCCGTGATTGGTTTTGCCCGGATCGATGGCAATACGGTGGGAATTGTCGCTAACCAGCCGATGGTCATGGCTGGCGTGCTCGACATTGACGCCTCCGACAAGATTGCCCGCTTTGTCCGCTTCTGCAATGCCTTCAACATTCCCCTAATTACCTTTGTCGATGTGCCCGGCTTCCTGCCCGGCGTCGCTCAAGAGCGTGGCGGTATTATCCGCCACGGCGCGAAGATGCTGTTTGCCTATTCGGCGACGACCTCGCCCAAAATTACGGTCATCTTGCGCAAAGCCTACGGCGGCGCATACCTTGCGATGTGTGGCAAAGACCTTGGCGCCGATCGCGTAGCGGCATGGCCAAGCAGCGAGATCGCCGTCATGGGGCCGGAAGGGGCCGTCAATATCATTTTCCGCGATCAGATCAAGCAAGCTGAAGACCCAGCGGCGGCGCGCGCTGAGTTTTTGCGGCTCTACCGGGCCGAATTTGCTTCACCCTATGTTGGCGCTGCGCGCAACCTGATCGATAGCATTATCGCCCCTAGCGAGACCCGGCGCTATTTGAGCCTTGCGTTGGCTTCACTCCGCACGAAGCGCGAGTTGCGCCCCCAAAAGAAGCACGGCTTGGTACCACTGTAGTGGGTGAGGAAGAGGGAGGTTGCATGATCGATCTTACTGCTGATCCACTAGTTGTTAGCCTGCAAATCACGATTACCGGGATCACGATTGTCTTCATTGTGCTTGGCATTGTTGCTGCGATGCTAGGCATCCTGAGCGCCAGCCAACGTTGGTTGCGCCCGCAAGCCGTCACGCCACCAACGCCAGCTTCAGAACCGATCGCACGCTCACCAGCAACAACTGATCAGCTCGATCCACAACTGATTGCCATCCTGACGGCTGCCGCAGTCGCTACGCTCAACCAGCCGGTGCGCGTGCTGCGCGTGCGCTATTATCGCCAACCATCAGCCATGTGGACCCGGTTCGGCAGGGTGAGTGTGATGGCTTCGCGCCAACTTCGCCGGTAAGGGTGCGTCTCACCCGTAGGAACACACCGCGGTGTGTAACCCACCGTAGGGACACGGTGGCGCCGTGTCCTCGGAGCACACAAGGAAGCATGGAGCCACTATGAAACGCCTACGAATTACGGTGAACGGTGTCAGCTACGAGGTCGAAGTCGAAGTGTTGGCCGACGATGATGATCCGTTGTTGCACCCTCCTACTAGCATTAACGCATTGCCGCCTCCTAAAGCGTCAACACCGCCGGCTCCAACTCCATCCGCCTCGGCAGCAACGCCAAATACCACCTCAAGCGGGCCGGGTGTGCTGGCATCGCCCATTGCTGGGATCGTGGCTGAGATCAAGGTCAATGTCGGCGATCACGTGAAAGAAAACGATCCGTTGGTCGTGATCGAAGCCATGAAGATGAATTCAAACGTCAGTTCACCGGTTGCCGGCACCATTCGCGCCATTAACGTCAAAGTTGGCGATTCGGTGCGGCAAGGCCAACCATTACTGGAGTTTGCCTGATGGAATGGCTGATCGGCTTCTTTGAAGCAAGCGGGTTGGCCCATCTGGCGTGGGGCAACTTGCTTATGATTGTGGTAGGGTGTGTGTTCGTGTACCTTGCCATTGCCCGCGGCTTTGAGCCGTTGCTGCTGGTGCCAATTGGGTTTGGGATTATTCTCGGCAATATGCCGTTCGAGCCGGGCATGGGGCAAGGCGTTTATGATCAGGGCAGCGTGCTCAACTATATCTACTTCGGCGTGATTGCCGGCGTCTTCCCACCCTTGATCTTTCTTGGCATTGGCGCGATGACCGACTTCTCAGCCCTCATTGCGCAACCCCGCTTGATTCTGCTTGGCGCGGCAGCCCAACTCGGCATCTTTTTCACACTGGTGATGGCGGTGTTTCTTGGCTCGCGCCTGCCTTTCCTCGATCTCGCCAGCGCCGATGATCCGCTCCGTCTGCTCCGCGCTGCTGCCGCTATCGGTATTATCGGCGGCGCTGATGGCCCCACCGCTATTTTCATTGCCACCCGGCTGGCGCCCGATCTGCTCGGCGCAATCGCGGTCTCGGCCTATTCTTACATGGCGCTCGTGCCGGTGATTCAACCACCAATTATGCGCTTGCTCACTACTCGTGAAGAGCGCCTGATCCGCATGCCCCCGCCTGCCGAAGTCAGTCGCACCCAGCGGATTCTCTTTCCGATTATTGGGTTGATAGTCTGCGTCCTGATTGTGCCCGACACTTTGCCGTTGTTGGGCATGCTCTTCTTCGGCAATCTGCTCAAAGAGAGCGGCGTCACCGAGCGCTTGGCCAAAACCGCGCGCAGCGCGCTGATCGATAGCGTAACGATCATGCTTGGCCTAACCGTCGGCGCTAGCACCCAAGCCAGCAACTTTCTTACCCCGCGCTCAATTGCCATTTTTGCGTTAGGCGCGTGCGCTTTCGCCATCTCTACCGCCGGCGGGGTGTTGTTCGCTAAGTTCTACAATCTCTTTACCAAAAACAAGATTAACCCGCTGATCGGCGCTGCCGGTGTTTCAGCAGTGCCAATGTCAGCTCGGGTAGCTCATTCAATTGCCCAAGCAGAAGACAAGCACAACTTCCTGATCTGGCAGGCGATGTGTCCCAATGTAGCCGGCGTAATCGGTTCAGCCGTCGCGGCAGGTGTGCTGTTGGTCATTCTACGCTAACCGAGAGCAGTAACCGGCGGGCCAGTTGCGGCCATTCGGGTACCATCCGTAATGCAGTGCAGAGCATCACCAAATCAACACTGCCATCTTGAATAACTGCATCGGCCAGCAATGGATCGCTCAGTTGGCCCGAACCGATCACGACGGCCTCGCTAGCAATCCGGCGAATGCCAGCCACAAGCGGGATGGTCCAACCCGGAAAACGCGCCACATCAGGCGTGTAACGATTTACGGTTACGTCAAGTATCTGCGCGCCAGCGGCCACCGCTCGCCGCGCAATGAGGCGCGCGTCTTGATGGCGCAGACCGCCGGGAACCAGTTCAGCCGCCGGCATGCGCAGGCCAATCCAAAGCCGCCGGCCAAAGCGCTGGCGCATCTGTTCGATAATTGCTAACACCGGTTGGATCCGGTCATTGGCAGCGCTGTGCGTGCCATTTCCTAATGTATAGCGCGGCGAGACGAGCTGCATTAGTGCGCCGTCATCAGCAATTGAGAGAAAGACGCCATCAGCGCCAGCGGCCAATGCGCGCCACGCCGCTTGCAGGTATAGCTCAGTAAGATCGAACACCGGTATGCCAACGGCCGGCGCTTCGAGTAAGAAGGCGATCCGGCTGCCAAAGGCATGGGCCGCCGCCGAGAGCCGGCGCAAACCGGGCAAGAAACTATCATGCCAGATACCAAGGTGCGTCACCAATTCAGACGGTTCGCAGATGAGCAACGGTTCGGTGACAATCAGTCCTACTCCAGCCTGCGCCCGCCGCTCGTAGTAACTGGTGAGCGCCGCATGGCAAAATCCATCATGCCCGGCAAGCCCACTTGGCGCCGGCGCCATCACGATCCGATTTGCCAATTGCCGGCCAGCCACTTGTAGCGGCGTGAAAAGATCAGCCATGCAATGCTCACAATCCCTAGCTTACTTACCGTAGTATAGCTAGAGAATTCAATCTTCTGCAAGACGCCATGCCAAGCGAAAGCTTGATTACGTTTGATATAATAGCAACACTATTCTATGCGCAATCTCCTCAGTTTGTTGATATACCGATGCCTATCTGTTGATACAAGTTGATTCGAGCTTGTTTATGCCGTCCGCCAAAGATCTGCCTTGCCCACATCCTCGCTTCGCCCGATTGCTGCTGCTGAACTCGTTCTTGTTGATCGGCATTTGGCTGTACTGGCACGCCACTGCGGCTGCGCGCCCTGCCACTGATCTTAACCGGTTGCCGATGGTTCGCACCGTCTATTTTCCGGCCACCGGCCATCACCTCTCGAACCGGGTCGGATTTCTCGATTTCTGGCGTGCCCATGGCCAGCTCCACAGCTTTGGCATGCCAATCAGTGAAGAATTGGTGATCGATGGCC
>JANWYE010000174.1 GCA_025057175.1 Chloroflexus sp. | reverse complement strand
ACGCAGTGGATCTCGATCTGCCGCTGGCGCTCGTCATCGGCGCCGAAGGCACGGGCATCGCCCGCTTAGTGCGCGAACGGTGCGATTTCCTCGTGCGATTGCCGATCGTTGGCCAAATCGGGTCGCTCAATGCGGCAGTGGCCGGCAGTATTGCCATCTACCACGCATGGCGGCAACGCTTCCGTTCGGTGACGGAATAAACGCCCCAAATGTGGCTGGTCTTATATTATTGCTCTACTTGAAGCCGTGAGGAGCCTGCGCTAGAATACGGTGCGGTAGAGCAAGGAGGAACTATGCGTTGGGTAATGCTCGTTGCGCTATTGGCAGCCCTTGGCTATATCGTCTTCTTGCAGCGGAAGCTAGCCGTGGCCGAGCGGCGTGGCGATATGTACCGCGATATTGCTAGCCGACTAGAATTGCGTATAGCCGAATTGACAGCCCGCTGAGCAGGCATAGGCAATGTACGCTGTGGCGGCTCCAGTTGGCACACCCGCCGATGATCTGATCATCCGGCCGGCCCGCCTGAGTGACATCGAGGCGATTGTTGCGCTGCATTGCGAAGCCTTTGCCGACACCTTTGGCGCAGCGTTTGGCCCGCGTGATCGGGAACGCGGCGCGCAGGCGTTAGCTGCCGGCTGGCGACGGCAAGGCCCGGCGGCCTTGCGCGGCATGCTGGTGGCAGAATACGCTGGCCAGCTTATCGGCACGATTAGTTTGCGCACTCGTGATATGATAAGCGATGGCGGCGGTTTTGCCGAAGCGGCTTTTTTTGAGACATTAGGCCTTTGGGGTGCGCTACGTTCGCTTTTCGCCCTCTCGCTGCTCGACCATCAGATCGAACGTGGCGAAGGGTTTATCGCCGATGTGGCTGTCGCACCAGAATGGCGACGGCGCGGTGTGGCGCGCGCGCTGCTGCAACGCGTTGAGCACGATGCTCGCGCCCGCGCGCTCGCGTATCTGGGCTTGTACGTGCGCGAGACGAATCATGGCGCTCGCGCGCTCTACGAGCGGTTTGGGTTTCAGGCAGTGTACATCCGCCGCTCGCTACTTGCCCGCTTGTTCTTCGGTCAGGACGGTTGGATCTATATGCGCAAAGAGCTGACCTGATCGAGGCACGATGGTAGGAGATCAAGATTGCAGACCAGTGTAGAGGGGAAGACAATGGCGTCTCACCAGATCAATCCGTTTCACGTCGCCCAACGGCAGTTCGATCAGGCGGCTGACATGTTGCGCCTGCCCGATGATGTGCGGGCTGTACTCAGGGTGCCACAACGCGAGTTGACGGTCAATTTTCCGGTACAAATGGATGATGGCACAACTCGCGTCTTCACCGGCTACCGTATTCAGCACAATTTGGGTCGGGGGCCGGCCAAAGGCGGCATTCGCTACCATCCAAGCGTTGACATTGACGAAGTGCGCGCGCTCGCGATGTGGATGACATGGAAGTGCGCCTTGGTCAACATTCCCTATGGTGGCGCGAAGGGTGGCGTGATCGTCGATCCTAAGCAGCTCTCGTTGGGCGAACTTGAACGCCTGACCCGCCGCTTTGCGACCGAGATCAGTATCTTACTTGGTCCTGAAAAGGATATTCCCGCGCCCGATGTGGGCACCAATGCCCAGACAATGGCGTGGATTATGGATACCATCTCGATGCATCGCGGCTACACCGTGCCAGCCGTCATTACCGGCAAGCCGGTCAATGTTGGCGGCTCGCTAGGCCGCGTCGAAGCAACCGGTCGCGGCGTCATGCTGATGGTGCGCGAGATGGCGCGCAAACTCAATTGGCCGCTTGAGGGACTACGAGTGGTTGTGCAGGGTTTCGGCAATGTAGGCAGCACGGCGGCCCACCTGCTTCACCAACTTGGTTGCAACGTTATCGGCGTAGCCGATGCCTCAGGCGGCTACTACTGCGCGCGCGGGCTTGATATTCCGGCTATGCGCGCCTACGCCGATCGCCACCCATTCCGGCTGCTTGAAGGCTACAGCGCTCCCGGCGTCGAGCAGATTAGCGGCCACGAGCTGCTCGAACTTGAATGCGATGTGCTGATTCCGGCGGCCTTAGAAAACCAGCTTACAGGCGCGAACGCTGAACGCATCCGCGCCAAGCTGATTGTCGAAGGCGCTAACGGGCCGACAACGCCAGAAGCCGACGCGATTTTGGGTGAGCGTGGCATTATCATCGTGCCCGATATTCTGGCTAATGCCGGCGGCGTGATTGTTTCGTACTTTGAATGGGTGCAGGGTCTGCAAGAGTTTTTCTGGGACGAACAGGACATTAACGAGAAGCTCGAACGGATCATTGTCGGCGCCTTCCAGCAGGTGACGGCAATGGCCGAACAGCGCCGGGTCCCGTTGCGCCTTGCCGCGTATTTGCTGGCTGTGCAGCGGGTAGCCGACGCGAATACGACTCGTGGAGTGTACCCATAGTTAGCGCCAAAGAGCCATAACGCTAGGCAATGGCAGATGGTCAGAGTATTTGCAGCTTGCACCTTCGCCGCATAGCGTTGCAACCGCGCAGGAGAGCGTATGCAAATCGTGCTTGTTGAGGATAATCCGCTGATGCAGCAGTTGTTTACGATCTTCCTGCGCGGGCAGGGCTTTGAAGTGACGGTGGCCGCCACTGGCGCAGCGGCGCTGGCTGCACCGATCTCATCACCAGCCCTCTTTTTGATCGACTTACGGTTGCCTGATTGTGACGGATTCGATCTCTTGCAGCAATTACGCACCCGCCCTGAGTTGCGCCAATGTCCGGCGATTGCCCTGAGCGGTCTGGGTGAAAGCGATCGGCATGCGGCGCTGGCGGCCGGTTTTGATCGTTTCTTAACCAAACCAACTGACCTTGACGAACTCATGCTAACGATTAGCGAGCTGTTGGGCGGCATGCCGGCCCGTTAGGCGCGTTGCCCACGCAGGAGTAACGATGAAGCGGTTAGTGCTGTGGGATGTTGATGGCACTTTGCTCTCGACCGATGGAATTGCTGCTAACGCGATGCGCACCGCGTTGCGGCAGTTGGTTGGGCCAGAGGTGCGCATCGAGCGCACATCATACGCCGGCAAAACTGACTGGCAAATTGTGCGTGAGAGTTTGCCATCGTTCGACGAAGCGACCATTCAGGCGCGGTTGCGTGAATTTATTGCGCTGTACGTCGCCGAACTCACGGCGCAGCGCGCGGCGTTGATGGCCCGTTCGACCGTCTTTACCGGAGTGGTTGCGGCATTGAGCGCGCTGACCGATTACGCTTATCAAGCTCCGCTGACCGGCAACGTTGCCGCTGCCGCCCGGATCAAGCTCGAATGCACCGGCTTGTTGCCATGGCTTGATGTCGAAGCCGGCGCTTATGGCGATGACCACTTCGACCGGCTGGCGTTGCCACCCATTGCGGCCAGCCGCGCTGCTGCCCGCTATCAGTGCGCATTTAGCCCCGCCGAGGTGGTGATTATCGGCGATACGCCACGCGATATTGCTTGCGGCAAAGCTTTTGGCGCGCGCACAGTGGCTGTGGCCACCGGCCCCTTTAGCTTGGCCGAATTGGCCGATCACCGGCCCGATGCGCTCTTGCCCGATCTGAGCAATACTGACGCTGTGCTGGCGGCAGTGTTGGGCTGAACAGCAGCCAAAGCAATGGGGAGGGCGCAAATATCAATCTTGCCCTCCCCATCGCCGCGGACCGGCAATCACACCTTACAATGCGCGCGGCCCGCCATGAAGTTCCTCAACCAGATGCGCGCGCGCTTCAACCACGGCCATGTGGGTCGAAGCGTAGAGCGAAGCGGCGCGCAAAATCTCTCTTGCCTGCTCCTCTGGCATTGCCCGTACCTGCTCGAGTGTAAGCCCTTGGCTGCGCAGATACTCGAGAATATAGGCTTGCTCGAGGTGTTCGTAGCTTTCACGAGCGCCGGTGTCGGTCAGTTCAGGATTTGTGGGGGGCGTCCTTGCCATAGCGCACCTCCTCGTGTGGGTTGATGTCTTTACTATAACATGCCGGTGCGCTATGTTCAAGAAAAAGATCTCAACAATTTGTGCATAGGTTTGGGCGGGTTTGAAGCCCGCCCGCACACTCCCCTACGCTGTCGCGGCGGCAGTTGCCTTGGCGCGGGCATGCTCCTGCTCAGCGAGGTACCACGTCGCCTCCATCGCGGCGCGGCAACCATCGCCAGCGGCGGTGACCGCTTGCCGGTAGATGTGATCGGCGACATCGCCAGCGGCAAAGATGCCGGGAATATTGGTGCGCGTGCGCCCGTCGGTCACGATATACCCGCCCTCGTCTAGCTCAAGAATACCGCGGAACAATTCGGTGTTCGGCACGTGACCAATGTACGGGAAGACGCCATCCGCCGGCAGTTCACTGATTTCGCCGGTCTGCAAATTGCGCAGCGTCACCGATTCAACCTTATCTTTGCCGTTAATCGCCACCACCACCGAGTTCCAGATGAAGCGAACCTTGGGGTTGCTGAAGGCCCGCTCTTGCAAGACCGGGTCGGCGCGCAGGCTGTCGCGGCGATGCACAATCACCAGCTCATCAACATAGCGGGTGAGGAACAGCCCTTCGTCGAGGGCACTATTGCCGCCGCCCACCACCACCACCTTCTTGCCGCGAAAGAAAAAGCCATCGCAGGTAGCGCAGTAGCTAACGCCACGATTAGCCAGTTCCTCTTCGCCGGGCACACCCAGCTTGCGCGGCGACGCCCCGGTGCTCACGATCAGCGCGTCGGCGGTCACAACTTGGCCGCTATCAGTGTGGACCACAAAGGGACGCCGATCAACCTCAACCTTTGTCACCATCGTTTCCAGATATTGGGCGCCGAAACGGGCTGCCTGTTTCTCCATTGCCTCGGCTAGCTCAAAGCCACCGATGCCTTCAGGAAAGCCGGGGTAGTTCTCGACTTCGCTGGTGGTAGCAATCAGCCCGCCGGGTTGCAGGCCACGGATCACCAATGGCTCAAGATTGGCGCGCGCCGCATACAGGGCAGCCGTGAGACCGGCCGGCCCAGACCCGATGATAACAACTTTGTGATGCATAATGAACAATCTCCTCGCCTATGCGGTGTCGCAAACAGAATAAACCAGCGGCGCGGCAGGCGTCGCGTCGCTCACAGCAGGGAGTATACCATGCCCCGGTATCATTTGTCTGTAATCTAGATTACCCCCCGGGGGTATGGGGGTTGCAGGAAGAAATCAGATGCAGCCCCGTGTCCCCATTCCCCACCCCGTGTCCACCCGTCCCATCTGTGTTTAGCCGTGCCCCAATCTCGCCCATCCCTGTTCACTCGTCTCACCCCCATCTATCTGTGTCCCAATCTCCCTATCCCGACCCGTCCCCCAATCCTCCCCTCACCCAGCGACAGCGTCGACCTTCCGGCGCGGCACCCAGTGCGTCTGCACTCCGGGCACAGCCGGGGGTGGCGAGGCGCCGCAAAAGATCCAGACCACCCGGAAGCCCAATTCACGCAAACGCAACAACGCAGCGCGAATTGGCTCGGCGGCCACCGCACCGATGAACACAATTGTCGCGCCGGGATGGAGTTCAGGCGTGATCAGGCGCAAGAGGCGCGCGCCGGGCAACACCGAGTAAGCGGTCAAGCGGGCAAGAGCCTCCATTATTTGACCAAGTTGGTTAGGACTACGTCCGGGTGGCAGCCGCACAAGATGCTCGTCTTCAGCCGGCGCGCCATTCGCATAGAAACCCACGGCATGGCCAGCGGCAAGACTACTCTGGGCAAGCGTCGCGGTCACGCTGATCAGATGCTCAACCAATTCGGGATCGATCCCCTGAAAGTAGAACTCAAAGGTGTCAAGATCGAGCGCTAGCGCCAGCGTATGCGCCGTGGTTGGTTCGTAGACGCGCGTCTGCAACGTGCCAGTGCGAGCGGTTGCCGCCCAATGCACATCCTTAAGCGGATCAGAAGGAGCATAATCGCGCACACCTACCACCCGCAGCGGGTCGCGCAGCAGCGCCGGCGCGCGCAGCAGACCCAGCGGATCGCGGGCCGGCAAGCCAAGTTCGGCCAGCGAGAGCAGGCGCGGATAGACAAGCAGGGTCGCATCAGCAGGAAAGGTCGCCTCACTCCGGTAAAGACCAAACGGATCGCCGCTCTGGGCCTGCGCCGGCCCAAAGCGAAAGACCCCGCGCCGCTCGCAGCGCAGCCGGTAACGCCAGATCACCCGTTCATACCAGCGCAGACCGGTGCTACGGCGGAGCAGACTCGTTTGGCGGCTGCCGCTGAAGACAACCGGCGCATCGAGAGCGCGCAACCCGCTGGGAAGAGTGTCGAAGATCTGGATCTGGGCCAGCGGCAACAGTTTACGGTTGGTAAGCGAGATCGCCAGCGTCACCTCATCACCGGGAAAGGCGCGAATCTGGCTTAACTCGCGGCGATATTCAATTCGGCGTAAAGCCCAACGCTGCCAGAGCCGGGCAGCGCCAAGGCTGATCAACAAAGTGACGGCTAGCAACGCCAACGCCGCTTGGCGCGCGAGCAATGCGAGGACAAGGACGGCGAAGAGTGCAGTGATCATGCTTGAACAGTTCGATGTATAGGCGATATGGACTGACCGGAAAAAGCAAGAGCTGCGCGCATAAACCACTCATTCCCCCGGCAACCGTCGCCGGCTCAGCGGCAAGGTAAAAAGAAAGCGCGAACCACGCCCGACTTGGCTTTCTACCCAAATCCGGCCACCGTGAGCCTCGACAATAGCGCGGGTAATAAAGAGGCCAAGACCACTGCCGGGCTGATCGCGGCGCAGGCGGGTATCAACGCGGTAAAACCGCTCGAAGATTAACTCCTGCTCTTCGGGTGGGATGCCGATCCCCTGATCAGCCACATAGACGATCGCCACCTCACCTTCGGCGCGCGCGCCGATCCGGATCGTCCCGCCATTGGGGCTATACTTGACCGCATTCTCAATCAAATTGGTAAACACCTGCCGGAGCCGCTCGTAATCGGCGTAGACTGGCGGCATATCATCGGGCACCCGAATCTCAAATTCGATGCGATCACCGGCCTGCGCGGCAAAGCGGCGCACCACCTCTTCAACCAGCAAGCGGAGCGACACATCGCTGCGTTCGAGGCGAAGACCGCCAGCCGCGATGCGCGACACATCGAGCAAATCTTGAATTTGGCGGGCAAGGCGGTCAGCCTCCTCGCCGATCACCCGAAACGCCTCGCGATACTGTTCGATGGTAAACTGGCCATC
Organism: Chloroflexus sp.; assembly: GCA_025057175.1. Taxonomy (GTDB): domain Bacteria; phylum Chloroflexota; class Chloroflexia; order Chloroflexales; family Chloroflexaceae; genus Chloroflexus. The sequence continues at coordinate 1,026 of JANWYE010000174.1, read as the reverse complement.
GGGGCGCAGCATCGTCTCGGCAAAGCCCTTAATAATGCTGACCGGCGTGCGCAGCTCGTGCGAAATGACCGAAATGAAGGTATTCTGGCGCTCTTCCTCAGCCTTCTGAATGGTAATATCGCGCACATTAGCGATTGCGCTCAGCAGATGGCCATGAGCGCCGCGCTGCGGGGCATACCGGTTCTGAATAAACAGCTCGCGCCCATCGCGGGTAGTAATGCGGCCCTCCACCACCGGGTTCGTCAATTCAGGATGGCGCTGGAGCGGGCACTCATTGAGACAGATATTCACCCCCTGCGCATTGCGTATTCCCAGCACCTCGGCGCAGGGGCGACCAATCGCCTCTTCGCGCGACCAGCCGGTGAGCTGTTCCATAGTGTGGTTGAAGGTGGTAATCCGCCAACGGCCATCAATAATCATCACCCCATCAGCCGACTGCTCAATCAGCGCATTAAGATGCTGCTTCTCGCGCAAGACACTTTGGAACAGGCGAGCATTGCCGACGGCGATCGCCGCTTGATCGGCGAAATCCTGCAACATCTGGCGGTCATCAGCCGAGAAAGCGACATTAAGAGCGGCGCGAAAGACATAAATTACACCTAGCGGCGTCTCGCGCACGGTTAGCGGCAGTGCAATCATCTGGCGCAGGGGAATGCCGGTATCGAGCGAAATCTCGCGCAACACTTGCGGCCCAAAGCGACTGAGGTCAGCGATCGGGATGCGGAGCATAGGCGTAAAAGCTGGCCAATTCTCGCGCGGCAGATGGGCAGAAGCGCGAATCCGCAGTAGACCGTCTTCCTCGTCGAACAGGGCAATAAAACCTAGCGTACCGGCGAGCAGCTCGACAGCATAGGAAATAACCAGATTGAGCACGCTGCCCAAATCGAGTTGGGCGGTAAGGGCGCGGCTAATCTGCAACAAATATTCGCGTTGGCGTAAGCGGAGATCAGTCATTGCCAATTATTGTACCACAGCCAGAATGATTCACTTTGCTGCGCAACTAGTGTAAACTTTTACACTCATCAG
>JANWYE010000173.1 GCA_025057175.1 Chloroflexus sp. | reverse complement strand
TACACGTGGGCTTGGTGCAAAATGGCCTTGTCGAGAAGTTCTCGCCGGCTTATTACGTCTTGCTGACGGCGTTGGCTGTAGTGCAAGCGCTTGGGATCGTAACAATGTTCCGGCTTGACCGCCGGCTGCTGTCGGCTCCGGCTAAGAAAGTGGCTGAAGCTGAAGGCGTGGCGTAAGGCGCAAACGTGATGTGGAGCGGGTTTGCCACCCACTCCCTATAGATTAGCTTGGGATAATCGGGATAATGCAAATAGGGGTGGGTTTGAACCCACCCCAATGTTTTCCCCTCTAATGCAAACCGGCTACAACGTCACGCTAAACGCCGCGTCAATCCCTGCAATGGCTGCTACTTGCTCCATGACTTGCGGCGGGGCCGGTTCGTCGAGCGTTAACACCATCACCGCTTGCTCGCGTGGCGCGCGGCGGCCAACGTACATTCCTGAAATATTGACATCCGCTGCGCCGAGTAGCTGCCCGACCTTGCCGATCATCCCCGGCTGATCGTGGTGATAGGTGATCAAGAGAGATCCCTGTGGCACAAAATCAACGAAGTAGCCGTCCATCTGCACGATGTGCGGCTCGCCGCGCAGCACTGTGCCGCTAAAGGTGCGGGTGCGCTCGGCAGTCTGCACGTTCAGCGTGATCAGGCCGGCATAGTTTTGCGCTTCCGGCGTTACCCGCTCGGTCATGCGCAAACCACGCTCTCGGGCAATGATCGGCGCGTTCACCGGCGTGATCCGCTCGACGCTGCTGGCCGCCAGCAAGCCTTGCAATACCGCTAGCCGCACCGGCTGGGTATCCATCTCGGCCAGCTCGCCACCCAGTTCGAGATCGTAGCTGCGCACCGGATCTTTCACCAATTGCATGACCAGCGTGCCAAGGAGTCGGCCCAAATTGAGATAGGGTTGCAACACATTCCAAGCTTCGGGAGCGACAAACGGTGCGTTCACGGCGTAGCGCGGCGTGCCGCCAGCGAGTGCCGTAACCACGCCTTCGGCCATCTCGGTTCCGGCGCTCAGTTGCGCCTCTGCGGTCGAAGCGCCAATGTGCGGGACGGTGATCACCTTGGGATGGCCGAGCAGCGGGCTATCGGCTGGCGGTGGCTCTTGGGCGTAGACATCGAGCGCTGCCCCCGCCAGATGGCCGCCGTTGAGCGCTTCAACCAGCGCTGCCTCATCAACGATCCCGCCGCGGCTGGCATTGATTAAATACGCGCCGCGTTTCATTTGCATAATCCGCTCGCGGTCGAAGAGATTGCGCGTGCTCTCGATCAACGGCACGTGCAACGAAATCACATCACTGCGCTGCACCAGCTCGTCGAGCGTCACCAACGCCACCCCAAGTTGCTCGGCGCGGTCAAACGAGACCACTGGGTCATAAGCGATCACTTCCATCTCCATTGCCCGCGCCCGCCGCGCCACTTCGGAACCGATCCGGCCCAACCCAACGAGGCCCAGCGTCTTGCCACGCACCTCCCAGCCGATAAAATCATTGCGCGCCCAGCGCCCGCTCTGCACCGAGGCGTGGGCCTGCGGGATGCGCCGCGCAAGGCAGAGCAACAAACCAATGGTCAATTCGGCTACCGCAACGTTGTTCGAGGCCGGCGCATTGACCACAATGATCCCCCGCCGGGTGGCTGCCTCGACATCGATGTTATCAACACCGGTGCCCGCTCGCCCGATCACGCGCAACCGCTCACCGGCGGCAATCACTTCGGCGGTGACTTTGGTCGCCGAGCGAACTACCAGCGCGTCGTATTCGCCAATGATCGATAACAGGGTCGGTTTGTCGAGGTCTAACCGGACATCGACCGTGCCAGCTTGGCGCAAGACGTTCAAACCTTCGGCGGCGATCTTTTCGGTGACAAGGATGCGGTTCATAGTCCCCTCTTTGCTAGTGGTGCAGAACGAGTGGTGTGCTGAGGAATTCCTTTACATTCCGGCGGCGACGTTAGCAAGACGCTGTTCAACCTCTTCGCAGATCGCATGCAGGATAAGCGTATGCACTTCCTGAATGCGGGCGGTGTTGTTGCTGGGAACGATGAGCGCGTGATCTGCTAAGGTGCGGGCCGTGCCGCCATCTTTGCCCAGCAGCGCAATACTGATAACCCCCTTGGCGCGCGCGGTGCGCAACACATTGAGGATGTTAGGCGAATTGCCGCTCGTGCTGAATACCACCAGCACATCGCCGGGCTTGCCTAACGCAGCCAATTGGCGAGCAAAAACTTCATCGTAGCCGAAATCATTGGCAATGCAGGTCAGCGCGCCAGTATCGGCGTTGAGACAGATCGCGGCCAATGGCCGGCGGTTGCCGCGATAGCGGCCAATCAGCTCTTCGGCCAGATGCAGCGCATCAGCAGCGCTGCCGCCATTGCCGGCGGTGTAGAGGGTGTGCCCAGCTAGCAATGCATCTGCTGCCAACGCAGTGATCTCGTCGATCGCTGGTGTAAGCGCGACGCTGGCCTGCAACACCGCGATTGCTTCTTCAAGTTGCGGTTGAAAAGACATAGGCGCTCCATTCTCAAAACGTCGCGCCTATTATACTCGGTGATGTTACGTAGAGAGGCAGGGTCATTGGGGTGTGCTCACAACATGCTAAAGGAAATCATTCACCGCCGCTGCCCACCTCTATGCAGCCCCCACCCCTGCCCTCCCCCTTCGGGGGAAGGGGCAAGTCCCCACCCCTGCCCTCCCCCTCCGGGGGAAGGGGCAAGCCCCCACCCCTGCCCTCCCCCTTCGGGGGAGGGAGCACGCACTTCTCCCCCCAGCGGGGGGAGGGCGGGTGGGGGGTCTCTACCAAGGTGATGCGTGGGTCAGCCGCTGCGTGGCGGGCGCGATACACTCTTCCCTAAATCACAGCAGCGCCCTGTCCCATCCGGGGGAGGGAGCACGCACTTCTCCCCCCAGCGGGGGGAGGGCGGGTGGGGGGTCTCTACCAAGGTGGGGAGAGGGGGAGCGGCACCGTGGCGCGAAGAATGCATTCTTCCCTGAGTCAAAGTAGCGCCCCTCGCCCCATAGATGCGGGGCGAGGAGCTGGGGGTGAGGGTCACTTCTTTACGCCGGCAATGGCTGGCGTAGCGTATCGGGCGACATCGTAAGCTGGCGATACCGATCAACTAGCTCGTTGTATGGCTCTACCAACTGATACCTCAACTTGATGGGCTGTCCTTTTGCCTCGATGGACTGTACAATCTGCGCCATTTCGTCCACCTCATCGCTGATCGACTTCCTAAACTCCTGCTCGGTCTGGCTAGCAATAGCCAGTATATGGTCGAGCCGCCATCCCAGTTCGATCAGCAACGGGTAGCGTAAAGTCTGATTGAGCGCTTGGGTCGCTGCTCTCTGGGCTTTGATGAGAGCAATCTCATACAACTTTTGGAGCGGATTCATCATTCTCTGATTGCCAGCTTCCCGAACCCCATCGCCAAGATTGCGGCCAAAGAGATGATCAATCCAGATTGGTTCAATCTTTATCTGATTGAGCTTCGCTTGCCATTCCCGGCGCAAGATGGCGCGCAGCTCACGCAGCTCTTGCCGCATACGCCATAGTTCCATCCGTGCCGTTTGATCGATTGGTCGCGCGCAGAGTTCACGCGCCGCATAAAAGATGCGCTCGAACTTGGCCCATTGATCGATCTGGCGCACGGTGATCAGCCAGTCTACATCGCGTTGAAGCTGCCCGATCCGCCGGACCAGATCGCCGGTTGAGACGAGGTGCGCGGCTGCGACCACGACCGAGGTTGTGGCAGCCACCACATTAGCGGCATTTCCAGTAATCCGCCCTATTTCCACCACCTTCCCCGCCGAATCGACTAAGAGCGGGCGTTGACCGTTGCCCATAATCGCAAGCTGGCCGAGGTTGAGCAAACGCTGGCCGGCTGGAGAAAACTGCACGGTGTACGTGCCATTGGCGGATGCGATGCTGACCGCCTGCACGAGCATTGTGCTACCATCACCAATGCCCATGCTCCAGAGCCGGCGGTTAAGATTGTCAGTAAGCGATGATTCGATACGGTCAATAAATATTTCTGGCGAGCGGACAATCTCTTCAAAACTGGCGTTGCTAAACGGCCAGCGGAAGAGGTAAACGGGTAAAGGCTTCTGAGATGAGTCAACAACGTGAGTTGTGGGTGGCTGCAATTGCAAGTTTTGCTGCGAATCGCGGCGAAGAAGCTCGATGAGTAGAATAACTACTATAACAGCACTAACGACAAGTAAACTGAGAACTATCATCTCCATTTCTGCTTGTCTCTTTCTTTCCTCACACTTCCTTCACCGTTAGTCCTAATATACAGAGCGGACATAACGATGGCATTACTCAAATTGCTAACCCACCGGCATTATTCCGCTACTCATAAAACGCTTTCACCGCCAACCCCGCCGCGACGCTGGTAAACACATCCATCTCTTGCAGCTTCTCGGCGCCGAACTTCTCGCTCAGCATGCGCACAAACCGCGGCACTCGCGAGCTACCGCCGGTGCGCAGCACAACGTCAATCTGTGCCGGTCGCAACCCAGCCGCTTTCAGGGCACGATCAATGCATGCCTCAACTGCGCGCACGTCTGGCCCAATCAGCCGCTCGAAATCCCAACGCGGGATCTCGTCGCGCACCGTGATGTCACCCATATCAAGCGTGAAGGTCGCCCGTTCGGCCTGCGACAACGCTACCTTCGTTCGTTCCACTGCCTCATACATCGGCAGGCCGTAATTCTTGCGCACTAATGTGCGCAGCGCCTGCAACTCACGCGGGCGGTCGCCAATCGCGACCGCTTCGTCAATGATTGCCAAATACTTTGGCTGGGTCAGATCAATAATCGTCTGCCACTCGCTGAGATGTTCGAGCACATGGTTGGGGAAGGGCAGCCGGCGCGGGCCTAAGGTCGCGCCCTCGCCAAAGTGGCGCAACAGCCGGCCCATCACGATCCGGCGGTCGAGCAGATCGCCACCCACCGGCACACCGTCGGTAGCGAGAAAGGTGGGCCGGCCTTGCTCGTTAAGTTCCATGATCGTTATGTCGAGCGTACCGCCGCCAAAGTCAAATACCAGCGCCCGCTGCGCCTGCCGGTGCGTGCGTGCATACGACAGCGCCGCCGCAGTCGGCTCTTCCAAAAAGCTATACGAGCGAATGCCGGCCAGCCGGCAAGCCTCCTGCATACGCCGAAATGCCAGCGCATCGCTGGCCGGATCGGTCGCGTAATGCACTGGCCGTCCGATTACCAGATGGCTGATCGGTTGGCCAAGTTGTTGCTCGATCCGCTCGACGATCATGCGCAAGACGAGGGCAATTAATTCTTCTAACGAGTAGTAGACGCCAAAGACGTTGGTCTTTTGAAAGCTGCGATCACGGAGACTGCTCTTGAGTGACTGGAACAATCGGCCCGGCGCATTAGCGTCAACCTTGACGTACAATGCCTGCGTCACCGTTCCACTTTCGGCAAAGGTCAACTCGGCATCGCCAATATACTTCCAGACATATTCAATCTCGCGCCCGACATTGCCTTCGGTAAAGCGGTTAATCGCCTCGCGACCAATGAATGGAACGCCCTCGCGGGTGATAAAGAGCGTCGAGCGTAGAATCGCCGGCTGCGCGTTCACCGGGTCAAGGTCGATCAAGCGCAAGTTGTGACCATCGTAGATCGCAGCGCTGGAGTTGGTGGTGCCGAAGTCAAGCCCGACGCGCATCATCACACCTCCTCTGGTTGATGGCTGAAGTGTTAGCGTAATGGGTGTTGGCAATTCTGTCAATCAGGCATAAGGCCGATCCTTTCGCCCAAACAATGAAACTCGTGACCATAGTGCCAATGCGTCGTCGCACTCTTCATTCACAACAAACCACGCAACGGTCGCTCGCAAGTGTAGCGCGTTTTGGCAAACGTTGGCGATACGGCGGAAGAAGGGCGATCTGCACCGTTCAAGTAAGTGGAGATGAGGCGCAATGCCTAGAGACGGCAAAAACGTCGCTACAGATTCTGTTCACGTCTGCTCTCCTAGCTTATCACCCGCACCCTGCTATAATGAAGAAGCCCGGCTCATCTTGCGAGGATGTTGTGCGCCGCCAGTTCTTGTTTCGTCGTTTATTGCTGCTCTGGCTGCTGGTATGGACTTCCTGCGCCGCACCGCCAACCAGCGCACCGCCAGATCGATCCGATCGGCTGACGCTACGCCTGTGGCATGCATGGCCGGCGACGGAAGGGCGTGTTCTACAAGCCCTTGTCGATCAGTTTAACCAAACGTATCCACAATGGCAGATCAGCGTCCAAGCGCGGCCGGCTGTATCATTGCCGATGGATCTAGCTACCGCAGTCAGCGAAGGCGGCGGGCCACATTTAGCAATTGTGCAAAGCCACACTCTCGGTATGCTGGTCAGCGCCGGCACACTTCGCCCACTCGATGACATTATCTCGGCGAGTGAATTGAATAGCCTTATTCCGGCAGCCGTAGGCGCAGCGCGGGTAACGGTTGCCGAACAGCCTGCCCTCTTCGGCCTCCCGATCAGCTTTGACACCCTCGCGCTCTATTACAATCGCGCGAATGTCTTGCAACCGCCGGCTACCTTTGAAGAACTTCTCTCAACTGGGCGGGCGCTTACCGATCGCGATCGCACGCCACCGGTATGGGGCTTGGCGTACAATCTTTCGCTCGATCGAACGATCGGCTATCTCTATGCTTTTGGCGGCCGTGTGTTTGACGAGAATGGCGCAGTCGTGCTCGGCAGCAGCGGGCGGGCCGGCGCCGAACGCTGGCTAGCTTGGCTCAGCGAATTGTACCGCGACGAACAAGTGCTGGCAACGCTTGATGGCGTGGTAGTTGATCGAGTATTGCAAGCGCGTGAGGCGATTATGACCATCGATTGGGCGCATGCCCAAGCCGAATATCGCGCAATCTGGAATGACCAGCTCGGCGTGACGCCACTGCCGGGAATAAGTGGCGCCGACTACTCGCCGCAACCCTATGTGCAAGCCGATGTCATCGTGATGAATGCCCGTCTGTCGAGCCAAGCCGAACAAGCTGCCGCGCAGGCGTTTATGCGCTTTATGATTGAGGTCAACAGCCAACGCACCCTATTGGCCGCCGGTCGCCAACCCACCCAACTGGCTCTGCAACTCAGCGACACCGATCTCGATGACCAAGTGCAACTAGGCGCTGCTCGCGCCTTTCGCGCGCAGGCCCAGCAAGGTCTGCCCATGCCCGCCGAACGGCTGGCCAACGAAGTGGTGTGGGCCACGTTAGCCGACATGCAACTCAGCGCGGTGCGCGGCTTGCTCACACCTGAACAGGCAGTTACCATCGCTGATGAGATCCTGCGGAGCCGGTTTGCGCCACCGTAACAGAGTTGACCAACAACACAAAACCCCTTACAATGACAGCAAAGTTCACACACTGCTAGACGGTCAACACGCAAGAAGCCGGCAAACCTAGTTGCCGCGCTTGCAAAGATGTAGTAGAATAAGCGACGTGTAGGCCGTCGTAAAGGTAGTTCTGCATTAGTCAGTGTCAAGGCCCACACGGTTTCGTCTTTATCCCGAACTGGCTGACGGCCTCTAAGGAGGATATGAATGGCAAGCAGAACCGAAGAGATGGTGCGGCATCTTAAGGCCCTATCGATGAACACGCCCGATATTGAGGCCTCCGCCGTAGTGAGCGTCGATGGCCTCATCATGGCTTCGGCGCTGCCGGCAGATGTCGAGGAAGATCGCGTCTCGGCGATGAGCGCCGCTATGCTCTCGCTCGGTGAGCGGATTGCAAGCGAGTTGCGGCGCGGGCAGCTCGATCAGGTTTTTGTGCGTGGCGAAGATGGGTACGTGATCCTGATGGCTATCGGTGAAGAAGCGGTGTTGACCGCGCTGGCGCAAAGCCGGGCTAAGCTCGGTCTGGTGTTCCTCGATATGCGGCGCACGGCGAACGAGTTGGTCAATCTCGTTTAGCCCTTGCTCGCTCAGCCAGCCCGGGAACATGCTCATTCAGCCCGCTTGTGGCGGGCTGTTTGTGTCTTGCGGATGGCTACGATGGCTGGTCGTAGGGTGGTTATCGTGGCGCTATGCCCCATTGTGGGGTGTAGCGCCGCTATGCCCCTTCTAGTCGTTCGTAAACAGATTTCCTAGATTGATCCCACCTGAGCTGCTCGAACCTACGCTAGGCAGGTACTGGGCGATCTTCTTGGCTAAATTCATCGCCGGCATCGTCTGCAGCCAGACTCTCCCCGGCCCGCGTAGCGTGGTGAGGAATAGCCCTTCGC
>JANWYE010000172.1 GCA_025057175.1 Chloroflexus sp. | reverse complement strand
CAAGAAGGCGGCAGCGGGCGATAACGAGGGACCAACAACGTAAGGGCGACGTATGCGTCGCGCTACTGGCAGGACGGCGACAATGATGGAAGGGCGACGCAGGCGTCGCCTCTCGCTCTACCGGAATTGGGACGGAGACTTCCATGTATGACATGCTCGCTGCGCTGATCAACGGTACCTTGGGCTGGGGATGGCCGGAATGGGCGTTAAACCTGCTCAGCTACATCTTGATCGTCACGATTGTGCTGGTGGTGGCGCCGTTGCAGATGCTCTTCTTTACCTACTACGAACGCCGAGCCATTGCTCGCATGCAGGATCGCATCGGCCCCAATCGAGTCGGCCCGGAAGGGATTTGGCAGCCAATTGCTGACGGCGTCAAGATGTTTACCAAAGAAGACATTGTGCCGCAGGCTGCCGACCGGATCGTGCATTTTCTCGCCCCGTGCGTCGTGGTTGCCCCGACCATCCTCATGTTTGCGGTAGTGCCGTGGGGGCCGGGTATGGTGCCGGTTGATCTGCCAACTGGCCTGCTCTTCTTCTTCGCTGTTTCGTCAATGAGCGCGGTCGGGCTGATGATGGCCGGTTGGGCTAGCAACAACAAGTTCTCGTTGTTGGGAGCGATGCGGGCCGTGGCGCAGATGGTGTCGTATGAGATCCCGGCAGTGCTGTCGCTGATTGCGATTGTAATGATCGTCGGGTCGCTCTCGATCAATGAGATTATCGCTTACCAGACCGGCTTGATTATTAGCAACCGTGATTTGCCCGGCCTTCCCGATCTAGGGCTAGGATGGTTCGTCTTCACCCCAGTTGGGTTTGTCGCCTTTATCGCCTTCTTTATCGCGGCCTTGGCCGAAGGCGAACGCACGCCGTTTGACATTCCCGAAGCCGATTCTGAGATCGTCGCCGGTTATATGACCGAGTATAGCGGCATGAAGTTCGGTCTGTTCTACCTCGCCCAATACGTGCTGAATTTCTTGCTCTGCGCGATCACGGCGATCATCTTTTTCGGCGGCTGGCAGGGGCCGGGGGTGAATTGGCTGTACGCGCAAGGCATCACGCCGGCCAATCCCAATGGCAATGGCTTGTTTAATGTGCTGGCCGGCGTGTTGGGCGTGTTCTACTTCTTGCTCAAGACTTATGCCTTCTTCTTTGTGATGGTCTGGTTGCGCGGCGCGTTTCCCCGCTTGCGAATTGATCAGTTGATGGATTTTGGCTGGAAGTTTCTCATTCCGCTGACGCTGGCCAATCTGTTTAGCGCCGCGCTTTGGGTGGCCTTTACCCGCTGGGGGCCTGCTGAAGGGATGCTGATCACCACCGGCTGGTCGCCGGTGCTGCGCTGGCTGGCGGCGTTTGTGATCACACTGGCAATCAATTTGGGCGTCTACCTCTGGCTAACGCGAGTCTATGCGGCGTCGCAGGCCGAACGACGCCGGGCCGAGCTGGAAGAGTTGATCGCGACGGGGTAGCAATGATCGCTACGCCTTCGCATCGTAGCGTTGGGCAATTCAGACAGCAGGAACGTGTGATGGAAGTCGTTGTCCAAGTTGTCTTTGGGCTGGTCGCCCTCTTTATTCTGGTCGCGGCGGCGATGGTGGTTTCAGTGCGCAATGTGATCCATTCGGCGCTGTGGCTGATCGCTTGTTTCTTCGGCGTGGGCGCGCTCTATCTATTGCTCGAAGCTGAGTTTTTGGCCGTGGTGCAAGTGCTGGTCTATGTCGGCGCGGTGTCGGTGTTGATCTTGTTCGCGATTATGCTCACTCGCCAGATCAGCGGCGAGGGGGTGCGCCAACTGACTGCGCGCTGGCCGGTGGTGTTGGCCATTGCAGTGCTGCTCTTTGCCACGGTGATGGCGCCAACCTTGATCAACCAGCAATGGAATGTGCCGCCGGCCCCGCCGTTGGGCACGCCTGAGCCGATCGCTGGCCCGGCTGAACTAGGGCGCGGGTTTGTGAATGAGTTTCTGATCCAGTTTCAGGTTGTGGGCGTGCTGTTGACGGTGGCGCTGATCGGCGCGATTGTCATCGCGTTTGAAGAGCGGGCGCGGCGGCGTAAGGTGCTGACGCTGGCCGAGGAGTTGGAGCTGAAGCGCCTGCGCGAACGCGCAACCCAAACCGAGACGCCTGAACCGGTGGAGGCCGAGCCGGTGGCGCGCGAGGTGCGCCCGGCCAGTGAGGGGTGACAGATGCTGAATGCAGTGCCATTGCCGGCGGTGTTGACGCTGGCCGCCGCGCTCTTTTGTATCGGTCTGTTTGGCGCGCTCTCACGCCGTAACCTGATCGGTGTGTTGATGGGTGTTGAGTTGATGCTCAATGCCGTCAATATCAATCTGGTCGCGTTTTGGCGCTACTTCGAGCCGCGCTATATCACCGGCCAGACTTTTGCCATCTTTATTATTGCGGTGGCCGCCGCCGAAGCGGCGGTTGGGTTGGCGATGGTAATTGCCGTCTATCGCCATTATGTAACCGTCAATGCCGATGAAGTAGACCAATTACGTGGCTAGGAGGGCAACAGCATCGCTGTTGCCTCCGATACGGCGCAAGCGCGAAGATGGTGTGGTTGTTTTGAGCGAACCCGGAGCGCGTATGGCGTTTTTCTTGCAGAATGCTTGGCTCATCCCGCTGTTGCCGTTGCTGGCTAGCGCCATCATTACGCTGACGCCGATCCGGCGGCAGGCGATGGCGAGCGCGTGGCTGGCTACCGGCTTGATGATGGCGGCGACAGTGCTGGCCCTTGGCCTGTTGGCGGCGGTGGCCGGTGGTTGGGCATTGCACGACGGCAAGCTCGTGCAACTCGCTGCTCATCACGGTGAGCACGGCGCGTTTGCCTTCCCCGAACCGAATGTGGTGCAGCGGTTGGCATGGGCGCCAACCGGCGATACGGTGTTGCAGATGGGGATCTACATCGATGGCGCGGCGGCGGCGATGCTGGCCATGGTGACAATTACCTCAACCTGCATTCACCTCTTCTCGATCGGGTATATGGCCGCTCACCCGCGCCAAAGCCGCTTCTTCAGCTTTATCGCGCTCTTTACCGCAGCAATGTTGCTGATGAGCATGGCCGATAACCTGCTCCTCTTCTTTATGGCGTGGGAAATCATGGGTCTCTGCTCGTACCTGCTGATTGGCTTTTTCTACGAGCGGCCTAGCGCGGCCCGCGCCGCAGTCAAGGCGTTCATCACTACCCGCATCGGCGATGTCTTATTGCTGTTGGGGATCGTCTACCTCTATGCGCAGGCCGGCGGGATTGCCTTTGGCAATGAGGAGGGCGGGATATTCCATCCGCCTCTGCTTGAGCGGTTGGCGACCGAAACCGGCGCGCTCGGATTGAGTCACGCCGCCGGCATTGCCTTGCTGATCTTTGGCGGCACGGTCGGCAAGTCGGCCCAGTTCCCGCTGCACGTCTGGTTACCCGACGCGATGGAAGGCCCCACGCCGGTGTCGGCCCTGATTCACGCCGCGACGATGGTGGCCGCCGGAGTCTTTCTGGTCGCGCGCACCTTTCCCATCTTTGCCGCCGACCCGACTGCGTTGGGCGTGGTGGCCTTTATCGGCGCCTTTACTGCCCTCTTTGCGGCCACAATTGCGCTGGCGCAGTTTGATATTAAGCGCATTCTAGCCTACAGCACGCTCTCGCAGCTCGGCTTTATGGTGGCGGCGCTTGGTGTTGGCGGCTGGGTGGCGGCGATGTTCCATCTGATCACGCATGCCTTTTTCAAGGCGCTGCTCTTCCTTGGGTCGGGATCGATCATCCATGCCATGGAGCAACAGCCGGCGATCCAGCGCATCCATCACCACGACGAGTACGCTGCCCAGCAGACGGCGCAAGATATTCGCAATATGGGCGGGTTGCGCACCCGTTTGCCGTGGACGTTCTGGACGTATACCGCCGGTTATCTGGCGCTGGCCGGGATTGTGCCGTTTGCCGGTTTCTGGAGCAAGGATGAGATTCTGCTCGACGCCTTCAAGCACAATTTCGCTGTCTATCTCACGCTCAGCGCCGCCGCTTTCTTGACTGCGGTCTATATGACCCGCCAGTGGTGGTTGGTCTTCTTCGGCGAGTACCGTGGCGAGCATCCAGTGGTGTTTAAGAATCCGGATGCGCCTGCCGGCCATGCCGAGCATGGCCATGATGACCATCACCATGCCGATCATCACGGCGAGCATTGGCACGAAGATCCGCGCATGATTGCGGCGCTGGTGGTGCTGGCCAGCTTTGCGGTGACGGCAGGCGCATTTAACCTGCCCTTGGATGGCCCCGGCGGTCACTGGTTGGCAAGCCTTTGGGGGCAAGAGGCGGCTAAGCTCAATCCGCTGGTGGCCGGTCTGTCATTGTTGATTGCGCTGGCCGGAATTGCACTGGGCTGGTATGGCTACCGCAACGCCTTTGCCACGGCAGCCGATACCGACCCGCTGGCGGCGCGCGCGCCGGGGCTGTTTGCCGTGCTCAATGCCAAGTACCAGATTGATGAGCTGTATGCGGCGACCGTGGGCCGGTTGACCGCTAGCCTCGCGACGGCATGGTCGCTGATCGACCGGGCCGTGATTGACCGGCTGGTAGATGGCATGGGCCGCTTTACCTTCGGGCTGGGCAAGGTCAACTTTATCATTGACGACACCTTGCTCAACGATGGGCCGGACGGTCTGGCGAGCGGGACGCAGGGCAGCGGTCGCCAAGCTCGCCGGTTGCAGACCGGCAAGGCGCAAGATTACTTGATCTACGTCTTTAGCGGTCTACTGGCGCTGGCTGTGTTCTGGCTGTATGTGATTGGGCGATAGCGTATGAATCTGCCAGAGTATCTCATTCCTGCCGCCGATGGCGTTCCGTGGCTGACGTTGTTGGTGCTGTCGCCGCTGGCGGGTATTGCCTTGATTGGGCTGGCATGGCTGATCAAGCTCGATGAGCGGACGATCAAGGCCGGTGTGTTGGCGTGGACGGGTGTGCCGCTTTTGCTGGCCGGTTTGATCTGGGCGCGGTTTGATCCCAATGCGGTGGCAAGCGGGCAGGGCGTCGTGCAGTTGGTCGAGCGGGTGCCGTGGATTCAAGCCATCCGGGTTGATTACTTTCTCGGCGTCGATGGTTTGAGCATGCCGCTGGTGCTGTTGACTGCCGTTATGACGCCGGTGGCGGTGATCGCGAGTTGGAACGTCAGCGAGCGAGTGCGGGCGCATCTGGCGCTGCTGCTCTTGCTCGAAGCGGCGATGCTCGGCTACTTCGTCGCGCTCGATTTCTTCTTCTTCTTTATCTTCTGGGAATTCAGCCTAGTGCCGGCCTTCTTCCTCATCCAAGGCTGGGGCCGCGAACAGCGCCGTTATGCCGCCTTCAAATTCTTTGTCTACACGATGGCTGGTTCGCTCGGCATGCTGCTGCTCTTCCAAGTGATCTATCTAGCGGTGCGGCAGGCCGGCTATCCCACCTTTGATCTGATCGCGCTGGGGCGGTTGGGGCAGGGGCTGCCGGTGGCAGGTGTTGAAGGCAACCTGCGCGACATCCTCTTTGCCTACCTTGAGCAGCTCGGCGTGACCAATGCGCTGGGTCGCTATCCGTTGCTCTACAGCAGCATCGCCATGTGGGCGATCTTCATTGCCTTTGCGATTAAGTTGGCGGTATGGCCGTTCCACACATGGCTGCCTGACGCCTACGCCGAAGGCCCGACTGCGGCCAGCATCTTGCTCTCGGCGGTGATGAGCAAGATGGGCGCGTATGGCATGCTGCGGCTGCTGCTGCCCTTTACTCCCGACGCGGCGCAGTATTTCGCGCCGGCGCTAGCGGCGCTGGCTGTGGTAGGGGTTGTCGCCGGGGCTTTTGGCGCTCTACATCAAGTGAACGGCGATATCAAGCGCCTGATCGGCTACACCTCGATCAACCACATGGGCTACGTGATGCTGGCGATTGCCGGCGCAGCAGCGGCGGGTGACGCCGGTATTGCGGCGCGGGCCAGCGCAATCAATGGCGCGCTGGTGCAGATGGTGGCGCACGGCCTTAGCACCGGCGCGCTCTTCTATCTAGCCGGCGCGTTGCACGAGCGCACCGGGCGCTGGGAACTAAGCGGATTGGGTGGTTTGCGCGCGAGCGCCCCCACCTTTGCCGGTGTGATGGGGATCGCGCTCTTTGCCAACCTTGGCTTGCCCGGCTTAGCCGGCTTCGTCGGCGAATTCTTCATTTTCCGCGGCGCGTGGGCGACTCTCCCCTTCTTCACTGCGCTGGCGGTAATTGGGCTGGTGGTAACGGCGCTGGCCTTGTTGCTGATGTTCCAGCGCATCTTCCTTGGCCCGGCCACCGGCGCGCCGCGCGCCATCGCCGATCTGCGCCCGCAAGAGTTCTGGACGATGGCGCCGATCTTGACATTGTCGTTGTTGATCGGAGTCTATCCTGCGCCATTGATGGCCTTGGGCAATGCTGCCGCCGGGCAATTGGTGGCTATCTTTACGCGAGTGTTGGGGTAAGTGGCACAGGCAGGTGGCAAACCTGCTCGCACCGCCAGATTGCGCAAAGGTGATTGCATGGGGTTGATAACGCTTCCCGCTGATGTGCCGTGGCTGAGCCTAATCTGGCTCAGTATGCTGGCGCCGGCCATCATCATCGCCGTTATCCCTGATCGCTACCCCGACCTGATGCGTTGGGTAGGCACAGGGTTCGCACTGCTTTCGCTCATCTTGTCGCTGTTGGTCTTTTTGGCCTACGATCCGGCGCGCGGTGGTTTTCAGTTCATCGAACAACTCGACTGGATCCCGCAGCTCGGCATGAGCTATTTGCTCGGCGTTGACGGGATCAACTTGCCGATGCTGTTGCTCAACGGGATCGTGATCTTCACCGGCGCGCTCATGAGCTGGAACATCGAAGAGCGCGCGAAGGAGTATTGGGTCTGGCTGCTGCTGCTGACCACCGGCGTCTACGGCGTCTTTAGCGCGCTCGACCTGTTTCTCTTCTTCGTCTTCTACGAGTTGGCGGTCTTGCCGATGTACCTCTTGATCGGCATTTGGGGCAGCACGCGCAAAGAGTACGGCGCCATGAAGCTGACGCTGTTCCTGATGGCCGGCAGCGCGTTGGTGATCATCGGCATGATCGGCCTCTACTTTGGCAGCGGGTTGCGCACCTTCAATATGCTGGTGCTGGCCGAGCAAGGCTTTATCTCCGGCAATCTGCAATGGCTGCTCTTCCCGGCGCTGTTTGTCGGGTTTGGCGTGCTGGCCGGCATGTTCCCCTTCCACACGTGGAGTCCGACCGGTCACGTAGCTGCGCCAACGGCGGTGAGTATGTTGCACGCCGGCGTGTTGATGAAATTAGGCGCGTATGGCTGTCTGCGGGCGGCGATGTGGCTGATGCCGGTGGGGGCGCGCGATTGGCTGCCGATCATCGTCATTCTCACCATCTTTAATGTTGTCTACGGGGCCAGCATTGCGATGGTGCAACGCGACGCCAAGTTTATCATCGGCTACTCGTCGGTCAGTCACATGGGCTTGGTAGTGATGGCGTTGGCCGCCGGTACCCAGATCGCGCTCTTGGGCGCAGTGTTGCAGATGTTTGCCCATGGCATCATGACCGCCCTCTTCTTTGCCGTGGTCGGGCGCATGATCTACGACCGCACCCACACGCGCCAGTTGCCCGAATTGGGCGGGTTGGGCCGGGTGATGCCGTTTGCGGCGGCGATGTTCATCCTCGGCGGTCTCTCGTCAATGGGGATGCCGGGGCTGGCCGGTTTCTGGGCCGAATTCAACATCTTCATCGGCGTCTGGGAACGCTACCCGCTGGTGGCGGTGATCGCCGCGTTGAGCATCCCGATTACCGGCGCCTACATTCTGCGCGCGGTGTGGGCTGTGTTCTACGATGAGGTGAAGAATCCTGAATTTCTGCACCTGCCCAAGCTGACGTGGCAAGAGTACACCGGCGCGCTGATCTTGGCGGTGGTGCTGGTCGGGCTGGGCGTGTACCCAGCGTGGATGACCGAGCTGATTGATACAGCGGTGCGCCCGCTGGCGGCGCGGTTGAGTGAAGTGGCAGTAGCGTTGCGGTAGTTAACGCAGAGGCGCAGAGCATAAATTCTTTATTCCTCAGCATCTGTATGTCATCACAACGGGGGACGTATGTTTCAACTAACTGACATCCCGCGCCTCTTGCCAGAAATCTTGTTGCTGGTGCTGGCGCTGTTGGTGCTGGGGTCTGATATTCTGGAAAAATGGGGGCGCACGCCGCAAGCGCAACTCGAACGGGTTAAGTCATCGGCTTCGTTGACCGCAATCGGGTTGGGGATGGTGCTGGCGGTGGCGCTGTTGCAGAGCGGCTACGTTTATCAGTTGCCAGAGACAGCGCCGGTCAACTTTTTCACCAACATCA
>JANWYE010000171.1 GCA_025057175.1 Chloroflexus sp. | reverse complement strand
CGAGGCACCGTAATACTTCGGCGAAGCGGCGTCGGCCCGGTGGGTCGGCGCTATGAAACAGCCATTGGACCGTCGCTACCAATGCCCCAACAGCACATACACCGGAAACGGCATCAATTCATTCGTCCACGCCAAGCCTTTTGCTGAAAGCACAGCGTTCGCTCAGTGCCACTTGGCTTGCCAGTAGCGTAGAGAGCGGTAGAACGTTATCACGTTCGATTCGGTATGAAGAGATACTCATATTCACTACAGTCACTGAGCGGCAACAACAACTCAACGCACAACCACTTTGGAAATCACTACCAGTCAAGCAAAGACCGAACGGTCACGAAGAAAAACAACCTATGTTATTGTTATTGTCAGGATAGGCTACCAACTAAATGCTGCGGGCCTCCCGACAAGCACGAAACAGTGTATGACCCTCAAGCACATACCCCGCGCAATCGGTTTCAGAATGGTTACGGGCAAGGAGCATGATAAGAGTGGGTGTCAATACCCTTGCCCAATCGTATTTTTAGAAAGGAATAGCGATGCATAGGGCAAAACTACCTCCCGAGGCGTCACAACAAACTTCTTACCGTCTTTTACCCATCCACCGAGCTGTCCTCACCATAGCCCTCATATCTCTGACAACGATACTAGTAGCTTGTAGCCGGCCTCCACAAGTCGCTGTACCAACCCAAACTCCACCATCGCCAACCGCCACGCCCACAGCTACAGCCACTCCTAAACCGACAAACACGGCCCGGCCCGGATACCCGCCGCCGATAACGGTTACGCCGAGACCGACAAACACGGCCCGGCCCGGATACCCGCCGCCGATAACGGTTACGCCGAGACCGACAAACACGGCCCGTCCAACCGCCCGTCCAACCGCCCGTCCAACTGCCCGCCCAACTGCCCGCCCGACTCTGACGAACACGCCGCGCCCGCCCTACCCGCCGCCCGCGTTGCCGACCCCGGCCCCGACGAACACGCCGCGCCCGCCCTACCCGCCGCCCGCGTCGCCGACCCCGGCCCCGACGAACACGCCGCGCCCGCCCTACCCGCCGCCCGCGTCGCCGACCCCGGCCCCGACGAACACGCCGCGCCCGCCCTACCCGCCGCCCGCGTCGCCCTACCCGCCGCCCGCGTCGCCCTACCCGCCGCCCGCGTCGCCCTACCCGCCGCCCGCGTCGCCGACCCCGGCCCCGACTAATACGCCAATTCCGACGCCGACGGTATCACGGCCGTACCCATGATTACGCAAAGCGAGAAGGTCGATCAAAGCCTTCTCGCTTAATCTCCTAATCAAGTATTGGGACGATCACACACAGCTCGAATGAATGAAACAAACGCTTGGACCAGATGAATGATAACCAGCACTAGTATCAGAACTTGTTGCTGGTGGCCGTGATGCATGGCAACGGTTGGACCAGATGAATGATAACCAGCACTAGTATCAGAACAGCCGGATAGCTGACACGAATGGAGCTTCGGCAGCGCCAACTGCGGCTCGATCGCAATTATTAGCATACGCATTAGTGGCTTCGCCACGTCCCTTTGTCATTGCGCGGGCTGGTCGGGCGGCAGCATCGCAGCCGACCGACCGCCCGAAGCAATCTCCCCTCCAGCGGCACCAGCATCTCTTACAGCGCACGCCTCCCGCCCTCGGAGGAGATTGCTTCGCCGCGCTCCGCGCGGCTCGCAATGACAAGGGGGTTCCGCTGTCATTGCGCGGGGGCGCAGCCCCTTTGTCATTGCGCGGGGGCGTAGCCCCTCTTGTCATTGCGAGGGGGCGTAGCCCCCGAAGCAATCTCCCCTCCAGCGGCACCAGCATCTCTTACAGCGCACGCCTCCCGCCCTCGCGGGAGATTGCTTCGCCGCGCTCCGCGCGGCTCGCAATGACAAGGGGGTTCTGTTGTCATTGCGCGGGGCAACGCCCCTCTTGTCATTGCGCGGGGGCGGCGCCCCTCTTGTCATTGCGAGGGGGCGCAGCCCCCGAAGCAATCTCCTCCTTTAGCGGAAACGATCCCGCCCTTGCGGGGGATTGCTTCGCCGCGCTCCACGCGGCTCGCAATGACATACAGGGAACGGATATTCGATCACAGCGGGAATAATCGGCTACTTCTCCAACTCCTGAACAACCCGATCGGCAGATCGAATAGCAATTTGTACCAAGTGCTCAATACCTGCAACCCGATCTTCGTAATCGCAATTGTTACGCCATTGCCGTAATCGATTCAACTGCGAAGCAACTGCAAGCCTTCCATGTTTCTGGAAATGATCGCGCAGGTAGCGATGATCATCGGCGCTGCCACTGGGTATAAAGCCTTCCTTCGCCTGCGCAACATTGCGCGCAAAGCAAAACGCTCCATAGTATGCTCGACTGATAGCAGCACGCCGGGCAGCCTCTACCGAATACGATGCGCTTGCATCGCCTGCTAACTCTTTCGCAAGGGCCAGATATTCGCGCCAATCAAACGCCATCTTCTAAATCCACCATCTTTGCGCTCAACTGCACCCATCCCTCTTCGTTAGCAAGGAGATTGATATACGCTGCCTCTGCTGCCGCAAAGCGTTGCTCAACAGCTTCATCGTAGGCATTCACCTTCACACTGAGCATCAAATAGCGATCGTCAATCTCTGGATCGCGGTACACTTCAAGCGTAACTGGTGCGGAGTCAAAGTACTTACGTGTGGCTTGCACTGCTATGCCGAGCACTTTCATAATACCGGGAAATTTCAGCAGATACTCCCAGATGGCATCATACTCTTTCAAGTGAACTTCGATCGCCTTTAACCAGTCAATGAACTGGCGAACTTCTTCAGTCAGGGCACTCGTTTGTCGCACCGCACGATATTCCCACCGCTTCTGTTCAATTTGCGGCGAGATCACTTGCGTTGCAGGGGTTGGGGAAGAAAGCAGCATCATGCCTTACCCTCACCAAATAATGCTCTGAGCTGATCGGTAATACACCCTTCAAAAATGGCTTCAACTTCGCTATGCGCTGTTTCAACCCAGTCCAAGGCTCTATCTACTGCTACGCCGTTGGATCGGGCAAGAAAATAGTCAATATCAAGCAGAACGGTCGCAATGACCGGCGAGTCGATTTCTAATGACATGAGTTGAACGCGACAACGATCTCGTTGTTCATGAAACACAAACTCGCTTCCAATCAGAAATGACGACATCTGTCGGGGCAGATGAGGACCTAAATACGGATAAAACTGGAAAAGATCGGCTAGATTAGCTTGGACGTGAGCGAGTTCAATTTGATTGATGTAGCGAAGACCAATCCGATCAATGCCCCTCACCGCAACTGTATCAATAACATGCTGCCACGTTCGGACGATAATCGGTTTAAAATGCGCCCACGTAGGGTAAGGCTTCAAACAATTAACCGCAATAAGACGCGGTCCAACTTGAACGAACATGCGTCGATCGTCGGTAAAAAAGAGAATCCGCTCGCTCGTGCGAATTTCTTGCCGGATGCCCTCACTGCTTTGCTCGATGCCAAACTCTTGCAGCAATCGCTGTTCGCGATGTGGAAACTGGTCGCGCAACTTTTCGTAAATTAACCCCGGCAGAGCCAGATCCCACAGCGTTTCCTGACTTAAGCGAAATTCGCAGACAACCTCAACGATAGGCGGATTAGCATACGTCCTACCCATTGTGCGCAGCTTTCTGCTTGAACACCCATACGCTGATTTTCGCTCGTATTGTAACACATTCGATAACGCGAAACCATCCCGATACTTTACGAGCGGTATTTTCCACTCTCTCTTGCGGGTAGCAAAGCGATCTAGCTATAATAGGGGTTATCGTTGAGATTGTAGCCAAAGGAGTTGTACTGTTTGTGATTGCCCTCATACCTTGACGCGATGACAACTCCTACTCGGCGCAGTGACGCGCCGGAGGAGAGCCGCGCACCTGATTGCTATCGCAGCGCTTCCAACGCTATGCGCAGCCACTGTCGCAAGCAGTGCTACCCTATCTGACAGCGAGTAATGTATGTCCATTCCAGACTTTCAAGCCATTATGCTCCCTTTGTTGCAAGCGCTTGGTGATGGCAACGAGCATCACCTGCCGACCCTAACCGCCAAACTCGCCGAACACTTCCAGCTCACCGAAGAAGAACTGAATGCGCTATTGCCAAGCGGACGCCAGACGGTCTTCTACAATCGCGTCGGATGGGCAAGAACTTATTTAGCCAAAGCCGGCTTGCTCGAAACACCGCGCCGGTCATACTGGCGCATTACCGAGCGAGGCAAACAGGTGCTGGCGCGCAACCCGGCTAGGATTGACTTGAAATTTCTCGAACAATTCCCTGAATTTGTTGAATTCCGCCAGCGTGAAGGCGGATTGCGAAAACCGAAATTATCCACGATCGAAAATGAAAAGACGCCGGAAGAGGTTCTCGAAGAAGCCTATCAGGAAATCAGAGACCGGCTCGCCCAAGAGCTGCTTAGCTCGATCAAGCAGAACAGCCCATTATTCTTTGAACGGCTTGTCGTTGAGCTACTGGTCAAGATGGGATACGGCGGCTCGCATCGCGATGCCGCACGTGCCGTCGGCCAAGCTGGCGATGAGGGGATTGATGGCATTATTGATGAAGATCGACTCGGTCTCGACACGATTTACATTCAAGCCAAGAAGTGGGATCATGTTGTCGGTAGACCGGAGATTCAGAAATTTGCCGGCGCGCTGATGGGGAAACGATCGAAAAAGGGTATTTTCATTACAACGTCCTCTTTTTCTGACGAGGCTATTGATTACGCAGCAAAAATTGATGCTAAAATCGTCTTGATTGATGGCAAACGCCTTGCAGAATTGATGATTGATTACGACGTAGGTGTCACAACGATTTCTACTTATCATATTAAGCGGATTGATTCAGATTATTTTAGCAATGGATAATTAGTTATAGCGCGAGGGCGTCACCTTCTTACTATATGAATAAGACTACTCCGCCAACTGCAGCAATCAATTCTGCGCTAAGAATTATTCCTATTTCTTTAGCGTCATTACTGCTGATGCGATAAGTGTGCCAGCACACAGCCAACAAATATTGCCGAGTCATCTTTTCGATCCCAATTCATCTAATTATTCGTTTTTGTTAACCCACTCGCTCAGCGAGCGCCATCCATACGCATTTTGTTGCTTCTCCTGTTCCTACTCATCCTCACCGGCTGCGGGCCAGCCTCGCCCATTCCCGCCCTGACACCAACACCAGCCCAACCGACGCTTACCACTGTTCCAACCGCCATTTCGATTACGCCATCGGCAACTCCGGTTCAGCCATCCTTTGCCGAAGGAGTGCCGCGCCACAACGCTTACACCATACAATGGCAGGGTTTGCTCATTCGCTTGCCCGCGTATGCGGTATGGCATGAAGAGACGCCAAGGGAAGCGCTGAACGGCATTCCGATCAGCGCGCAAGGCCGCGTGACCTATCCAATGGCAACAGTGAACGCGACCATCGAACTTCCCACGGGTCCGCGCTTCACGATGCTTGAGTTTGCCGGCTCACTCGACGACTGGCTGCAACTAGAGCGCGCCAACGCTACTAGCGCGTCTGGCAATGCGATTGACGAGACCACTATCCGCGCAACGACCATTGCCGGCCTGCCGGCAATCATCTACCAGCGGATGGTAACCGGAACCGGCGATCTGACGTATGCTATTGTTGGCATAGACAGTGATCGGCAGGGGGTAAACGGTCAATTATTGCTGATCACCTTTGAAGCAGCGTTCACTGATAACTATCTCATCATTTCGGATCTAGCCCGCGCGCCAGCGACAACGCCAACCACGCCAGCAACTGCCACCTCGCCACTCGAGCAAAGCACAGCCTACCAAGAGCTTGCCCAACGCGGCCATCAGGTGCTAAAGACAGCTATGACCTCAGCCGGCATTGCGGTTATCTTTTATGCTGCGGTTGGTGGCGACAAGGCCGGCAATCCGGCGCCGGCCTTATCACCAATCGGTGTGATGGTGCTGCAAGAGCAAGCCAGCGTCTACCGGCGCAGATGGCAGATCATCAGCCAGATCGAAAGCCCGCTTGCGCCTGAACGCACAATCACAGCGTGGCCGTGGACCCAACGCATCTTCCAACTGATTGACCTAACTGGTGATAGCCAACCAGAGATTGCGCTCAGCGGCTGCACTGGTTTCGGCAATCGTTGCTTGTATCAAGCCACCGTTTGGTCGTTCAACGGGCAATTGCTCTTCTCCACCAGCCCCGACCGGTTTGGCGGTTGGCAACTCTTACCAGACCGCCAAGCTATCGTCACCCGCACCGGCCTCAACATCGTTGGTCAAGCCGAAGCCGAATTACATCCTGAACAGTGGCAGATCGATTGGTACTAGGGAACGGAACCGAATTTGCCTATACTGCAACGCAGATCGTGCCTGCCACCAGTGATGTCTCTGGACCAGCGCTCGAACAGATCGAGGCACCGTAATACTTCGGCGAAGCGGCGTCGGCCCGGTGGGTCGGCGCTATGAAACAGCCATTGGACCGTCGCTTTATGGCAATCCCCTCACGGGGATTTTGGTTTTTGAAGCTGAATTTTGCCCACCCCTTGACCCCCGCGCAGATCGAGTTTCAATTCCCTCACGGGGATTTTGGTTTTTTGAAGCCAGAAATCGACGCAACAACGATTGCATACGCTCTTCTGAGTTTCAATCCCCTCACGGGGATTTTGGTTTTTTGAAGCTCACAGTATCGGTTTCGTATTGATACCAATACTGTTTTGTTTCAATCCCCTCACGGGGATTTTGGTTTTTTGAACCGATGGTGATGATGTCGGTGATGATGTCGGTGATGATACGTTTCAATCCCCTCACGGGGATTTTGGTTTTTTGAATGTGCCTCGTCGCACGCGCATTGTCAAGATCGGCGCACTTTCGGTTTCAATCCCCTCACGGGGATTTTGGTTTTTTGAATCCAGCCTACCTTCCGCGCGAACGTGCCGAGGCGCGCGCGTGGTTTCAATCCCCTCACGGGGATTTTGGTTTTTTGAATGGGGGAAGATGCCACATCGAGGAGTTTTTTCCAAGTGCCGTGTCAATCCCCTCACGGGGATTTTGGTTTTTTGAAGCAAGACAGGGTTTATTCGCGATGGAAAAAGACCAATGCTGGGTGTCAATCCCCTCACGGGGATTTTGGTTTTTTGAAGGCATGAGTGTGCCATTCGAACGAGCTTACCCGCTAGCGTGTCAATCCCCTCACGGGGATTTTGGTTTTTTGAAGCAAAAGTACGGGTAGGTCGCGTAATCTGTGTTCTGAATGAGGTTTCAATCCCCTCACGGGGATTTTGGTTTTTTGAAGGGAACATACACAGCGGAAGTGTCTGAGCTACCAGACTACTTCGTTTCAATCCCCTCACGGGGATTTTGGTTTTTTGAAGATTGGTTGCGTTGCGGCGCAAGGGTCGCGTGTTGTCGGGTTTCAATCCCCTCACGGGGATTTTGGTTTTTTGAAGCGTCGATACACCTGTCGCCCCCAACCGCAGTATTTAATTAGTTTCAATCCCCTCACGGGGATTTTGGTTTTTTGAACCTACCAGTAAAGGTAGGCGGGGGTGAGAAGAGGGGAGAGAGTTTCAATCCCCTCACGGGGATTTTGGTTTTTTGAACGGGAGTTATCAGGGTTAAAAAGATTGCCGGCATTATCGGTTTCAATCCCCTCACGGGGATTTTGGTTTTTTGAACGCGCAGGCAATGGCATAGGCAATGGCGCGACATTGTGTTTGCGTTTCAATCCCCTCACGGGGATTTTGGTTTTTTGAACCGCCATACTCCAAGGCGTGGAATATGGCGCAAGCGCTCAGTTTCAATCCCCTCACGGGGATTTTGGTTTTTTGAACACATCTTTTTGCTTGACAATCTCAGGTCGAGCAATCGGATGGGTTTCAATCCCCTCACGGGGATTTTGGTTTTTTGAACAGATGGCCTGAAACAATAGGTCAACTAAATCTCGAAGATGGACGTTTCAATCCCCTCACGGGGATTTTGGTTTTTTGAAGTGAGCGGCATCCCCAGCGCATCCCGCAGCGTCCGGCTCAGTTTCAATCCCCTCACGGGGATTTTGGTTTTTTGAAGGCAAACGCTGTTGCTACGTAGGTACGAAGCGTCTTTGGTTTCAATCCCCTCACGGGGATTTTGGTTTTTTGAAGCTATTGTCTCGCACGCGACCGGCATGTGGATTGTCTGCGTTTCAATCCCCTCACGGGGATTTTGGTTTTTTGAAGCGGGGGTTTTATTTTCTTACCACTAGCGCCCTACCCGCGCGTTTCAATCCCCTCACGGGGATTTTGGTTTTTTGAAGCTGCTTTGCAACGCGGTTGTAAAAGATGCACAACGCTTAGGTTTCAATCCCC
>JANWYE010000170.1 GCA_025057175.1 Chloroflexus sp. | reverse complement strand
GCCGGTAACGCCGCACCACCGCTGTGGCATAAGCGACAAAGGCGGCTTCATCGGGCGGCGCGAATGAGATAAGGTTGGGATGGTCGGTAGGATCGGGCGTGGCCCAACCCACTGCCGGGCCTAGCACGCCAAGCACCTGCAAGCGCTGCTGGCGCAGCGTGTAGAGAGCAGCATCGGTGAAGACCCAATCCCAAACATCCGGCTGAGGTTGGATGCGGTGCCAGTGCAGGTCTTCGCGCACCCACTGCACGCCGAGATCGGCCACGATCGCTGCCGGGAAAGACATCGTTGCTGCGTCGGGGTAGCGTGTAGCGAGGTGGCTGTTAATGCCGATCGCTAATGGCCCGACCGGTTCACGCACTGCAATCGGATTGGCGATCAACCAGCGCGGAGCCGGCGCATCGCCAACGAGTATCGCCATCACGATCATGATCAACACCGCATAGCCGTGTATCACAACTGTATGGCGACCGCCTAATGCCACAATCTCACCATTCCAACGCATAGACCCAATGTTCCATCCACCCCAACCCGATTTGCCGCCAACACGTTACCTCGGCGAGCGGCTTAAACCCGCACCGTTCGGCCAGCCGGCAGGCAGCAAGGTGTTGCGGCGCGATCAATGCTTCTAGCCGGCGCAAGCCCAATTCGGCGCCGGCATACCCAATCACCGCCGTTAGCGCCTCGCGCATATACCCCCTTCGGCTCGAACGCTCTTCCATCCGGCATTCGATCAGCGCAGTGCGGCGAATGATTCGCTCAATACAATCGATCCAGATGTCACCGCAAATTCGTTCGAGCGGATCGTCGCGCCGCACCAAGAACAAACGTAGGCTACGCCCTTCATGGCGCGCCTCCGCTTCGGCGGCCAGCCGGCGGCGCTGGCCTTGCAGGGTGAAGAAGTCAGCCGGCGGGATCGGCAACCAATCCTCGCCAAACGTCCATGCGCGGCGAAAGTAGCCGCGTACCGCTTCGTTATCGCATGGCAACATAACTCGCAGCCAGAGACGTTCGGTGGTAAGGATGGTCGCGTTCATAGCTTGCAGCTCATTCTTCCCCTTGTGTGTGGCGCTTGGCTCGCAAAGATGTTCGATTAAGCGCACAGTACACCCGCTCACCGTATTGTTGGCTCGATCACGATGCGCTCTTGCGCTAGCGCCACCACCGGCGCCAGATCACTGCCCGGCGCGGTTATCACTGCCAGCGGTATCGGAAATGTTCCGGCCGTCGTTGCTTGAGCAGTGATGGTGACGCGGTAGACGCCGGGAGCAAGGTAAGCGCCGCCGAGCTGTACCTGCCGCCATTCACGATCGAGATGTTGATAGGCGAAGCCGGCTGCGCCATCAATCTTAACCGGCGTCAGGCCCGCCGGTAGCGGGATGCTGGCTTCAAGCCGAAACAATGGCTGGCTGGCGATCAAGAGTAGCTCGATCGTAACCGGTTGCTCGATCGTGATTGGTTCGGTTGCCGTCACGTACCGCAGCCGCGCGCGTAGTTCGCTTGGTTGGCCGGCGCCGGTAGCCGGGGTGCGCACTGCAATCAGCGCCATGCCATTGGTTGGCTCAATGCGGAGCGTGCCGCCGTTAAGCCGGAGGTGCTCGACCCCGCTCGTTGGCCGTCCGGGATTGAAGTTGGCATGATTGTGGGTGATGGTAACGCTGGCGCTATCGGCCAATAACGTCGCTCCCAGCGCCAAGGCTACCCGCGCGGCTTCATACGGCGTTGGCCAGCCGTTGATGTGCCAACGACGCAACAGAGCAGTGCGCCACGCGGCTAATCTGGGGTCGGCTGGACGCTCAGCGGCGAGCGCTTGCACGACACTGGCGCTCACTGCCAGCGTGCTCGGTGGCAGACCTTCCGCGCCGGCCCATGGCAAATCACTGCTGGCCGCGCTCCAGAAAGGCGCAAGCAGCGCGCTCTGATCGTTGGTGGCGCGCAAGGCGCTGAAGGCGCGTCCGGCTGGGCCGGCGCCGGCGGGGATCGCCACCTGAGTCGATTCGACCCCGTAGAGCGATATGACATAATCAAGATAGGCTTGGGCATCTGCCGGTTGGGAGGCCCGGTTGCGCCGCAAGTAGGCTAACGCTGGCTCGCTCACCTCGCGGCTCTGCATTGCTCGCTCATTCTGACCAAGCGCTTCGAGTACAAAGGCCGTCACAAATGGATCAGAGCCGCTGCCCGGCCACCAACCCCAGCCGCCATCACTGTTACGCAGCGCGCGCAGTTGCGGTAGCGCATTGTCAATTGCCGCGCGCCAGCTCTCGGCTTCAGCCGTGGTGGCGGCAGTGCGTTCAAGGGCGCGCCCAATGATGATAGCGGCAGCCAGCGTCTCGGCGGTCGGCGTTGCCGTTTGCAACAGCCGTTGCGCTTGATCGGCCATCGCTGCGCGCGCGCCGGCGGCGATAGCCACGTCGTGATCGCCTTCAGGGAGGGTTAGTTCAATGGCGCTTGTTGCCAGCCGCGTTTGCGTCACCCCCGGCGGTTGCGCCTCGCGCCGCACCGGCACAGCGTATTCGATTGGCGGCAGACTGATCGTATCGATTACTTCGTAGCGCAATCCAATGATGGTGGCATTCGCCTGCGGTTGCAAACGCCAGAAGACCGGCACAGTTGCGCTTGCCGGCAAGGTAATCGTTTGCTCAAGCGGATCGAGCAGAATGCCGCCGCTGAGCCACAATCGGGCGCGAATAGCGCGCGTTTGCCCGTCGATATTGCGCAGAATCAAGGTCGCTACTGCGCTATCAGCCGGTCGCAATGCTGGCAGGGGGACGGCAATCGCTTCAACCGGCTGGTTGGTGTCGATCAGCGCGCTGGCGCTGGTAGCCACACCCGAAGGATAGAGAGCAATCACCTCAAGCCGCCAGCGCCCTTGTTGGTTGGGCAGGCGTACCGTGATTTCGTGTTGGTCGTTGGTGGATTGGATGCTGGTTGGGGTGATAATGCCGGGCAAGCTTGTGTGCTGCTCTGGCCCTAGTTGCCCCGCTAAGAGCGGTCTATTCCAGCGATCCAGATCAATTGGCGGCGCGTGAATGGGCGACAATGTGACCAACAGGTTAGCAGTTGCTGCCGTGACCGTTATGGTTACGGTTGCGCCGGGTAGCGCTTCGCGTTGGCTAAGGCTGATCTCCGGCGGTGGCGGCAAGCCGACCTGAATCGTGATCGCTGTTGTCCAGACGCGAGCGCCGTCATCGATCAGCGCAGTGATGGCAGTGGCCGGCGCCATGCTGGCGTCAATCGGCACGGTGATGATCAGGCCGGGTTGGATGTTGGCCAGAATAACGCTCGCATTATTGCCTTGACCAACAAGCAACAGCAAGCTACCGCCGCCGGTTGGGCCGGTGAGCAAGAGACGAGCTACGTCACCGGCGGTATAGACCGAACGATCGGCGATGATCCGTGGTTCGGCAGTGCCGATGCTCGAACCTGCCACCCACAACTCTTTGCGCGTGAGCGCCGTTCCGGCCCGCGCCGTGAGTTCGTACCGTCCCGGCGATAGGGTGACGAGTTCAGTCGTGGCGCGGCCATTGGCATCGGTGCGCACCCGGCGGATGATCAACGGCGGCTCGGTAGCGTTGCGCCGGATGTCGATTTCGATAAGGGTATTGCTGAGCGGTTGGCCGTCTGCCGCGCGTAGGGTTGCTGTGACATTTGCCCGTTCATTGCGTTCGATCACCGTGGGCACATCGATTGTCAAGCGCGGGCTGCGCGGTGTGATAATGCCCTCGATCGAGCGTTCGATCTGCTCGCCGTCGGGCAATTGCACGGTAATCTGCGCTGTGTAGCGCAGTGGGCGCAAGAGATTTTCGCTGGCCGGCAGATTGATGATGACACGCCCGCTCAGATCGGTAGCGGCGCTAGCTTGGGTTTCGCTAGCCGCGCCGATGGCCTCTCCGCTGACCCCGTCGAGTTCAGTGGTCGCCAACGTCTCGATGCGCAACACCCAACTGACTATCGCGCCGCTCACCGGGAGGTCGGCGCGGGTAACATCAACGGCTAACCCGGCCGGCCGGATCGGAATCACCCGTGCTGTCGCGCCGGGCGATGGCACGCTGACCCGGATCGGAATGGCGTAGGTGGCGTCGCCAACCTTCACCCGCACAGTGTACAGGCCGGGCGCTGTGCGGGCATCGAGTTGTAGGCTGCCGGTTAGCATTCCGGTATCGCTGACCGCACAAGTGACAGCGCGCGGCTCGCCAATGAGGTTTTGACCATCGAGCTGGATACTGCACGTTCCGGCAACAGGCAGGTCGATCCGGCCATCTGCTTGCCATTCGCGCACTACGCCACTGATCCGCACGATCCCACCCGGACGGTAGCTCAGTCGATCGGGGGCGAGGAGCGCGCGCGTGCGCGGCGGAATGGCTGCGGCCGGCGCTAGGCGGGCGAGCGCAATGCCGTTGCCTTCGGCGAAGGCGATAATTGTGGGCTGGGTTGCGCTTCCATCGCGTAGCCCCAAATCAGACAATGCGACTCGCCATAGACCCTGCTCGTTGCTGACCCCGCGCGCAAGGAGCGCTTCACCAGTATAGAGGCTTAAGGCGACATCGCGAACCGGAGCGCCGTTGCCGCTGCTTGTCACCCAGAGCAACAGCTCGTTGCCGTTGGCTAGCATCGTCAGGTGCAGGGTCGAAATCAGGATCAGCCGGTCAACGCGCAAGCCATTACCGGCCGTCAAGCGCAGGTAGTACGCTCCCGGCGCTAACGGGTCGCCGGCGCTGTTGGTTGCCAGCGGAAGCAGGCTCCGCATCATGGTATCTGGCGGGTCGGTGAAGCTCTCACGCCATGCCCGCACTAATGGCTGCGCGTAGCGTTCGGGCACGAAGCTAGGCCATTCTGCCGATCTGAGCGAGATAGCTCGCACGAGCGTCGCCGCATCAAGTTGGTAGAGTTGGGCGTCAATCGTGTTCACATTCATCCGCTCCAACGTGACGGCCGGTTGGGCATCGGCGGGGAAATGAATCAATGTGTCACCGGCGATCTGCAAGAGTGGCGGCGCGCTTGCGGTGCGCACCGTGAACGTCACCTCTTTGGCGAGCGGCACACCGCTGCGATCGCGAGTGCCAGCCGCAATGGTCATCGTATACGTGGTGGCTGCTTGCACTGCTGGCCGCAGGTATACCTGATTCTCGGCCACAGCCATCTCTACCGCAGCCACCGGCGGGTCAAAGCGCAACCCTGACCGTAGCTCGGCTTCATCCATCGGGGTGCTAAAGATCAGGCGAATCTCTTGTCCCGGCGCAAGGGCTTGTCCCTGTCCCGGAAACGAAGCGACGAGCGCCGGTTCTGGTTCAACTGTAAAACGCCATTCGGCCAGCGGTTTGCCGGTAGCAGTTGGTTGGATGCGCACCTGATAGGTCTGGCCGGGTGCCCATCCGGTATAGGGCGTGAAAGTGACAGTGTGCCGGCCATCAGCCGTTGCGCTGCTAAAGTCGCCGTTGATCGAAGGCGTGATCGAGATCGCGGCGCTCAGGAGGCGGGTATCGACCGGCGCATCAAAGACCAGCGTTAACGGCTGGTTTGGATTGACCCAACGCTCGCCGGGCGATGGAGTTTGCTCGATCAAGGCCGGCCATGGGGTGGTAAATTGCCACTGGAATGGCTGGCCCAGCTCGATACCGCGCGCATCGCGCAGGTTGGCATCGAGTGTGAGGGTGTACGTTGTGGCGGCAGTGAAAGCAGTTGCCGGTTGCAGCAACAGCGTCTGTGGATCGAGCCACTGCCCTTCGACCGGCCACGGTGGCGAAAGCTGGACATGCCGCAGGGATGCCGGTTGGCCTACGGCGCTATCGGCCACCATCGGCTGGCTAAAGACGAGCGCAATCGGCGCGTCGCGCAAGCGTGGCGCTAGCGCGGCGGTGACGGTGGGTTGCGCGGCAGTCGTAAATTCGACGTCGAGCGGTTGCGCGAGTGGCCGCCACCAGCGGCTTTGCGCGCTCGCCAGCACCTGCACGCGGTAGGTGGTGGCCGGTTGTAACGGCTGTGCCGGCACAAAGCGCAACACCCGCATGTCATCCGACCACTCAAACGATCCTGCCAACGGCGGATCGATCCGCAGCGCGCGCGCCACCGTAAATGGATTCATCGGCGCGCTAAATGCCAGCGTGATGGCACTGCGGGGCGGCACAGCTTGGCTGCTTGGCAAAGGGTCGCGCAGTTGCGCGGTTGGCGTCGTGGCCCACGGTGAAGCCGGCGCAATCCAGCGAATGGCCAGTCCGCTCAACAAGCTTATCGCCACCCCGGCCAGCACCATAGTCCAGAGACGGGCCAAACCGCGCATCCAACGCTGCATGCGTGTTCTCATGCTCGATAATGGGGATTATTCTCGGTTATTATCATCCAAACCGGCCATTGTCTGCTCTTGAAGTGAAGCGTGCCGGCGGCTTAAGAATGAAACCGGCACATGCTCCTCTTCCCCCATGCGGAAAGAGAGCCGAACTTGAAGCGTCCTCTCTCGCGCTCCTCCAACGAGATGTCTGTCCAGGCGCCGGCGCCGGATGAGCTGTCGGGAACGAGTTTAGTATACCATTGCTGCGGCCAGAACATGCTCGCGATGGCGATCCATCCATTCAGATAACCACTGTCCCTGTCCCAACAATTCAAGGTGATAATCAGGATCGGCATCCGGTGTGCTTAGCGTGCGGCGGAGGTTGCCTTGCAGCCAGATCACTTCTAGGATTGCCGGCAGCGCATTGGCTTCGCTCTTTGACAAGGGCGCAATCGCATTATACGCGCTTAGCAAGAGTTTCACCCGCTCAAGGTCGAGGGGCGCGCGGTAGACACCCCACATTGACCAATTGGGTGGCGGCGGGCCAACTGCCATATCAACCAGCCCATCGGCTAGATCAACGAGCCGCGCGTCAATCCCGATCTGATCGTAATCAATCAAAGCGGCTACCGCATCGCCACGAAAGATCAAGTTGTCGCGGTGGATGTCACCGTGAATGAGCAGGTGCGGGAGCGCCGCGTAGTCGGCATCGCTCAATTGCCGGCGCAGCTCGGCGATGCGCCGTTCGTACCAGTGGAGCGTCACGGTCAGGTCGCCCAACAGGTCACGGGTGATGAGGCGTTCGGTTAGGCTGCTCAGACTCGAAGGCAAATAGCGTGGCGGCGGCGGCGGCGGCGGGTCGGGAAAGCCGGTCACAGCGCGATGATAGCTGGCTAACACACGGCCAATATCGCTCAGTTGGCGTGGCCGAGAAGGGTTAAACTCATCGCCGATGATAAAGACGCTCAGCTCGTATACCCGGTCATTGAGGATCACAACTGTCTCGCCGTTGCGTGCCGGCAAGACGCGAGGCGCTGGAAAACCTCGTTGGCGCAGCCAATCAAGCAAGCGATGGCGTAACAGAATCGATTGAAAACCGATATGGCGCCGGTTGCGCCGGATCACAAACCGGCCAACCGTGGTTTCGATAAAGGCTGTCTCGTTGATCGCGCCATGGCTGGCGGGCCGGCTCGACCGCAACTCGCCGACATCGTAGTAGGCCAATACGCGGGCAATGTCATCGTGGGTCAGCATTGAGCACCCTCGTTGCCAAGCTTCCCCCTCATTGTACCATCAGAAGTATCGGGCAGCGCAGGTGTGGCGGGG
Organism: Chloroflexus sp.; assembly: GCA_025057175.1. Taxonomy (GTDB): domain Bacteria; phylum Chloroflexota; class Chloroflexia; order Chloroflexales; family Chloroflexaceae; genus Chloroflexus. The sequence goes on along the minus strand of JANWYE010000170.1, from coordinate 825 downwards.
TACTGATTGTGATAAATAACTGACCAGTTCTTGACATGGTTTACCACAGCGATACAAGCCGCTACCGGTGGAACGCGCCAGATCAGCCTGAGGTGCTCGTCGCCCTCGGCAACGCTTGGCACGAAATGGAACGCGATAATTTGGTCTGTCAACTTCCTAACAAACAGCGTACTGTCGGAGTTGTGATGCGTTCTTTGCGAATTGTAGATGATATTCAATGATTGATTTTTTACATAAGATGTGATTCCTTTTGTAACAGCGCAGAGGGCAGCCGTTTTGAACCAAGACGAATGTGGGATATTGAACCTTCTGATTAACTCTGTATGCTATACTTTTAGTATGAACGCGGAGCAAAGTGCCGGATCTCACATTCACCCAATTGTTCGGGTGCCTCTCTCAACTGGCGCGCCACTGATTGAGGCGACCTTCGCTGCTCGCCCTAGCCAGTTTTTGGTCGAGGCCCAGATGGGAGGGCGCATGGTGCGCGCGCATCTCGCCGATCGGGGTCGCTTGACCGATATGCTCCTCCCCGGCGCGCGCTTGTTGCTCGCGCCACGCGAAGAAATTGGCCGGAAGACGGCGTTTCAGGTGGTGGCGGTCTATCAAGGGCATGATCTGGTGTCGCTCGACACCCAGTTGCCGAACCGGTTGGTCGCCGCAGCCTTGTCGTTGGGGGCGTTGCCCCAATTTGCTCGCTATTCTCGCGTGCAGCGCGAAGTGCAGCTTGGGCCGCACCGGATTGATTTTCGCCTCAGTGAAGGGCTTGATACTTGCTGGTTGGAAGTGAAATCAGTGACGCGCATTATTGATAATGTCGCGGTCTTT
>JANWYE010000016.1:16335-30058 GCA_025057175.1 Chloroflexus sp. | reverse complement strand
GAGCAAGATCAAATTGCGCAGACCGTCATCGGGGCGCATAGCGGCGTAGATAGTGACAATCGTCGCACCGATGCACCAGCCGAGCATCGAGAACTCGCGCTTCTTGCTATGGCGCTGCATCGCGCGCACAGCGCGAGGCAGGAACTTGAGCGAAAAGTCTTCAAAGTCGTAGTGGGAGTCTTCTGGGCCGGGTGTGCCCCAGTCGAGCAAATAGACTTCGTAGCCGTGTTTGAGCATGTACTCAACGAAGCTATTACCGGGGCGGAGATCAAAGATATAAGGGCGATTAATAAGCGCAAACACCAGCAGTAACGGCACTGGTTTGCGCTGTTCTGGCGGCACCTGCGGGTAGTAGTGATAGAGACGCATTTTATTCAGCGCCCAAATCTGTTCCTTTGGCGTCTGACCGACTGCTACCTTGATGCGATTCGTCGCAATCCGAGCAGCCATATCGCTGCTCTTGGTGGTGCGTTCGATCTCTTTCAGCAACTGCTCGGTCATCCGCTCGAGGTCGATCGGCGCGGCATCTGAACTAGTCATGGTCAAATACTCCTACTCTTTTTCTTCGGTCGTCGCCTTGCGGGCACGAGCAGCCGGACGGGTAGAGGCAATAGCGGCCAGTTGTTCTTCGATTGCGCTGAGACGGTTGCCGATGAAGCTGACGTCAGCCGGCGCCGGGGCGCCAGCCGCTGCCAGTTGGCGCACAAGGTCGGTCAGCTCGTCGAGTTGAGCTTGCATATCATCAAGCCGAAACTCGATGTTGGTCAACCGGCTGGCCAGTGACACCACTTCACTGCGCGAGGGCATCTGAGCTTGGGCCAGATACCGTTCCATATACTGCTGTACTGCCTGTTGGATTGGGCCGGAGACCGCGAGCAGTGCGTCGAGTTGTGCGCCGATCGCCTGCGAGAAAGTTTCCGTGTTCACCATTGCGGTCAAACTTTTCGCCCATGCGTCGAGGCTGGCGTCACGCCATGCCCGCCACGTACCGATCGGATCATTCGGGTCGAAGCCATTCGGAGGCTGAGTCATTGCCAATCTCCTTTGACGGCGCGCCATCAAGGCGCGTTGAGATGCGCGGTTCTTTCCATAGGGTAGTGGACGTAGTTACAGCATGGTTACATATAGTATACATTCGCTCTTGACATGATGCAGTGAAGCTATCTATACTGAAAGTTGAGGGTATTTAGAAGATTGGCTAAATATCTATGGAACAAGCTATTACACGCACGCTTCATGCCCTATCGGATCCGACCCGGCGGGCCATTCTACAAATGTTAAACGAACGCGATATGACGGCAGGCGAGATTGCAGCGCGTTTTGCCATCTCAGCTCCCAGCGTGTCGCATCATCTGAGCGTGCTCAAAGCAGCCGATTTGGTGACGGCGGAGCGGCATGGCCAGTATCTTGTCTATCGCTTGAATGCAACGGTACTGCAAGAGGTGCTGAGCGTCTTGCTCGATCTGTTTAAGGTGGGCGTTGATGCTGGCAACCACCGGAAGGAGGGCGACCATGCGTAAGTTACGGCTTATGATCGTAATAACAGCGCTGATGTGGGTATTTGGCGTCGTGATGCTTCCCTACATTCCCGATCCGGCGCCGATCCACTGGAATGCGGCCGGCGAGGTTGATGGCTACGGCAGCCCATGGTTCGTCGCCTTCTTTCCACCGGCAATTGCTACCGTAATGGCAGCGTTGGCGCCGCTTCTGCCGCGCATCGATCCACGTGGGCAGGGGTATGCCGCATTTTCGGGCACATACGCGCTGATCATGAACAGCGTCATCCTGTTTTTTGCCGCAATGCACCTGATCACGGTTGGGGTGGCAGTGGGTTGGCCGATCAGTGTGCCGCGCCTGATCAGCTTCGGGGCAGCGCTACTCATTGCCGTGTTAGGGAACGAGTTGGGGCGGGTCACACCCAACTACTTTGTCGGCATTCGCACCCCATGGACGCTGGCCGATCCTGAGGTCTGGCGGATTACGCACCGGGTCGGCGCGCGCTTGTTTGTGGGTGGCGGGTTAGCATCAGCGCTAGTAAGCCTGTTTGTGCCCGAGCACTGGCTGTTTGTGACCAGCTTTCCGCTGATCGTCATACCGGCATTGGTGACAATTCCGTATTCGTACGTTGTGTGGCGGCGGTTGCACCGGACTGGCTAGCCGCGAAAGGAAACACTGATGGCTGCTCTGAATTGGCGCGGGTTGGGCTGGTTTGTAGGGTTGAGCATCGGGCTGGCGTGGCTGTGTTGTATGCCGTTATGGCTGAGCGAAGCCGGTCTAGCTCATCCGCTGGCGCTGCCGCTTATGCTGGCGATGATGTTTACGCCAGCCTTGGCGACGTTGATTGTGACTCGCTGGATCAGTCCGCCAGCAGAAGGGATTGTGCGAGCAACTGGACTGGGAATTGGCAAGGGCCGGCGGTGGGGATGGTATTGGCTGTTTGCGTGGACGGTACCCGGTCTAATGATGGTGGTATCGCCATTTTTCAGCGCGCTGTTCGGCGTCTACGATCTCGATCTGTCGTTATCGGGCTTTCGCGCCTTGCTGAATGCGGCGGGGGCAGGCGATGCATTGGCGAACGTGTCGTTGTGGCCAATTGTGATTGCGCAACTAGGGGTCGGGCTGATCGCGGGGCCATTGCTCAACGCGGTGCCGGTGTTTGGCGAGGAGTGGGGTTGGCGGGGATACCTCTTGCCGCAGTTGCTGCCGCTGGGCCAATGGCCGGCGCTGATCATCAGCGGCGTGATCTGGGGCGTATGGCACGCGCCGATCATCCTGCTCGGCTACAACTACCCAACTAATCCAGCGCTCGGCGTGGTAATGATGACGGTATTCTGCGTATTGGTTGGCATCTTGCTGGGCTGGACGCGGCTGGCCACGGGGAGCATCTGGCCAGCAGTGATCGGGCACGGCAGCATCAACGCTTTTGGCGGGGCGATTGCGCTCTTTGCCCGCGAAGGAGCGACCGTTGATACGATCTGGGCCACTGCGCTAGGCATAACCGGTTGGCCGCTCTGGCTAGCGGTGATAGCGTTACTGGTGTTGGCGCGGCGCTTGCCGGTGGCCGATCCGCCGGATGCTCAACAACGCCGCTCAGCTCTGATGTCTCATTCATCGATCTAGTCCGCAACTGATCGCTCATCATCAGTGGGTGTTATCTGCCTTCCATTCGGGCCGATAACACGCAGTGAATTGCCGATGCATAGCCATGCGCATCGGCAATCTTATCAGTGCAGGTCTTGGCGACCGATGGCAACGGCGCCTTCTGGCAGAGCATGGTCACGGTGGCTGTGCCGACTGTGGCTAGCTCGGCAAAGATTGACGTTGTCGCGCCAACGTTAGTCACGATCTCATCTACCGCGACTCTCGTGATCCGGGTGATTGGGTTGGAAGGCGAGCTGCCCAAAGCCTATCTGGTCGACCTCAACGGGCAGAACGAGCAACAATTTGCTGCGATCTCGTATGCGCCGGGTTCGGCGGATACGTTGATCGCCACGTTCGATCCGTCGTTCAAGTCTGGTTACTACAAAGTGCGGCTCGATCTATCAAATGGCAGCCAGCTCTTCTCGGAAACGGTGGTACGTTTGCTGACGCCGGGTGAGACGGTATACACTGTGTACGTGCCGGCAGCGTTACGGTAGCATTGGGCAGGGCAGCCTTTGCGGTTGCCCCTGCCAATTGAGGTTAGTATGAAGGGCGGGGCAGGTTGCGCAACTGCCCCGCCTTCCTTATTCATCGTTTTGCAAGCGCACAATCTGGGTTGGTGGGGTAATACCCTCGGCGCGTAGCCGTTCGCCCAGTCGTTTGATCAGCTCGTGGCGCAAGGGAAACTGATCGGGAAAGCTCTGGCCGCGCAAGACTACGGTAAAGCGAATCCCAGATGCATCAATTGCGTTAAACCGAACCAGCGGCTCGAAGGATGCGACGCCGCCGGGAGTTTCGGCCAGCACTGCGCGCGCCACTTCCAGCGCGATCGCTTCGGTGCGCGCCAGATCGGCATCGGCGCCAACCGCAAAATCAACCAACACCGCCAGCTCTGGTTCAGGACGGCTGAAGTTGGTCACGATTTGCGTAATCATCTGCGCGTTAGGGACAATAATGATGTTATTAGCTAATTGCCGGATGTAGGTGTCAGACCAGCGAATATCAGTCACAATGCCCTCTTCCCCGGAAGCAAGGCGAATAAAATCGCCGGGTCGCACCCGATTTGAGGCGATAATCTGCACGCCAGCAAAAAAATTCGCCAGCGGTTCGCGCAAGGCCAAGGTAAGGCCGAGACTCGAACCGGCGATCACGGTCAGCAGCGGCCCAAGCGGGACGCCATAACTCACCAGCAGCGTGCCGCCTACCGCTAATGCGCCTAAGCCGCGCAGCAAGTTGTTGATCAACGAAATATTGCCGATCTGGCGATGGCGTAAATAGCTATCGACAAGATTGGTAATCAGCCGCACAATGAAGATGGTGATGGCCAGCACAATGGCGAGGTCAAGCGCCGGTTGCCAAGCGGCGATGATGGTAGCGTCAACCAGTTGGCCGGCGAAAAGGCGGAGCGTAACAACAAGCGCCCAAAAGGTGAACTGGCCGCCTAGTGCGATCGCAATCGCCTCAATCACGATCCGGTTGCGAGCATCAGCCCAACGCTGCACTCGCGGGCGCGCCAGCCAGTCGAGGATAAGGCCAGCTAGCAGAATGAGCGCGATCAGGGCGATAGTTACAGTGCCATTCAGGTTGTTTGTCGTCATAACGCTATTATACCTGATGCGAGTGGGCTAGAAATACAAGTGGGTTTATAGATGTTAGCGGCATCATTCAATGGCTGGTCAATGGCTCGGCTATGGGCTGAAGTCCTTGCTCAGGAGGCAGTGTTGAGAGTTTTTGTTGGCCGGTATGTCAATCCACTTGCTTAACGTCCCCTCCCAAATCTTGCCCGTCCGGGAAGGAAAACCCGGCTTTCCATTTTAGGGGATAATCTGATTCTGACAGCCTGATGATATATAAGGAGCGTGCCTTTGTTATGGATGATCAACAGCGACTCAACGACCTCCGCCGCATGCAGACGGTTGCGACCGGGCTGCTGGTATTGGCGGGCATTGTCTTTGTGTTGGCCAGCATTTGGCGCGATGCCGCGCCGTGGGTTCCGTTTGTGCGCGCCTTTGCCGAAGCAGCCATGGTTGGCGCATTCGCCGATTGGTTTGCAGTGACGGCGCTCTTTCGCCACCCGTTGGGCTTGCCAATTCCGCATACCGCGATTGTGCCGGCGCGCAAAGCGAGCATTGCGGCTGGATTTGGCCGGTTTATCGAAACCAACTTTCTACACCCCGATCAGATTGCCGTGTGGATCCGGCGGCGCGATCCGGTGCGCCGGCTAGCGCATTGGTTGCGCGATCCAGAGCGGGGCAAACAGGTGGCTGATGTGGTGATCGAAGCGCTCGGCGGAATATTGCGTGTTGTCGATGATGACGATGTCAGCCAAGAGCTGGCCCGCGGCCTCAATCAGCGGCTCGAAGCGATCCCGGCTGCGCCGTTAGCCGGTCGCTTGCTTGGGGTATTGGTGGCCGGCGGTCGCCAGCGCGATGCCTTAATGCAGTTGATCAACTTACTGGCCGAGGTGATTGCCAGTAATGAGACGGAGATTCGCCGGCGGATTGCCGGTGAGTTGCCGGCGTGGGTGCCAAGAATTGTCGATCAACGGATTTACGAGCGATTGTTAGAGGGGGTTCAACGCCTGTTGCGCGAATTGCGCGACGACCCTAATCATCCGCTCTACCATCAATTTACCGCCTTGATTGATCGCTGGATTGTCGATCTGCAATTTGATCCACAGGTACAGCAACAGGGTGAAGCATTAAAGCGCGAAGTGCTCGCGCATCCAGTGGTGCGCGAGTTAGCGCAAGCAAGCTGGCGCGACCTCAAGCTGTCACTCCTGTCCCAAAGCGTATCTCCCTCATCTCCGTTGCGCCGTTCGATGGTTGATGCCATCGGGCGATTTGCCGATCTGCTCGAACATGATTCCGAATGGCGTGAAAAGATCGATCACTGGCTGACAGCGGCAATCGCCGCACTGGTGCGCCGTTACGGGCACGCAATTGGCGAGTTTGTCACCCAGACCGTCAACAACTGGGATACCGCCGAAGTCACGCGCAAGATCGAGTTACAGTTTGGGCGTGATCTGCAATTTATCCGCATTAATGGTACCATTGTGGGAGGATTGGTGGGCTTGATCATTTACAGTGTGTCCTTGTTCTTTGGATAAGCGAGCAATGGCGCTCAGTGCGCGAGGAGGCGTCTATGGCGAAACAGAGCAAACAGACCACGATTGATGGCCACCGGCTCCATCCTGAAAGCTTGATGATGAGCTATGGCTATGTGCCGGCGCTCTCGGAGGGGGCCATCAAGTGCCCGATCTTTCAAACCTCCACCTTCGTCTTTCAAACTGCCGAAGAGGGTAAGGCCTTCTTCGAGCTAGCGTATGGTTTGCGCCGGCCACGCGAAGGCGAAGAGATCGGCCTCATCTACAGCCGGCTCAACAATCCCGATCTCGAAATTCTGGAAGATCGGCTGACCCTCTGGGATCAGGCCGAGGCTGCGGCAGTATTTGCCAGCGGGATGGCGGCCATCACCACCACATTGCTCACCTTTCTGCGGCCCGGCGACGTGATTGTGCATAGCGAACCGGTCTACGGCGGCACCGATTATCTGCTTAAACACATCCTACCGGCCTTCGGCATCAGGCGGTATGGCTTTGTGTCGGGCGTATCACCCGAACAAGTCGAGGCCCAACTCCGGCGGGCCGGCCTCTTCGATGCGGTGGGTATGATCTACCTTGAGACGCCGGCCAACCCGACCAACGCGCTGGTGGATATTGCCGGCTTTGCCGCGCTAGCCAAACGAGCGTCGCGACGGGTATTGACAGCGGTTGACAACACCTTCCTCGGCCCGCTCTGGCAGCATCCACTAGCGCATGGCGCCGATCTGGTGCTCTATTCGGCGACCAAGTATATCGGCGGGCACAGCGATGTGATCGCCGGAGTCTGTCTAGGCAGTCGCGAACTGATCGCGCAAGTCAAGGGCATGCGCACCATTATGGGCACGATGTCAGGAGCGCATACCGGTTGGCTGCTCTTGCGCTCGCTCGAAACGCTCAAGGTGCGCATGGAAGCGCAACAAGCCGGGGCGCGACGAGTGGCCGATTTTCTCGCCAATCATCCCAAGGTCGAGCGGGTGTATTACTTAGGACATTTGCATAGTGATGACCCACAGTATCACATCTACCGGCGGCAGTGTTTGGGGCCGGGGGCGATGATCTCGTTCGATCTGCGCGGCGGTGAAGCGGAGGCGTTCCGATTTCTCAACCATTTACAATTGATTCATCTGGCAGTGAGTTTGGGCGGCACCGAATCGTTGGCCGAGCACCCAGCCTCGATGACCCATGCCGACGTTGATCCAGAAGAACGCATCGAGTTTGGTATCGGCCCAAGCATGGTGCGTTTGTCAGTGGGAGTTGAACATCCTGATGATCTCATTGCCGATCTGAATCAGGCATTGCGAGCTGTATAATGGCAATTAAGAGTAAAGATATTGTCATATACAGGTGACAATTTTCACTTGTTTCCATTTGACAATGGAAGGGCGTTCGGTTCATCATGCTGGTATAATGCAGATCGTGGAAGGAACGGGGGAATGGAGTTAGGTAGGTTTGGGAGGATGGCGTGGGGAATTGTCGCCGTAATACGGCCTAAGCCGCCATTTGACGCGATGCGGAAATGAGGTGATCCCTATCGAAACGCAGCCTCGCCCAACAGCAGAAGACAATCTACGGGCCATTGTCAGCCATGACGCCGATGGCGCCATTATCGTCGATAGCAGTGGGACGGTGCGTTTTCTCAATAGCGCGGCTGAGAAGTTGCTGGATCGCCACGGCGCTGAACTGCATGGACAGATCTTTGGCTTTCCGCTCGTTGTCGGCGAGCGCGCAGAAGTAGAGGTGTTGCGCCCAAACGGCGAATTCGCAGTGGCTGAAATGCGCGTCTTGTCAATCGTCTGGGAGGGGCAGGATGCGCTGTTGATTACATTGCGCGACGTGACGTTTGAGCGGCAGGCTGAGGCGGCGCTGCGCGAGGCTGAGGCGTTTAGTATTGCAATTTTGAACTCGTTGACAAGCGAGATTGTGGTGCTTGATAAGCAGGGTAAAATCGTAGCCGTGAATGAAGCATGGCTGGAGTTTGGCCGGCAAAACGGCGTCACCGATCTGGCGTCGATTGGGGTTGGGGCCGACTATTTTGCCATCTGCGCAGCTTCTGGGCCGGGGACGGGCGGGCCGGAGGCATTGCAGGGATTGCAGGCAGTATTGGCTGGCCAGCTGGCCGAATTTACCTACGAATACCCGTGCCCCGGTCCGCAGGGAATGCGCTGGTTTGCGTTGCGGGCAGTGCCGCTGCGAGGAGAGCGGCAAGGATTGGTGATAGCGCACAATGACATTACTGCCCAGCGCCGCGCCGCGCAAATTGCTGCCGAAGCTGAGATGCTGCGCGAGCAGGTGCGCCAAATGGAACGTGAGCTAGTTTCGGTTGAGGCTATTTCACGGCCTGATGAGATGGTGCGCTCATTGTTGGCGCCGTTGCGCCAGCGCGACCCAGAGCGTTTCCAGAAAGGATTGAGCCGTTATGGCGAGCTGCTCGAAGCGGCGCTGGCGAGTCGAGTCCACCGTACGCCGGCGCCATCGCGCCCGCTGCGCGAACTGGGGGAGTGGCTTGGAACGATTTGGGCTGCGCCACGCGATTTGATCGATATTCATCTGCAAGCTATGCGTGAGCGAAGCCAACACAATCCCCCCAAAAAACTCCAAGCCTATTTTGAAGAAGGGCGTCTCATTTTGCTAGAATTAATGGGGCATTTGGCGTCGTATTACCGTTCAATAGCGGCTGGTGAATTGTCTTCCCGTGAATCCGAGTAGCGGCGGCTGAAATGGTTGCCGGGACGAACAGGCTGTGAGCAAGATTGTTCTGCATCTTTATATCGCTGGCCAGACACCGCGTGCTGAACGGGCGATCAGCACATTGCGCCGGATGATCGAGCACGAGTTAGCCGGTTACAATTGTGAGTTGACGATTATTGATGTGCTGGCTGACCCACAGCAAGCTGAGAATCAAAAGATTCTGGCCACACCGACGTTGATCAAGAGTGCGCCGCCACCCTATCGGCGAGTGATTGGCGACTTGTCAAGCGTGACCGATTTGTTGAATGTTCTGAACTTACCGCCACAGTCGTGATGTCGTTCTTGCCTGTGTGCAACCAATAAGGAGAACGCTGGTGTGCGCTGATCAGATCGAACGGCTTCCTACCGGAATAACGGGCTTTGACCATATCGCCAACGGCGGTTTGCCGAAAGGGCGCACCACGCTTGTTTCTGGCACTGCCGGCAGCGCAAAGACGGTCTTTGCCGCCCAGTTCTTAGCTGCTGGCATTAAGCGGGGGGAGCCGGGTGTGTTTGTGACCTTTGAAGAAACACCCGAAGCTCTCCGCCGTAACATGCTCGGCTTCGGCTGGGATATTGCGCGCTGGGAGGCTGAAGGCAAGTGGGCCTTTGTCGATGTGTCGCCCCAGCCGGAAGAAGAACTCGTTGAGCTAGGTTCTTATGACCTCGGCGCGCTATTGGCCCGCATCGAGCACGCGGTGCGGAGCATTGGCGCAGTCCGCCTGTCAATGGATTCGTTAGGTGCGATCTTTACCCGGCTCAACGATTCACGAGTGGTGCGCAATGAGTTGTTGCGTATCGTGAGCACGCTGCGCCGGTTAGGCGTAACGGCTGTCTTGACCGCCGAGCGCACGCAGGAGTATGGTGAAATTGCCCGCTATGGCGTCGAGGAATTTGTCTCTGATGACGTAGTGATCCTGCGCAACCTGCTCGAAGACGAAAAGCGCCGGCGCACGGTCGAGATTCTCAAGTTCCGCGGCACTTCGCACCAGAAGGGGAGCTTCCCCTTTACCGTCATTCCCGGCGAAGGCATCCATGTTATTCCGCTCTCGGCGATTGAGCTGAAGCAACGCTCGTCGAGTGTGCGCACGACGTCGGGCAATGCCGAGCTTGACCGCATGTGCGGCGGCGGTTTCTTCCGCGACTCGATTGTGCTCGTGAGCGGCGCAACCGGCACCGGCAAGACGCTCATGGCGACCACCTTTATGGCTGCCGGCGTGCGCCAGAACGAACGCTCGCTACTGTTTGCCTTTGAAGAGAGCCGCGATCAGCTCTTCCGCAATGCGATCGGGTGGGGGATCGATTTCGAGCAGATGGAGCGCGATGGCTTGCTGCGCGTGATCTGTAACTACCCGGAAGTGACCAGCCTCGAAGATCAGTTGATCTTCATGAAGGCTGAGATCGATCGCTTCCGCCCGCAACGCGTGGCGGTTGATAGTCTATCGGCGCTCGAACGGGTAGCGACGATTAAAGGCTTTCGCGAGTTTGTGATCGGTCTCACTTCGTTTATCAAACATCAAGAGATGGCCGGCCTCTACACTGCCACCACGCCAACCTTGCTTGGCGGTTCGTCAATCACTGAAGCGCATATTTCCACCATTACCGACTCGATCATTCTCTTGCGCTACGTTGAATTGTTTGGCGAGATGCGCCGTGGGCTGACCGTGCTGAAGATGCGCGGTTCGAGCCACGACAAGGATATTCGCGAGTTTACGATTGATAGCCGCGGTATGCACATTGGCCGGCCCTTCCGTAACATCTCTGGCATCTTGTCGGGGCAGTTTACTCATATCGCACCGAGTGAAATTGATCGCTTGAGCGCGATGTTCCGCGATGATGAAAGTGACGAAACCGCCAGAGATACTACGCCAACCACCTAAGTCGCAACCCTCAGGCGGCACTGGCTGGGTGTGGGGAGATTATCACAGTGCAGTACGATTCTTCTGCCTTCGAACCACGCAGCACTGCTGATCGTCTATCGTCTTGTCCTGATCAACGGTCGTTGCAGGCGATTGTGGCTAATAACGCAAATGCCCTGTTAGTGCTCGATCTTGCCGGTACCGTTTTGTTTGCGAACGAAGCTGCGCTGCGCTTGTTTGGCCGCCAAGCCGATCAGGTGCAGGGCAGCCCCTTTGGCTTCCCGCTCCAACCCGGCCTCACCGTCGATGCCGAGATTGTGCGCCCTGACCATTCAGTAGTTATTGTTGATTTAAGGGTTGAGCCAATCGAATGGGATGGCGCGCCGGCAATGTTGGCAGTGCTGCACGACATTACCGAGCGGAAACAGGCCGAGCAATTACTGATTGAAACCCAGCAATTGCTCCATTCGGCGCTCGATGCGCTGCCCTCGGCGATTGCCATCCTCAACCAGTATGGGCAAGTCTTGGCGGCTAATGTGCGTTGGTTGCAGTTGGGGCCACTACTAGGGGTAGATGCAATTGATTGCACTGTTGGGTCCTCGTTTCTGGCTGCCTGCCAGCTTGGGGTGGGGCCAGCAGTGGTCGTTGCGGCGGCAATTGAGCAACTACTGGCAAGTGAATTGGAGCGTTACGAAGCTGAGTTTGCCACGGTCACGCAAGATCGCTGTTGGTTGGCAGTGCGCGCAGTGCGGTTTGGCGCCGGTGAGCGGGTGCGGGTGGTGATAGTGCTCGAAGACGTGTCGGCGCGCCACCAAGCCGAGCAGATTGGTCTAGCCCGCCGGCGCGTGCTCGAGTTGATCGCCCGCCAGTATGATCTCAGAACCATCGCCCGCGAGATGTTGCAGTTGATCAGTGAGCAGATGACCGATCTGGTCTACGCAGCGTATGTGATTCGTTCGGCTGCGGTCTTTGCCAGCTATAGCCGCCAAGTGTTGCACGATGATTTGCCACTCTTGGATCAATGGGCGCATGAACTACTTGTGCTATCGCCATACCGCAACCAGCGAATCAGCGAGTTGGAGGTTGATTCGCCGCATTGGCAGACAATGCAATCGCTCATCCAAATGCATGTCATTAACCGCAGTTGGATCATTGCTCTCCGCACGAACCGCGATCCGGCTGATGGTTGGTTGTTGCTCTGCCGGCGCACTGATGCGCCACTGGCGCCGGAAGATCGACAACTCATTGATCAGATTGAGCAGTTGACGACGATTGCGCTGGAGCAGCACACAACCTTGCACAAACTAGCCTACCAAGCCCATCATGATTCGTTGACCGGCTTGCCGAACCGGCTATTGTTTGAAGATCGCTTGCAGCAGGCCATCGAGCTTGCGCGTCGCAGTAATACGCTAGTCGCGGTGCTCTTCATTGATCTTGATCGGTTCAAACAGGTCAACGACACGCTCGGCCACGCGATTGGTGATCTCTTGCTGATACAGGTGGCACGGCGGTTTGAGCTGTGCGTGCGCGCGACCGACACGCTGGCCCGGCATGGGGGTGATGAGTTTCTGCTCGCGTTGCCGGAGATCGATTCGCCGCAACAAGTGATTATGATTGCGCGCCGGCTGCACGAGGCGCTTGAACATCCGTTTTTCATCAACGGGCACGAGATTTTTGTTAGCGCCAGCATCGGTGCGAGTCTATACCCGATTGATGGCACCGATGTGATCACGTTGCAGCGGGCCGCCGATATGGCGATGTATCGCGCCAAAGGCACATTGCGCAACAGTTTTCAGTTCTTTGACGCAGCCATTACGCATTCGTCACTCGAACAATTACAGATCGAGACCCTACTGCGCCGGGCTATCGAGCGCCATGAATTGTTGTTGCACTATCAACCGAAAGTCGATCGCGCCGGCAAACTCGCCGGTTTCGAGGCTCTGATCCGGTGGCAGAATGCGGAGCTTGGCTTTGTCTCGCCAGCGCGCTTCATTCCGATTGCCGAAGAGACTGGCTTGATTGTGCCGATTGGGGCATGGGTATTGCACGAGATTGCGCGGCAGATGCATGCATGGCGCCAACAGGGTTTGCCAATTGTGCCGGTGGCGGCGAATGTGTCGGCATTGCAGTTTGCGCAGACGAGCTTTGTGCAGATGGTGGCTGAGACCTTGGCACAGGCTGATTTGCCTGCCGGTTGGCTGGAACTTGAACTAACTGAGAGTATGTTAATGGGGCAGATTGATAATCTGCGCCGCCAACTGACCGATCTGCGCCGGTTGGGGGTGACGTTGGCGATTGATGACTTTGGCACCGGCTATTCATCGCTGGCTTACTTGCATCGTTTGCCGATCAATGTGCTGAAAATTGATCGCTCGTTTGTAGCCTGCCTCGATCAAGCTGACGCAGTGGTAGAGCAAAACCTCGTGAATGCGATTATTTCGCTCGGCCACCATTTGGGGATGCAGATTGTCGCCGAAGGGGTTGAGACTGCCGGGCAGCACCGGATCTTGCTCGATGCAGGATGTGATATGTTTCAGGGGTACTACATAGGCCGGCCACTCCCGGCTGAGGCAGTGGTAGCGTGGTTGCAGAAGTAAGGTAGCGCCACATCATTGTGTGGCGCTAGGTGAAAGTATGGCCAAGCTTACTTTTCTCGCCGCAGCGCTGCCTTAAGCAGCCGCCAAACCGCGCGGTGGCGTGGCATCACCTCAAAGATTTGCCCGTTTTTTCCCTCGCGCACAATGCGCAGCGCCAACTCAGCCGTCTCTTCGGCAGTGGTGCCAAAGATGCGTAAAACGCGCGGCAATTGTTTGATCGCTTCGCCACCGGGGCCAACCGTCTCAAACTGGTTGATCATATCGGTCGGCACCATTCCCGGCGTGAGCACATTAAA
>JANWYE010000016.1:0-16326 GCA_025057175.1 Chloroflexus sp. | reverse complement strand
CGCTTCGCCACCGGGGCCAACCGTCTCAAACTGGTTGATCATATCGGTCGGCACCATTCCCGGCGTGAGCACATTAAAGCGCAGATAGGGATGATCTTGATAATCGCGCGCAAAGGCCTCGGTCAAGCGCACAATTCCCGCTTTTGAGACGCTGTAAGCTGAGAGGAAGCGTTGTGGTCGTTTGGCCCCGCCACCAGAAAGATTGATGATCTGTCCCTTGCGTTGCTTGATCATATACGGCAAGGCAGCCCGGCAGCCGTAATAGGTGCCAAGCAGATTAACGCGGATGACCTGCTCCCATGCCTCGGGTGGCACATCAAGCGCGTAGCCAAACGGCCCCGAAATGCCGGCGTTATTGACCCATAGATCGATCCGGCCCATGCGCTCGGCAGCAGCCGCAGCTAGCGCTTCGACTTCGCTGCGGTTGCTAACGTCACAGCGCACACCGCAGACCTTCAGCCCGGCAGCTTGCAGTGCGCGTTCAGCTTCGGCGAGGTTGGCCGCATTGGCCGATGAAATCACCACCTGCGCGCCGGCGCGGGCAAGCGCCTCGGCGATAGCGCGCCCGATCCCCCGGCTCCCGCCGGTGACGACTGCGGCCAAGTTGCGCAAATCGGTTGTTTTGTGAGCCATGGTCTCCTCGTGGTAACAAAACAGGACAACAGTTTGGTTGGCTGGATAGCCGGCGAGCCGCGCGGCGGCGCATTCTCTCACGAGAATCTGTTGCTCCGGCAAATAGGATCGCGAGCCTCGTGCGGCGCGCAATGCGACAGGCACAAGCTTCATCGCCGGCGGATCGTCAACCGGTCGCCTTCGCGCACGGCACGGATCGGCGCGCCGCGCAACGCCGCCGGTAACAGCAAGTGACGCCGGTATGGCCCCAACGAGACAATCAGTTCATCGCCGTTGACGCTAATGGTCAGGTCTTCGCGGGCGACGCCGGGCAGCAACAGACTAATAAACGGATCGGTATTCGCCCCAACGCTAATTGGCGGCGGCATTGGCGCTGGTAGATGGACGAGACCCTGCCCAATGGTCGCGAACGGTGCTAGCTCTCCCGGCGTGGCTTGGAAGGGCAGTCGCAAGAGCGGCAGGTTTGGCCAGCGCGCTGCTACTGCGGCCAACACCGTGGCCTGTTCCAAGACCGGCGTGGCCAGTTCGTGCCCGTCGCTGACCACTGGCAGCAGCGGGCCAACAATCAGAGCATCGAGGTTGAGGCCAAAGAGCGGCAAAGCCGGCGCGTACAGAGTGGCAGCGCGCAAACCGGCCTGATCGGGCCGGATCACCAGCCGCGCCCGCACGCGGGCTGGGTCGAGCGCAGCTTCGCGCAATTGCTCGAACCGCACACGCGCCTCTTGCATCTGACCAATCTGTTCAAACGGAAGCAGATTGGCCGGTAACGCGGCCCGCGCCATTGATTCGCTCGATTGGCCGGGGCCGCGGTCAAGGCCGAAGAGTTGCCGCATCAACCAACGGAAGGTGTCAGGAACAGCCAGCGCGCGCAGCAACCCGTCAGGTGGCCCAGCATCAACGCAGATCAGCCGGTAGCCGCGCTGGGCATAGGCAGCAAGACGGTAGACGGCGAGAAAGAGATCAAGACCGGGCAGCAGTGGCAGATCATCGCCATCGATCGGCGGGCCGGGCAAGCTGATGCGTGAGCGCAGTTCGCCCCATACCGTGCTCAAATCAGCAAGGGGGGCAAAGGTCCAAAAATCGAGTTGCGGCGTCAGTGGGGCCGGCTGAGGAGCAGTCGCAGCACCCAACAGGGTGGCGCAGGGATGGGTTGGCGTCAGGCTAGCGAGCAGGGTCGGCTCACCGCGCGCCGCTGCGGCAACTGCGGTCGCGGCAGCGGCAGGAGCGCTGGCTTCGCCGCTAAAAATGACGATCTGCGAGGTATCGGGCCACATAGTGATATTCCTGTCTGCGGCACGGGTGCGTGCAGATGGTTTCTAAATTGTATTATATGCAAATTCGTCAACCCGATAGTTGCTGCCAGTGATCAGAGACCGCAAACATCAGTACTGCCGATCAGCTATAATGAGTCGTGGTCAACGCTTACAAAGCGGCCACTTTATTGGTTGTCCAGCTTAGGGAGGCACCATGTCAGAATCATTGATGCAACAGCCGCTCGGCTCCATCCTCGACGCACTGGCCTCGCGTGCGCCTACTCCCGGTGGTGGCAGTGTCGCAGCCATCACCGGTGCGATGGCCGCCGGCTTGGTGAGTATGGTGTGTGAACTGACCATCGGCAAACCGCAATTTGCCGAGGTCGAAGGTGAATTGCGCGCAATTCACGCCCAAGCCGAGCAGTTGCGCGCCGAGTTGCAGCGACTGGCCGATGAGGATATTGCCGTATTTAACCGGCTGGCTGCCGCGTATAAACTGCCACGCACGACCGAAGCTGACGCGGCAACGCGCAAAGCGGCTATCCAGCAAATGACCCGCTTGGCTGCCGAAGTGCCATTGCGCACGGCGCAGGCTGCGGCTGCGTTGTTGCCGCTCTGCACCACGCTAGCCAACAATTGCGCCCGGCTGGTGGTGAGCGATGTGGGAGTCGCGGTCTTATTGGTGCGAGCTACCGTGCAGAGCGCTGCGCTCAATGTCGAGATCAATCTGGCTGCGCTAGAGGATCAGATATTCGTGCGGGAAACGCGCGCCCAGTTGCAAGATCTGCTCATCGGGCTTGGTGATGAAGTTGACGGCATCGTCACCATTGTCCGGGGAAGGATGACGGCATGAGCGCTCGGATTCTCGATGGGCGCGCATTAGCCCAAGAGTTGCGTGCCGAAACAGCGACACAGATCGCCGAATTGCGTGATCGAATTGATCGCGCTCCAACGATTGCGGTAGTGCAAGTGGGTGACGATCCAGCGGCGACGCGCTATGTGCGCAGCATTGACCGGCTGTGCCAGTCGTTAGGAGCGGCTTGCCGGGCAATTGCCTTGCCGGCAACCACCGAACAAGCCGATCTCGAAGCGACCGTCTCTAGCCTGAGCGCCGACGATCGAGTTGATGGCATCTTGCTGCAACTGCCATTGCCGGCGGGGTTGTCGCTCGATGGCGTGCTGAGCCGGCTTGTCCCTGAAAAAGACCTTGACGGGATCCACCCGATCAATGCTGGTCTGCTCGCGCAGGGTCGCCCGGCGCTGACGCCAAATACTCCTGCTGGCGGCATGGAGCTGCTGCGCCGGTATGGGATTGAAGTGCGCGGGAAGCGGGCGGCGGTAGTGGGGCGTTCGCCAATCGTTGGCCGTCCGATGGCATTGCTCTTGCTACAAGCCGACGCCACCGTTACCATCTGCCATTCACGCACGCCTGATTTAGGCGCCGTCTTGCGCGAATGCGACATCATTGCCGCCGCCGCCGGACGGCCCGGCTTGATCACCGCCGAGATGATCAAACCCGGCGCGACCGTGATCGACTTCGGCACCAATGTGCTGGCCGATGGCAGCATGGTGGGTGATGTTGATTATCCTGCTGCGTCAGAGATCGCCGGCGCGATCACACCCGTGCCCGGCGGCACTGGCCCAGTGACCAATATGATGCTCATGCAAAACTTGATCAAGGCGACTCGCATGCGGCTAGGGATATGAAAATCCTTGTTCTCGGCAATGATGGGCGCAGCCACGCGCTGGTCTGGAAGCTCTTTGCTAGCCCGGCTGCCGATGTGCTAGTAGCGCCGGGCAACGGCGGGGCGTGCCAGATCGCGCCACAGGTCGATCTCGATCCCTTGCAGCCGGCCCAAGTCGCGCAGTGGGCATTCAGCGAACAGATCGACCTGATTGTCCCTGCCGGTAGCGAACCGCTCTGGGCCGGATTGGTTGACGAAGTCGTTAGCATGCACATCGGCGTCTGCGGCGCATCGCAGCGCAGTACGCGCATCGAATGGAGCCGTTGTTACGCCAAAGAGTTGCTGCTGCGCTATCAATTGCCGACGCCGGCGGGGCGCTGTTTTGCCAGCTTGCCAATGGCAGAAAAATACCTCGCTGCGCAACCGCTGCCGGTCGTGTTGCGCGGCGACCATCCTGCTGCCGGGGAAGGTGTCTACCACGATCGCTACGCTGCCTTAGAAGCGTTGCGCGCATTATTTGTCTCGCGGCCAGTAGAAGGCAGCAGCCACGGGGTTGTCATTGAAGAATATGTGAGCGGACCGGTGGTGAGCTTTTCGGCTATTACCGATGGCAGCCATCTCGTGCCGTTGCTGCCGGCTCGTATCTATGACGGAATGGGGCCGCAGCCGGACAGTCCGCCGGCGCCGGGGATGGGGGCGATTACCGGCAATTCCACTTATGCCCAGAAGCTAAAAGCTTACCTCGAACGCCATCTCATGCAGCCATTGGTGGCAGCCATTGCTCGCGAGCAGTTGCCCTATTGGGGGATCATCGGGGTTGACTGCGTGATCGGTGCGCAGGGGCCGCGGATTACCGGGTTGCGCTGTAGCTTGCGCGATATGGAGGCGCAAGCGGTCTTGCCGCGGCTGATTGATGATCTCGTGCCCTATTTTGAGGCTGCAATTGCCCGTAGCCTGCACCGCTTGCCGCCATTGCGCTGGCGCGATGAGGCTAGCGTGGCTTTGGCGCTGGTGACGCAAGGCTATCCGCACCACTATCCGATTAACGCTGCCGTCGAAGGGATCAGCGAGGTTGATGAGGGAGTATTGGTCTTCCACGACCAAACCGAGTCGCCGTACATCTTACGCTACGATCCAGCTCGCCGCGATCGATTATTGGGTGGTGGCAGCGGCGGGTTGTACCTGACCGGCGGGCACGTGCTCACAGTCGTAGCGCTCGGCGCAACGTTGGCCGGCGCACGCGGGCGGGCATTGATCAATGCCGAACGTATCCGCTTCCCCGGACGTATTTACCGCGACGATGTCGGCGCCAGCGAACAAACACCGTAGGGGCGGAACGCCGTTCCACCCGTTTATGTGATGGAAAAGAGACATGCCCTCTCAACCTGTGATCACGCTCATTGCAACCGATGCAGAGATTACTGCTTGCTACCCGGTCATGCGCGAACTCCGACCACACCTTGTTGCGGCAGAGTTTGTTGATCGCGTCCGCCGGCAAATGGCAAGCGGTTACCAGCTAGCTGCCGCATGGGTTGGCAGTGAAGTCGTTGCAGTTGCCGGGTTCCGGCTGAGCGAGAATCTGGCGTGGGGCCGTTTTCTGTATATTGATGATCTAGTAACACGGGCCGATCAACGCTCGCATGGCTATGGAGCGGCATTGCTCGCATGGTTAAAAGCGTATGCGGCCGCAGAGGGTTGCGCTCAGTTACACCTCGATTCGGGCACATGGCGCAAAGATGCGCACCGGTTTTACGAGCGCGAGGGAATGCGGCTGAGCGCATTTCATTTTGTGTGGGAGGTTGAACCTACGCCTTGAGAGTACAGAGAGTCCCGCTAGGGGGAGCGGAACACTGTTTCGCTCCGATAACTTTTTGCCTATTGCAACTATTTCACTATTGACTTCTATGACGCAGCGTGTTATACTTGAAATTGTAACGCACTGCGTTATACGGCTACCGAAACCCGGCAGGCTGTGTTATGATACAGACAGCTTGAACTCCGGTTACTGGCATAAAGCAGGAGGCTGTTATGACGACGGTCGAAGAGATTGAGGTCAATGTCCGCCAGATCGACGAAACACCGCCGCCGGTCAATCCAAGCGTGCAGATCTTTGAAGTAGTGCGCAAGCTGATGCTAGCCGGGATTGGCGCGTTTGCCCTCAGCCGCGAAGAGGCGGAAGCGTTCCTAAACCGGCTGGTGGAGCGGGGCGAGCTGGCGCAGAAGGATGCCCAGAAGCTGTTTGAAGAGGCTGCCGAGCGTTTCCGCAAGGCAGCGCTGCCGCAGACCGATCAGGTACAAACTAACCTCAATAATCTGACGGCGCAGGTTGAGACGAGCTTCGAGCAATTCCTCAACCGGCTCAACATCCCTTCCAAGCGCGATATTGACGAGCTGAGCGCCAAGATTGCCCAACTGGCGGCGCGAGTCGAGGAGTTGCGCCGCGCCCAAGAGACGCCGGCTCGTGGTCGCGCCCGCAGCGAGGCCAAGGAAGAGGGTAGCGAGAAGTAGGTTGCTTGGTGTTGCCAAGCGCCGGCACTGTGGCGTTCCCCACAGTTGCCGGCGTTTTGGCGCAGCGTGTTATAATTGCCGCTGAGACTACTGAAGCAACGCCGGGAGCACCTAACCTTGCTTGATTCACCCGGCGCAAGGCGGCAATTATTATGCATGTCATTAAGAAATACGCCAACCGGAAACTGTACCATACGAACCAGAAGCGCTACATTACGCTCGACGGCATTGCCCGGCTGGTGCAAGAGGGCGAGACGGTGCAGGTGCTCGATAACGAGACCGGCGACGATATTACGGCCAATATTTTGGCCCAAGTCGTGTTGCAGGCTCGCGGGCGCAGTTCGCCGCTGCCAACCAATCTGCTCACCGGCTTGATACAGGTTGGCGGCGACACGTTAACCACCCTGCGCCGCACCCTCTTTAGTTCGCTCGGCGGTGATGACCTGATCGAAGCTGAAATTGGCCGGCGGATCGATGTGCTGGTTGATGAGGGCACGCTCTCGCCCGAAGAGGCCGATCGCTGGCGCAAGCTGTTGCTGCGGCAAGAGTTTGCCCGCGATGCAAGGGATCAGCTTGCCGATCGGATCGCTGATGTGCCAACCCGCAACGATGTCGAGCGGCTCCATGCCCAGATCGATGCGTTAGCCAATATGGTCGAGCAGTTGCTACGCCGGCGTTGAGGATGATCGAACACAGTTGCAAAGAGGCAGGCTATGCATCGCAGCACAACCGCTCTAGTCCTCGCCGGTGGCGGTGTTGCCGGCGCCGCCTATGAGATCGGCGCTCTCTGCGCCATCGATCAGGTGCTCGAACATCTTTCGGTTAACGAATTTGATATCTATGTTGGTACCAGTGCCGGCGCGTTGATCAACGCCTGTCTCGCGAACAATATGTCGCCGCGCACGCTCATCAGCGTGCTTGAGAGTTCCCTGCTCGGCATTGACCAGCTCGAACCGCACCATCTCTACCAACTGAATCTTGCCGACCTCTTGCGGCGCGCTTCCAATCTGCCCGGCGCGTTGGTGCAGGCATTCTGGCGTTGGCTACGCGAAGGCAGTGAAGCTTCACTCCTCGACCTGATTGAGACGCTAGCGGTTGGGTTGCCGACCGGTCTTTACGACTCGCAGGCGCTTGAGCGTTATCTGCGCGCTGCCCTCGAACAACCCGGTCGCTCGAACCGCTTTACTGATCTTGACCGCGAGTTGATGATCGTCGCGACCGATCTCGATACCGGCGAGCGGGCCGTGTTTGGCCTACCGCCGCTCGAGCACGTGCCGATTTCGCTCGCAGTCTGCGCATCGGCCGCGATTCCCATCTTCTACCGTCCGGTGCGGATTGGCGATCGCGACTATATCGATGGCGGTTTGCGCGGCACGGCCAGCCTCGATGTGGCCATCGAGCGCGGAGCCGAGCTAATCGTGTGCATCAATCCGATGGTGCCATTCGATAATCGCCGCCATCCGCCCGGCGCTGCCATTAGCGATCAGGGCATCCAACGGATCGGCAATCAGGTGTTTCGCACCTTTATCCATGCCGGTCTGCACTACCACATCAAACAGGTGCGCCGTCGCCACCCCGAAGTTGATATTATTCTGATCGAGCCGTCGCGCCACGATCGAACGATGTTTGCCGAGAATACGATGCGTTTCCGCACGCGAATGACAATTGCGCGCCACGGCTTTGAGAGCGTTGCCCGCCATTTGTGCGAGCATTATCCGTATTACCGGGCGATGCTGGCCCGGCATGGCATTGCCATTAGCGATGAGCGCATCCGGCAAGATCTGCGCAATTTGCAGATGGCAGGCGATGATCCGCATCTGGTGCGCGCAGCGTTAGTGACCGGCGGCTCGTTGCATACAGCGCCAGAGGGGCTGGCCTCAACGCTGGCCGAGTTGGATCGTCTATTGTCGCGGCTCGAGGTTGCCCGTTGAGATGATCGTCTATATCGCTTACCCCACCAGTCTGAACTTGCAGTCGGCCAACGCGCTGCAAACTTACACCACGCTGCGCGAATTGCGAGCGCGCCGGCCTGATACCCTCGCGCTCATTCCGCGCTGGGGGATGGAGCCGAGCCGGTTTCACGACGTGGGAGCGGTGCATCTGCCCCGCCCGGCTATCGGCAAACTATCGCGCTTCTACAAGAGCACGCTGCTCTACTATCTGGAACACTCGGCTTTTGCCGCGATGACGGCAGCAATTGTGGCGCCACGCCGGCACGCGATTGAAGCAGTCTACATCCGCCAGCCAATCATCGCAGCATGGTGGGCCGGCGTGTTCGGGCCACAGCTTGGCCTACCCGTGATCTACGAAGCGCACGATCTCGAGTCGCGCAACCCGTCGCGAGCTAAAGAGCGTTGGGCGCGTGGCTTGCTTGATCTGATTGACCGCACTGCGCTCTGCCGCGCGACTGCTGTTGCGTCGCTGACCGAGGATTTTCGCCGGCTGTTGGCGCAGATCGGCTGGCGCGATCCCGCTGAGGTGGCAGTTATTCCCGATGCCTACGACGAGCAGATTTTCGCGCCACAGGATCGGGCAGTCTGTCGCGCCGAACTAGGCTTGCCGCCAACGGCCGCGATCATCGCTTATGCCGGCATGACCTTTGCCCACCGGTGGCTCGATGGGTTGCTCAGCGCTATGCGTGCGCTCCGCGCGACCCATCCAAATCTAATTGGCTTGATCTTAGGCGGGCGACCCGGCGAACGGGCGGCGTTGGCCGCACATGCGATTAGTGAAGGATTGCGCGTAGCCGAAACAACGGCGACGCCAGCCGATCTCTACTTGCTGCCGCCGCGCCCGCAAGCCGGCGTTGTCCGTTGTCTCGGCGCGGCTGATGTATTGGTTATTCCCGATACTGTCACCGATGTTACCGCTTCGCCGCTCAAGTTGTTTGAGTATATGGCGCTGGGCTTGCCGATCGTGTTGCCATCGATCCCGGCCTTGCACGAAATCTTGCCGCCGCACCTTGCCTATAGCTTTCCCCGCCGCAATCTAGCCGGTTTGCAGGCGGCACTCGCCGCAGCGTTGGCCGAGCGTGATCCAGTCTTGGCGGCAGCGCGACAAGCTCTAGCTGCTGAGCATACCTACATGCGGCGGGCTGCACGGATTATTGCCCTTGTGGAGCAGGTGGCGAATCGAAGGTAAGGGCGCAGCTTTCCGTGCCGCTACTGGGTTGGCGCCTGCCAGAGGCAGATGCGTCCATCGTGTGCGCCGGTCGCGAGCAATTGGCCGTCGGGGCTAAAGCTCAGGCAACTCACGCCGGCGCTATGTTCAAGAATGAGTGGCAATGGTTGGGCATGCTCAACTTGCCAAAAGCGCACACTCCGGTCTTCACTAACCGAGGCCAAAATTGGGGACCGGGGGCTAAAGGCAAGCTCACGCACTGGCGCAGTGTGGCCTTGCAATGTGTCGAGCAAGAGGCGATCTTTAAGCCGCCAGAGCCGGATGGTAGCGCCGCTGCTAGCGGCAATAATTGAGCC
Organism: Chloroflexus sp.; assembly: GCA_025057175.1. GTDB lineage: Bacteria > Chloroflexota > Chloroflexia > Chloroflexales > Chloroflexaceae > Chloroflexus. The sequence goes on along the minus strand of JANWYE010000016.1, from coordinate 6,771 downwards.
GGATGGATCAAAGGCCACACTATAGATGAAGGTGTTAAAGCCGCTAATTGGGTCGAGCCGGCCGTGATCGGCAACCTGCCAGAGGTAGATCGCGCCATCGTAGCAGCCAGCCGCTAAGAGTGACCCATCAGGTGAAAAACCTAGTGAATGGACGAATGGGCAGGTAAACAGGCCGATTGGCTCGATCTTTCCTTGCCGGATCTCATACATAGTAATCGCATTACCCCAGCCACCCACTGCAAGATACCTTCCGTCAGGGCTAAACCCGATGCTCTCGATCGGGCAACTTGGATGTTGAATAATTTGCAGTGGTTGCCAGTCATCGGTACGCCAAAGCCGCACCGTCTCGTCATCGCTACCGGTCGCGGCTAGCTTTCCATCTGGGTACCATGCGACGGTGCGCACCGTGCTCTCGTGGCCGCGCAGGCTTACCACTTGCTCGCCAGTGCTCGCATCCCATATCCCCACTGTGTAGTCATCATAGCCGGCTAACAACCACTTGCCATCAGGTGAAAACGCTACACTACGCACTTGACTACCGGTAATCAGGCGGCGCAGCATTGTGCCGACCGGCGCGGGCGATGGCGAAGGGGGCGTCTCAACTGGTGGCAAGGCTGGTGGTGTTTCAGTAGTATCAGAGACCGGTGGCGGCGTGGATGCCGATGGCGCCGGTGGCTGAGATATTGGCCGCAAGGCTGCCGGCGCAGCGGCTGCTGCCGGCTTGCCGCGCAGCCGGTGCAGCGCCTCGCGCATCTCGCGCGCCGACTGCGGACGCTGATCGATCAACGTCGCCATCCCCTGCTCGATCAATTGGGCTAACCCTTCCGGCACATGCGGGGCTAAGCTACGGATAGGACGTAATGGATCGGGTTGGCCATTCACCAACCGCGCCATGCGTGTCATTGCGTCAGGTGGGAGCGTACCGGTAAGCAGGTGATAGAGCGTAGCCGAAAGCGAATAGATGTCACTGCGCGGATCGGGTTCGCCGTCGCGCATCTGTTCGTATGGCGCATACGGTGGAGTAAAACCGTAGACCTTCCGCGTTCCTGAACCTTCAATCCCGGCGGAAACAGTCATTCCGCCGCGAGCTAGACCAAAATCGAGCAAGATGATATCGTGGCTCGGCGTAAGTTTAAGATTCTTAGGCTTAATATCGCGGTGGATGACCGGCACAGGCCGTGTGTGCAAATAGGTCAGCACGTCAAGGAGTTGATCCATCCACTTGATTACCATCGGCAAGACCTGTGGCGAGGCAAACCGGCGGCCAAGGCGCGCCAATTGGTTGCCAAGGTCTTCGCCGTGGATGAATTCCATGACCAGAAACTGGCCTTGCGGGTCAATGAAATGGTCAATGACGCGGGGCAATGCTTGGTGGCGAAGGCGCGCTAGTATTTGCGCTTCGCGTTCGAATGCCTGCCGGTAGGCTTCATCGTTGAATAGGGTCTGTTTCAATGCCACGTCAATGCGCAGCCGCAGATCGCGCGCCTGATAGACGGCTCCCATGCCACCCTTGGCAATTTGGGTGATAATTCGATACCGGCCTTGTAAGACTGTTTCTGGCGCAATCATGCGCACTACTCCGGGCAGACGCGAACGTGCTAAGCCGTATTATAACAAAATGCCGGCCTAGCGGTTGAATAATTTGTTACCCCGACAAAGGGCATTATGCCAGCACCGTAGAGTGTGGCAGTGTAACTACCACGCTCCACAGATACATTCATAATCGGAGGGGGATTTAGCTCCTCCGCTTCTACAAAATGGCTGTTGTGTTAGAGATGGTGGTATTGCGTCAATGCCATAGAGTGTGGCAGTGTAGCTACCGCACGCCATCTAACATTGCGTCAGCTTTTGGAGTGCGGCAGTGCAACTGCCGCACTCCATAGATTTACACCGCAAGTCCGTAAGCTTCGGCCAGTATTTCGATGGGGTGGCGGGTCGCTACACCGGTCGCGCCGCTAATCTGCCAGCGGCAAGTCTCACTATCGCAGAGGGCAAGGTCTTGGCCACTGGCGCGCACAAAGTCGAACAACGGTTTGCCGACATCCATCGCAATCTGGTACTTCTCGCGTTTGAGACCATAGGTGCCGGCGATGCCGCAGCATTCAGCCCGGCTCTCCCGAAGACGCAAGCCGGGCACTAATCCCAGCACATCGAGCACTGGCCGACCAATCCGGTGGGCGCGTAGTTGGCAGGGCGGATGATAGGGCAAGGTGCGCTCAATCGGGCGAAAATCGGTGCGCAGGCGGCCTTGCTCGTGCAGATTGCGCAAGAACTCGAAGATGTCGTAGGTGCCGGCAGCGACGGCGCGAACGTCATCGCCATGCAGTCCCAGCAGTTCCGGCGCCTCCTCTTTTAAGGTGAGTGTACAACTCGTGCTGGTGCCGACAATCGGGATGCCGGCGCGGGCATAAGGCAAGAGTTGGGCAACATTGTACTCATGATAGCGCTGCGCCGCCGGAAAATCGCCGTTCGAGAGTAGTGGCAAGCCACAACAACGCTGTGGCGGGACAATCACCTCGAAGCCAAGGTGTTCGAGGACAGCAATCGCTGCTTTGCCAACACGTGGTTCGTAGTAGTTGGTGCTACAGCCATGAAAGTAGACTACTTGTGGTCGCCGGCCATTCGTGGCTGGTTTGTGCCGCTTGAACCAACTGCGGAAGGTGTAGGTGCTGGCTTTGGGCAATGGCGCGTGGCGGTGAATACCCATGACCTGTTCGATTAACCAGCGGGCCGGCGCGAAGTTGAGCGTAAAGTTGACCAGTGGCGCGTGCGGCCCGCTGCTGAGCCGCCCGACCAAGCCCGAACGGGCGATGATCCGGTTGCGCAGCGGCATGCCCCGTTCAGCAACGATCTGGGCGCGGGCGCGAGCGTTGAGTTCGGCAATGCGCACGCCGGTTGGGCAGACCTGATTGCAGACGCGACAGCCTGAGCAGTAGTCAACCGAAGCGTCAGGCACGGGTTGAGCGGCGTGGCGGAAGCGTTGCGCTTGCGGCCCAACGTATTTGGGGCCGGGAAAGGCGTCGGTCACTGCTGCGACAGGGCATGCTGAGGTGCAGATGTTGCATTTGATGCAGTGATCGAGTGATTGAATAAGTGATAGTTCGATGTGATCCATAGTACGGCTTCCTCTATGCGGGTGGAGCACAGCCTGCTGTGCCCTTACGGTGGTAGGTGGGTAGCACTGCTGTGCCCTACTAGTGTTGTCCTACAGCCCAGCCGGTGGCGATGGCGGCGCCTTCGAGGCAGCCTTCACGGATGGGGTCATAGCCGGCGAGCGCGCCACCTACGACCTGCACATTTTCGTAGACTAGCCGGCCAGCGGCGTCGAGCGGGCGCAGGCGCTGATCAACTCGCACTCCGCTTTGGAAGACGGGATGGCCCTGTTCATTGAGAAACCGCGGCGCGAACCAGCCAGCTCGTCCGTCAGGCGCTTGCAATGGTAGATCGAGCGCCGTTTCGCGCAGATGCCCTTCGGGCGTCGCCCGCACGCCACCGCCGAGAATGCCGCCGGTGGCCAGTACCCAGCGCCGCGCTGTGTGGCGTTGCTCGCGCGCAGCAGCTTCGCTGAAAACAGCGACGAGCGTATCGCCAATGCCCTCAGCGCGCTGCACAAATCCACCTAGTTGGATGTGACCGCCTAATCTGAGCAGTTCGTCTTCTAGGATCTGATATAACCGCATGCCGGCTACTGAAACCGGCAAGGTGGGAATTTCAAAGATCAGCGCACCGGCTTGATTTTGTAGATCACGCGCGACCTCAGTGGCATGCTTTAGGCCGAGGATTGCCGGCATGCCAATGCGAGCATAGCCGCCTTTGCGCACGTGCGCAGCTAGCTGCTCGCCGAGCTTGGCGCGGAACGCTGGTTGCTCGCACAGCCGGGCCAGTGTCATCGGGCTGAAATCGCGTTGGCGACCGGTAGGCGGCAGGGTTAATTGCGCTGCTTCTGCCGCGATGCCTTGAGCCCGTAGATTAGCCGCAATCAGGGGCGGAAAGAAATCGCGCAGTTCGGCAAAACCGGCAATTAAGGTTGGTCGGCCATCGCGCAGTTGGCGCGCATCGCCAGCGATCATTGTGGCTGGCGCAAAGGCAGTGGGGCGCAGCGCCCCTAACGCCGTTGGCAAAAGCAAGTTTCGGTTGAGGCTACCGGCTAGCGGATAGCCGGCAGCTTCGCCGATTGCGCGCAACCGGGCAATGCCCTGCTCGATCATCGCCGGGCCGGCCAGCGCGTAGGGGTGGTTGGGCCGTTGGCTGGCCAATTGGGCGATTCCGGCGAATGGGTCGTCGACGTCGGCGAGCAGATCAATACAGCCGGTTGACCAATGGGTTGCGCCATGGCCCTTAGCGAGCACCAGCACCTTCTCACCACGTTCGGCGCGGCCAATCGCTGCCAACATCCCACTGAGGCCGGCGCCGATGACAATTGTATCGTACATAGACACTCTCCCGACGGGTTACGCCTGTACGTATTCGGTTGCGATCGCCGGATGCTGCGTCACTAGCCCTCCTCCCGGCTCGGCCAGCGCGCGCAAGCGGTGAATACCCAGCACTCCGGCGTAGATTAGCTCGTCGAGGCGAGCTTGCCGCAACTGATCGCCCCAAAGCACTGGCGTTAAGCCCTTCCACCGCTCTTGGAGGAAGTGCAAGATTGCCTCATTGGCATGAGTATGGCTTAGCCCATCGGCGCATCGCCGCTCGTAGAGCAAGTTAGCCGTGCGGTAAATGCACCACCCGCCTTGACACGGCCCCATGCCCATGCGAACATCTCGCCGAATATCATCAAGGTTGTGCGCGCCGGCATCGATCGCGGCCACGATCCGGTCACGTGTCACCAATTCGCATTCGCAAATCAGATCAGCGGCGGCGTGCTCGCTCTCAACGAGCGCTAATGGCTTGCCAAGCCAGTAGTGGGGGGTCTGGGCCGCCGGATCGGGCGATACTGTCACCATCGCGTGGGCGCGGTGCTCGAAGCGTGGCACCGGCAAAACCTCGCTCGCCGTGCGGCATGGTTGAGTATTGCCTAGCCGGCGGGCCAGTTCATTGACCGTCTGCTCGGCCATCAGGCGGTAAGTCGTCCACTTACCGCCGACGATAGAAAAGATGCCGCTGACGCCGTCACGTTCCTCGTGGTCGAGCAATTTGAAGGTGCGGGGAATATCGCGATCGCTGGCCACATCTTTGTCTTTATAGAGCGGGCGCACGCCAGCCCATGCCCTGAGAGCGCGATACTGGCGGAAACCGGGGATCAGCTTCTCGCCCTCATCAAGCATAAACTGGATCTCTTCCGGTTCGATGCCAAACACATCAGGATCAGGCACATGCACATCAGTGGTGCCAATCACCGCTACCGTGTGGATCGGCACAATAATATCGCCATCAGAGGGCAATTTGCAGCGGTTAACTACCGTATTCACCATACGGTGGTTCATCGCCACCATCGTGCCTTTGCCGGGCACGACTGTCACCGTCACACCGGCCAGCGCCGCAATTTTGCCGGCCCACGCGCCGGCGGCATTGAGCACATACGCGCAATCAATCCGGATCCGCTCGCCGCTACGTAAGTCCTCCACAATCGCCCCCATCACCCGGTTCCCCACCCGTATCAGGTCAACCACATTGTGATAGGTGCGAATCTCGGCGCCATATTCGCGGGCTGCCAACGCTACCGAGTGGGTGGCAAGGAACGAGTCGGCGGAAGCGTCGGGCACTTCAAACACGCGCGAAATGCGTGGATTGAGTGCCGGTTCGCGGCGGAGCATCTCGGCGACGGTAATCTCTTGCACCGGTACGCCGGTGCGATGGCAGTTAGCCACAAACACATCACCGTAGCTCTCGTCATCCCACGGCGTAATCACGAAAAAGCCGGAAGTTTGCTCGATGCAGTGGGGCATAATCCGGCGCAAGATAGCATTCTCGCGAGCGCATTCGGTGGCTGATTGTGGGTCTTTAGTGACGTATCTCCCGCCAGAATGGAGCAAGCCGTGGTAGCGACCGGTCGTACCATGAGTTACATCGCCCTTCTCAACGAGGATACAGCGAATGCCGCGCATTGCCAGATCGAGCGCGCAGCCGGTACCGGTTGCGCCACCGCCGATCACCAACACGTCGGTGGAGAGAGTTTGCATGCTGGTCTCCTAACGGGCAACAAGACCGGCAGGATTAGCTCCCGCCGGTCTCGCCGCATTGAACAGACATTACCGCGTAAAACGGGCGGTGCGGAATGCTCTCGATAAGGGTATCATACCACTATCGCGAGCGTTCCGCGTCGCATCCCCGCGATGCTTAGCGGCTCTACGACTTACGTTCACCCGAAACGTGCTAGCCGAAGCTACTCTACCCAATCAAAGGTGCGAGTTACCGCCTTCTTCCAGCCGCGATAGAGCCGCTCACGGGTTGCAGCATCCATCTGCGGCGTCCACGTATGGTCAACGCCCCAGTTAGCCCGCATCTCATCGGTATTCGACCAGAAGCCGACCGCCAAACCAGCGGCATACGCTGCGCCAAGCGAGGTCGTTTCTGCCACCTTGGGCCGGATGACCGGCACACCGAGGATATCGGCTTGGAACTGCATCAGGGTGTTGTTATACACCATGCCGCCATCAACCTTCAGCGCCGTCAGCTTCACGCCCGAGTCCTGCTCCATCGCATCGAGCACTTCGCGGGTTTGATAGGCTGTTGCTTCGAGCACGGCACGGGCAAGGTGACCTTTTGTGACGTAACGGGTGAGACCGACAATCACGCCACGCGCATCCGAGCGCCAGTAGGGGGCGAACA
>JANWYE010000169.1 GCA_025057175.1 Chloroflexus sp. | reverse complement strand
CTGAAAACCGCTCAAAAATAAAATCGGCGATGTTCTCCCGGTCTTTTTGAGCCTCAAACTCGCGATATTGGGCGATAGTCACTGAACTGGAAAGCCGAGTTTCTTCTATAGCGCTCAAGCCTCTTTGTGCCTTGGTTCTGCTACTCCGGCATCGGTAATGAACGGTGGTTCTCCTCACGATTCACCAACGATCCTATTCTCTTCTACAAGCGACACGACTAACTACGATGATTGGTCGCGCGGTATGGCGGTCATTGGAACAGGGCGCACAGCGCCGAATACAGATCATAATCATAAGACTACTGGCTCACTACGTCAATTGTGCTATTACTTCAAATAAAAACTCTAGTCGTACTCCCCGTCTCGCCTTTCCTCCCCCACTGGAAGCGCTTTCACGGTTTTGTGCAACTGATTCGCGCTTTTTGAAAAGCCAGCTCCCCCCGCTGTTGTGTACTATAGGCTCAGTTGGAAGCGTTCCCAGTCAGTGGCGGCAGGCTATGAATATCACTCTTGACGACATCGCCCGGCGGGCCGGGGTCTCGCGATCGACCGCTTCACGGGTGATTAATAATCACCCGCATGTTAATCCGGCGGTGCGCGAGCGAGTTTGGCAGGCGATCCGCGAAACTAATTACCAGCCAAACCTGCCGGCTCGCTCGCTCGCCAGCCGGCGCTCGCAGGTGATCGGGATTATTATTCCGCAGCCGATCCATACCCTGTTCGCCGATCCCTATTTTCCGCTGCTGATCGAAGGAATTGCCCACGTCTGCAATGAGCGGCAGTTTTCGATCATGCTGGAACTGGCGACCACTACTGCCGGCAATCCGTATCGCCACCTTGGCCGGCGCGGGTTCCTTGAGGGCGCGATCGTGGCTTCGGCGGTCGAAGATCAGTTTCTCTTGCAGTGGCTGGCCCAAGAGACGATCCCGGTCGTGTCGGTGGGCCGGCTTAATACCCATCCTTCTATCCCCTACGTTGACGTGGATAATCGCCACGGCGCGCGCATGCTGGTCGAGCACCTGATAGAGCGCGGTTATCGCCGGATCGCGACCATCACCGGCCCGATGAATATTGTCGCCGGGCGCGATCGGTTTGCCGGTTATGGCGATGCGCTGCACGCCGCCGGCTTGCCGGTGTTGCCCGAATTGGTCGTCGAGGGTGATTTTAGCGAACAGAGTGGCTTTAGCGCGATGCAGACGCTTTTGCGGCTAGTTCCCATTCCCGATGTGGTCTTTGCCGCCAGCGATATGATGGCGCTGGGCGCGTTTAAGGCCTTGCGCGCCGCCGGTCTGAGCGTGCCCGGTGACATTGGGCTGGCGGGGTTTGATGATATTCCGCTGGCGGCGGCTATGACCCCAACCCTCACTACCGTGCGCCAGCCAATCGGCGTCTTGGGTCAAACCGCGGCCCAGTTGCTGCTCGATCAGCTTACCACCGATCCTCCCGCGCCCGCTACGCAGCGGGTCATCTTGCCGACCGAACTGGTCATCCGCGATAGTTGCGTTCCCAACGCTGAAAGGAGGTAGAGACGGCAACACGTGAACTCAGAACTCGTGATCTGGGGAAGAAGGTAGGGAGCACATAACCATCTCGCTCATCAACCCATCTCGCCCGCCGGTTTACTAAGACCTTGGCACGTGAATAACAATGGCGCACCTATTCCAGAGGAGGAGACCGATGAAATCGTTCAAACCGCTGCTTGTAAGCCTGATGTTGATTGTGGCTGCGCTCATCAATGCCGCTTGCGGCGGCAGCGCCACACCGCCGGCCCAACCCACCGCTGCCCCCGCCGCGAGCGAGCCAACCGCCGCGGTTGCGCCCACCTCAGCGCCCGCCCCTACTGCCGCTCCCACCGCTGCGCCAACCTCCAATCGCGTCAAAGTGCGCTGGTTCGTTGGTTTAGGCGCCGGCACTGACGAGGGGGCTATCCCGCCACAGAATGCCTTTGTCGAACGGTTTAACGCTAGCCAAGACAAGATCGAGTTGGTGATCGAGATCGTTGACAACAACGTCGCTTTTGACACGCTCGCCACCCAGATTGCCGCCGGCAACGCACCATGCCTCGTCGGCCCGGTTGGCATTCGCGGGCGTGATAGCTTCAAAGGCGCATGGCTCGACCTGCAACCGTTCATCGACAAATACAACTACGATCTGAGCGATTTCGATCCGAATCTGGTCAAGTTCTATCAGGTGAAGGAAGAGGGCCAGCTCGGCATTCCGTTCGCTATCTTCCCATCATTCATCATCTACAACAAAGACCTGTTTGATGAGGCCGGTCTGCCCTATCCGCCCGCTACCCATGGCGCGCCGTGGGTTGATGAGAATGGCGTCGAGCGCGAGTGGAATATCGAGACGCTGACCGAGTTGGCCAAGAAGCTGACGGTGGATGCCAATGGGAACGATGCTACCTCGCCCAATTTCGACCCCGAAAAGATTGTCCAATTCGGCTGGATGAACCAGTGGACCGATCCGCGCGGCATTGGCACCTTCTTCGGCGCTGGCTCGCTGGTCGATGAGAATGGCAATGCCCAGATCCCCGACAACTGGAAGGCGGCGTGGAAGTGGACGTATGATGGCTGGTGGAAAGACTGGTTTATTCCGAATGGCCCCTACGGCGGCGCCGACTTCCTGCAAGGCCCCGGCGGCCCCTTCTCGTCGGGCAATCTGGCGATGATCCACATCCATATGTGGTATGTCGCGCCGTGGGCGCTGGGCAATGTTGACTTCGACTGGAATCTGGCCGCCACGCCAAGCTACAACGGCACCATTACCGCCAAGATGCATGCTGACACCTTTGGCATCCTCAAGGGTTGCCCCTACCCTGACGCCGCTTTCGAGGTGCTGAGCTACATGCTGAGCGCCGAGCACGTCAACGAACTGCTGACCATCTACGGTGGTATGCCGGCCCGCCTCTCGCTGCAAGACAACTACTTTGCCAAGTATAATCAGACCAACTTCCCCAACAAGACCGACATCAACTGGGACGTGGTGGTAGAGGCGATGGCGTATGCCGACAACCCCAACCACGAGAGCTGGATGCCCAGCTTCCAAGAGACGACTGACCGCTACAACGAGTTCTGGAACTACCTCGCGAACACGCCGGATGCCGATTTTGAGGCCGAAGTTGCCAAGCTGAAGGCCGATCTGCAAAAGATCTTCGACGCGGCACGGTAACAGCGGGCCAACAGGCGGCGCTGCTGGCGATGGCAGCGCTGCCAACCGGCTAGAACGCAGGATCGCGCAACTCGCTGCCCTGCGCGCCAGCGGTGAGCGGGGCAGCGGCAAGCACAGTAAAACGAAACGCAACGACGCGCTACCGCGCAGGTGTGATAGGAAAAGGATACACCGCCAACCAATCGCAGCGTACCCACCTGCGCCAACCCATCGACAAGGAGGCGTGATAATGGCTCCCCTGCCAGAACTCAGTAGTGTATTGCGCAGTCGAACCGCAGCTACGCCGCGGCGTAAGCTGAGCAAGCTGGAAAAGAAAGAGATCCGCTGGGGCCTATTCTTTATTAGCCCGTGGCTCATTGGCTTTCTGCTCTTTTATCTGTTACCAATGCTGGCATCGTTCGGCTTCTCGCTCTACGACTTCAACCCGGCGGTGCCCGATCAGGCGCGCTTTGTCGGCTTCGCCAACTGGCAGCGAGCGCTGTTTCAAGATGCTGAGGTCTGGCTGTCGTTGCGCCGCACCTTACACTTCGCCGCCATCTCGTTGCCAATCTCGCTGCTCTTTGCCCTCTTTCTAGCGGTGTTGCTCAATTCCGAGCACGTGCTGGGCAAGAGCATCTACCGCACTCTGTTCTACATGCCTACGATGATCCCGTTGGTGGCGACGGTGTTGATCTGGAATGGCGTGCTAAATGAGCAGACCGGCTGGATTAACGTCATCATCGAGCGGCTGACCGGCATTCGCGCCACCGGCACGCAGGGTTTGCGCTGGTTGGCCGACCCCAATCTGGTCTATTACGCCTATACGATGTTTGGATTGTGGGGCGTCGGCAACGCGATGATCATCTTCTTGGCCGGTTTGCAGGGCGTGCCGAGCGAACTGTACGAAGCGGCCCAGATTGATGGCGCAAGCTGGTTTCAGCGCCTGATCTTCATCACCATTCCACTGATCACGCCGGTGATCTTCTACCAACTGGTGCTTGGAGTGATTGGCTCGCTGCAATACTTCCTCGCCCCCTTTGTGCTCAATGGCGGCACCGGCTTCCCCGAAGGCATGACCCGCTTCTTCATGGTCTATTTCTACAAACAGTCGTTTACCTTCTTTAGCATGGGCTACGGGGCGACACTGGCATGGCTGATGCTGATCATCGCCATGATCATCACGATCGTGCTCTTCGGCACCTCGCGCTTCTGGGTCTTCTACGCAGGGGAGGAACGGTGATGGTACTCTCACGACGAACGGCAGCCTTGCCCAAAACCACGCGCGTGGCGCTCACGCGCATTGCGCTCACGAGCCTCGCCCTCGCTGTGCTCACGCTGTTTTTGATCCCGATGGTCTATGGCATGACCACCGCCGTCAAAACCGACAGCCAGATCGCTAAAGCTGGCGCGCCGTGGTGGCCAGCGCGGGAACGCACCTTTGAATATGAGGGGAAAGAGTATGATGTCTATCTGGTGCCGATCGACGGCACGATCCGTGAACTGGCGCTCTACCGGCCCGGACGCCAGAGCAGTTGGTTCGTAGACCCGGAAAATCCGGCAGCGGGGCCATTTGAGTGGCAAGGCCAGTGGCGGCAATTGCAACGCTCGTGGCGGCTCGATATTCAGTGGGGCAATTTTACCCGCGCATGGAATACGATCAACTTTCCGAATCTCCTGCGCAACACGCTGATGTATGCCGCTATCACCACTTTCGGCGCGGTGTTGTCGGCAGCGCTGGTAGCCTACGGATTCGCCCGCTTCCGCATCCCCGGCAAGAACATCCTCTTCATGGTTATGCTCTCGACCGTGATCTTGCCCGGCGCGGTGACGCTTATTCCAACCTATTTCGTCTTCTTGCAGATCGGTTGGGTGGGGACGTGGTTGCCGCTAATCGTGCCGGCCTTCTTCTCGTGGGGCACGAATGTCTTCTTGCTGCGCCAATTCTTCCTCTCGATTCCGCGCGATCTGGAAGAGGCAGCCCAGATTGATGGCGCTAGCCCGCTGCGCATCTTCTATTCGATCATCCTGCCCATGTCGCGCCCGGCGCTGACCGCTGTCGCCCTCTTCCACTTCTTCTGGGCATGGAACGACTTCTTCGGCCCGTTGATCTATCTGGCCGGCCATCCCGATAAGTTCCCGATTACGGTAGGGCTAACTGCGTTCAACAATCTCTATTCGCAATCGACTAACCTGATTCAGGCGGCATCGCTGATCTCGGCGGTCATTCCGATTGCGGTCTTCTTCTTTGCCCAGCGTATCTTCCTCGAAGGCGTGGTGATTACCAATTTTGAGAAGTAGGCTACGCATGCGATTGCGACCATTTATCTTCCTAGCCGCGCTATTGACTGTGCTCAGCGCGTGCGGTGGCGCCAGAACAACACCCCTGCCTACCGCAACCGTCGAAATCTATCGCGATCCGGCGGCAGCCATTGCCGCGCGCGTTGAGGATCTGCTCCAGCGGATGACGTTGGCAGAAAAGATCGGCCAGATGACTCTGATTGAGAAGAACAGCCTGACACCCGATCAGGTGCGCGAACTGGCCATTGGTGGCGTGCTCAGCGGCGGGGGTGGCTACCCCAGCACCGAGAACTCGCCAGCAGCGTGGGCCGATATGGTGAATCAGTTTCAACGCGCCGCGCTAAGCACGCGGCTCGGCATTCCGATCATCTATGGCGCCGATGGCGTTCACGGCCATAACAATTTGTATGGGGCGGTCATCTTTCCCCATAACATCGGCTTAGGCGCTGCCAACGATCCAGTGCTGATAGAGCAGATTGGGCGGGTGACGGCGCTGGAAATGGCAGCCACCGGCGTCTTCTGGAACTATGCGCCGGCGGTGATGGTGCCGCAAGATGTGCGCTGGGGACGCACATACGAGGCCTACGCCGAACGACCCGATCACGTTGCAACGTTGGCCGTCGCTTTTTTGCGCGGTTTGCAAGCGCCGGATATTGCGCCGCCCAACCGCGTTATCGGCACGCCGAAACATTATCTTGGCGATGGCAGTACAGCATGGGGATCATCAACTACTGATAACTATCAACTTGATCAGGGCGAAACCTTTGGTGACGAAGCTATGCTGCGCGCCGTGCATCTGCCGCCCTACCGCGCCACGATAGCGGCGGGAGCGCGCGTGATTATGGCCTCGTATTCGAGCTGGAACGGGCAAAAGATGCACGCCAGCGCATATTGGTTGACCGATGTGCTTAAGGGTGAATTGGGCTTCAACGGTTTTGTTGTGTCTGACTGGGCAGCAATCGATCAGATCGATTCTGATTACACCCGCGCCGTCATTACTGCTATTAACGCCGGTGTTGACATGAACATGGCGCCCTACGACGCCCGGCGCTTCATCGACGCCTTAACCCAAGCGGTCGCATCTGGCGCGGTGAGCGAAGCGCGGATTGATGACGCTGTCCGGCGCATTTTAACTGTCAAGTTCACGATGGGCCTGTTTGAACAACCCTTTGCCCAAACCGATCTCCTTGCTCAGATCGGTAATCCGGCACATCGCGAACTAGCCCGCACGGCGGTGGCCAAGTCGTTGGTTTTGCTCAAGAACGAGGATCACGTGCTGCCGCTGCCGAAAGATATTGCCCACCTCTATATCGGAGGGCAAGCTGCGAACGATCTTGGCATCCAATCTGGCGGCTGGACTATCGAATGGCAAGGTCGCACTGGCTCGATAATTCCCGGCACAACGATTCTGGCCGGGATTCAGGCGGCTGTCTCGCCCCAGACAATCGTTGAATACAACCAGCACGGCCGGTTCAGCGGCGATCCGAGCGCACCCGATGCGGTCTGCATTGCGGTTGTGGGTGAGTTACCCTATGCCGAAGGGCGTGGCGATAGCGCTAGCCTCAGCCTGCCGCCCGGTGAGCAGCGCGTGCTGCGTCGCATGGAAGCAGCCTGCGCGCGGCTGGTGGTGGTGCTGATCGCAGGCCGGCCGCTGATCATTACCGGCGATCTACCGAACTGGGATGCGTTAGTGGCCGCATGGCTGCCGGGCAGCGAAGGCGCCGGCGTCGCCGATGTGCTCTTTGGCGACCGTCCCTTCCACGGACGGCTGCCGGTAACGTGGCCGCGCAGTCTTGACCAATTGCCGTTGGGAACTGGCGCCGGCGAGCCGCTCTTTCCTTACGGGTTTGGCTTGACACCATAAGCCGGAACATAGCTTTGTTTGGCTGGGAGATATGCTGTGTTGCGAACGATACACCATGGATGCTTGCTCTGGCTGGCGCTGCTGTTGGTTGGGTGCGCGACTGCGCCGGCAGCGCCGGCTCCGGCGACACCAATGCCAACTGTGTCGCCTTGGACGCTGATCTGGAGCGATGAGTTCGACGGCGAGGCGCTCAACCCGCGCAACTGGCTGTTCGATAAAGGCGCCGGCGGCTGGGGCAACAACGAGTGGCAGTTTTACACCGACCGGACTGAAAATGTGCGGATCGAAAACGGTGTCTTGGTGATCGAGGCTCGCAATGAGGAATATCTGGCGTGGAAATACACTTCTGCCCGCATCAAGACCCACTATCTGCACGCATGGACGTATGGCCGGATCGAGGCGCGCATCAAGCTGCCGGCTGGCGGCAAGGGCATCTGGCCCGCTTTTTGGATGCTCGGCGAGAACATTGCTACCGCGCGCTGGCCTAACTGCGGCGAGATTGACATTATGGAGAATATTGGCGACCCCGCTACTGTCTATGGTTCGGTGCATGGTCCCGGCTATTCTGGCGGCAACGCCATTACCAAGTCGTTTGTCAGCCCCACCTCGCTGGCCGCCGATTTCCATCTCTACGCGGTAGAGTGGGAACCGGACGAAATTCGCTGGTATGTCGATGACCAGCTCTACCACACCCTGCGCCGCGAACAGACGCCGGGTGAGTGGGTGTTCGATCATCCCTTCTTCATCATTCTCAATCTGGCGGTGGGTGGCAATTGGCCGGGGTACCCTGACGAAACAACCGCCTTTCCGCAGCAGATGCTGGTTGATTATGTGCGGGTGTACCAGCCAAACCAATAAGCGCTTCGCTGCAAGGAAGATGAGAGGGGCTACACCCCACTGTCATTGCGAGCCGCGCCCCGCGCGGCGCAGCAATCTCCCGCGTGAGCGAGAGACAGCCACTGCGGGGGCTGCGCCCCCTCGCAAGGACAATTGGGGCTGGAAGGAGTGCGCTACCGGGGCTGCGCCCCACTGTCATTGCGAGCCGCGCCCCGCGCGGCGCAGCAATCTCCCGCGTGAGCGAGAGACAGCCACTGCGGGGGC